>URQU01000052.1 GCA_900550055.1 uncultured Coriobacteriaceae bacterium | reverse complement strand
CGTGATCCTCACCGCCGTGGAGAAGGTGTGCGTCAACTTCAACACGCCCGAGCAGGAGGAGATCTCCGAGATGACCGCGGCCCAGGCCCGCGAGTACATCGAGCAGGGCCAGTTCGCCCCGGGCTCCATGCTGCCCAAGGTGGAGGCCTGCATCGACTACGTCGAGAAGTACCCCGAGGGCAAGGCGCTCATCACCTCGCTGGAGTGCGCCGCCGCCGGCCTTCGCGGCGAGACGGGCACCGTCATCGTCGCCTAGTCAAAGCTTGGGTGATGTGAAAGTAGTCCATGTTGGCATCGCGTTTTCTTACTGCAGGCAAAGGCTTCATTAAGTTTGATGGAGCCTTTGCGGTATTGTAAATGGAGGATATAAGCCCTTTTCATCATCGCATTATCGTGGCAAAAGGCGCACGGTGCCCATAGCGATTGCAGAGAGTTCGCAAGGGTGTTTTCTCTGCAAAGACCGACGAACGCAGGAGAATGCAATTAATACAAGAGAGTTAGCGAATCGCAAATGAGGTGTTGCACATGGATGATGACGTTCGAAGGAAGCAAAATGAAATAATCATCGGAATATATACTACTCCTGTGGAAGATTTGCTGATTAGCTGCTGCGAGGGCTTACGCGAAATTATTCCTTTTGATCATTCGTATACAGCCCTTAACGATCAATCCGATCGATTCAAGGCGGCTTTCAATTATCAAAGTATGGACACTGACGAAGAAACCACGGCTCTTTACGCGGATTACTATCACACCATTGACTATCTTTCGTGGTTTTATAATCAGGGGATACCAGCAACGGTTCGATCAACGGATTTAGTGCCTCCGGAAGTAATTGAGCAATCGCGCATTCATCAGGAATGGGAAAGCCGCATGGGCATTTTTTATACAGCGACTGCGTGCATTGCCACAGACAATATACTTTTTGGGACGATTTCCTTAATGCGCGCAAAAGAGCAGGGAAATTTTTCCGATGAGGAGATGCGCATACTGAATGAGGTCAATGAGCATCTCTGCAATCGTTTCAGGCTCGCCTATCCCAATGGTGTGAATCGCTTTATGATGGACTGCAATGTCGATAGCATAATTGCAACTTACTCTCTTTCCCAACGCGAGTGGGAAGTGTGCAGTCTTTTAGTTAAAGGTATGTCTCGCGCGGAAATTGCCGATAGCCTAAGTATTAGCAAGAACACTCTCAAGCATCATGTCGCTAGCATTTATCGCAAGATGCATGTATCGAATGGAATGCAGTTTTTTGCAGCGTTCAACCGAGCTCTGAAAAATAATGATAATTCAAAGAGCGATAGCGATATAACATGAGGACTATCGAATTACGCAGAGCTTTCTAGTGATATTTCATTGATTTTGCGAAACAAAGGGATGTGTAGCGGCTTGGTGGCCGTTAGGAGCTTAAATCCTTCTATTAAATAGTATTTCCCCAGGTAAAGCCCGTCATCGAAATCGGCGATGGCGGGCTTTACGCTTTCCGTATGCCGATTCGGCTTGCTTCGGGAGTGGGGTTCTGGTTTCATACTGGCTTACCGAAACAACCCCCGATACCTGCGAGCAAGGAGCAGTGATGGCGAAGAAGAACATTCCCTACGACCAGAAGTACTATGATCCCGAGATCGAGTGCATGCCGCGCGCCGAACTGGAGGCCATGCAGCTTGAGCGCCTTCAGGAGATGGTTCGCTACGCCTACGACAACACGGCGTACTACAAGCGCTCCTTCGACGAGGCCGGCGTGAAACCCGAGGACATCAAGACCCTGAAGGATCTGGAGAAGTTCCCCTTCATCGACAAGAAGACCGAGCGCGAGACCCAGCACGTGGGCAGCTTCTTCGGCGAGATGTGCTCGGTGCCCGAGGAGGACGTCATCTTCATGGCCACCTCGTCCGGCTCGACGGGCGTGCCCACGGTCAGCCCCTTCACGCAGGAGGACTTCGACCTGTGGCAGGACACCGAGGCCCGTCTGTTCTGGCAGGCCGGCATGCGCCCCAACGACCGCTACGTCCACGGCCTGAACTTCGCCCTGTACGTCGGCGGCCCCGACGTCATCGGCGCGCAGCGTCTGGGCGCGCTTGCCATCTGGGCCGGCGCCATCCCCTCCGACCGCCTGATCTTCGTGCTGAAGCAGTACCAGCCCACCATCATCTGGACCAGCCCCTCCTACGCCTGGACGCTGGGTCAGAAGATCAAGGAGAAGGGCCTCGACCCGCGCAACGACTTCAGCATCCGCACCATCATCGTCGCAGGTGAGCCGGGCGGTTCCATTGAATCCACGCGCGAGAGCATCGAGGAGCTGTGGGGCGCGAACGTGGTCGACTTCTTCGGCCTGTCCGACATCTACGGCGCCTGCGCCGCCATGTGCGAGGCGAAGGACGGCCTGCATATCGTGGAGGATCAGATCCTCGTCGAGACCGTCGACCCGGTCACCGGCGAGGTGCTCGAGCCCGGCAGCGTGGGCGAGCTGACCTACACCACGCTCATGAAGAAGGCCCGCCCGATGATCCGCTTCCGCACCGGCGACATCGGCTACGTTTCCACCGAGAAGTGCAGCTGCGGCCGCACCCACGCCCGCATCCACGTGACCGGCCGCAAGGACGAGATGTTCATCGTGGGCGCCGTGAACGTGTTCCCCTCCGACGTGGAATACGTCGTGCGCAAGGAGCCGGGCCTGACCGGCGAGTACTCCATCCGCGTGTACGACGAGAACTTCTCCACCCGCTACGAGGTGTCCGTCGAGCGCGCCTTTGGCAGCGACGAGCCCTACGACCAGGTGTCCAAGCGCGTCGAGGCGGCGCTGAAGGCCCACACGGGCGTGCGTCCGGCCAAGGTCATCGTGTTCGACGCCGACAAGCTGGGCACCTCCAGCGAGCACAAGGCGAAGCGCTTCATCGACGAGCGCGAAAGCGCAAAGTAGGCGACGGCGCAAAACCACCTGGTTTACATCGGCCGCGCCCCGCAACAGGCTTTTGCGGGGCGCGGCACCGAGCGAAAGGATCTTCCCATGGCATACGATTTCTCCGTTTCCGGGCAGCATTACCTGTTCAATGTCCAGACGTTTGCGCACACGGTGCTGGCGCTGGGCGGCGACTCCTACAACTACGCGTTCCGCGACCGCACCACGCAGGGCGTCATCGACGACGTGGCATCGGGCGAAAGCGAGCTGGGCGTGGTGTTCGAGACCTCCACGACCGCCGCGGAGCTTGACGCCGCCTTCGACGCCGCCGGCCTCGAGTTCGTGCAGCTGGTCGAGTCGGCCCCGCGCGTGGCGCTGCCGGCAAGCCACCCGCTGGTCAACGCGTCCAGCCTGACGCTCGAGCAGCTGGCCGATTACCCCTACATCTACTTCGACCAGGGCAAAGACGCTCCGGCCGCCTTCTTCGAGGAGGCGCTGGGCGACCAGCCGCGCGCCAAGTCCATCGCCACCACCGATCGCGCCAGCCTCTCCGAGCTGATCGTGGCGCTCAACGGCTACACCGTGACCTCGGGCATTTTGGTGGGCATCTCCGACGGCGCTCAGCTGCGCACGGTGCCGCTTGACGCGGATGTCACGCTGCGCCTGGGCTACCTGAAGAAGAAGGGCGTGCAGCTCGACGGCACCGCGGCGCGCTTCGTGGCAACGCTCGAGAAGAACCTGGAGCGCTACGCGAAGTTCTAGGAAACGCGGTTTTTGCGACCTTGGAGGGGACGAGCGCGCTCGTCCCCTTTTCGGCGTTTTGCGGGCTGACGCCGGGCCCGCCGGGCGCCGGGCAAAAGCCTGGCGTATGATGGAACGGCGTATCCAAGACGGGAAAAGGTTTCATATGATAGAAGTGCTTTGGCATGGCCGCGGCGGACAGGGGGCCTTCACCGCCGCTCGGCTTCTGGGCGCAGCGGCGTCGCTTGACGGCAAGCGGCACGCGCTTGCGTTCCCCTCGTTCGGCCCCGAGCGACGCGGCGCGCCCATGCGCGCGTTCACCAAGATCGATACGGTGCAAGTCGGTGACCGAAGCGCCGTTGCGAAGGCGGATTTCGTGATCTACCTGGACGGAACGCTGCTGGCGCCCGGCTGGGAGCGCGAGCTGAAACCGGGCGGCATCTGCCTGGTGAACACCGCCGAGGCGCTTAACGACCCGCGCTTGCTGGCCATCGACGCGGACGGCCTGGCCACCGAGATTCTGGGCCGGCCCATCCCCAACACGGTGTTTTTGGGCGCTTTAGCACAGCTTGCCGATTGCGTGGACCGCGAAAGCGTGGAGGAGGCCATCCGTCAGTACATGCCCGCGAAACTGCACGAAGCCAACATCAAGGTGGTCGAACACGCCATTGCGCTGGTTCAGCAGGCCGAGGTTGCCGGATATGAGGAAGCCGCTGATGACGAATCCGCAGGTCAACACGGTGACGAGCTGGAAACGGTAACCGGCCTACACCGGTCGGCGCATTCTTCGGCTGCGCATATGCCGCAGCTGTTCGCCACCGTTCCCGATCCTTGCGTCTATGCCGAAACCACCTGCTACACGGCGGGATACCTGACGCAGGTCAACGCGGGCTGGCGCAACGTGCGCCCGGTGCTTAATGCGAGCGCGTGCACGGGCTGCCTGCAGTGCTACCTGTACTGTCCGGACGGCGCCATCTTCAAGGTTGACGGGCAAAACAAGGCGGGCGTTTCGGTGGATATCGACCTTGATTTCTGCAAAGGCTGCGGGGTTTGCGCCGCCGCCTGCAAGTTCGACGCGCTTTCCATGGCGCCCGAAGCGAACGCGAAGGAGGCGTGATGCACATGAAGCGTTTTCTATCCGGTGACGAGGCGTTCGCCGAGGGCGTGCGCTTGGCTCGACCGCAGGTGATCTCCGCCTACCCCATCACGCCGCAGACCGTCGTGGTCGAGCGCCTTTCCGAGATGGTCGAGGAAGGCCAGCTGGCGGCCGAGTACGTGCACGTCGAAAGCGAGCATTCGGCCCTGTCGTGCGCCATCGGCGCGTCGGCCACGGGCGCACGCACGTTCACGGCCACATCAAGCCAGGGCCTGCTGTACATGGCCGAGTGTCTGACCTACGCCGCGGGCGGCCGCTTCCCCATCGTCATGATGAACGCGAACCGCGCCACCGCGCTGCCGTGGAACATCTACGGCGACCAGCGAGACAGCCTGGCGCTTCTTGACCACGGCTGGGTGCAGGCGTACGCGCAGGACAACCAGGAAGCACTCGATCTGGCGCTTATGGCCTACGCGGTGGCCGAGGACCCCAAGGTCCGCACGCCGTTCATGGTGAACTTGGATGGTTTTGCGCTCACGCACACCTACGAGAGCGTGTACATCCCCACCCAGGAGCAGGCCGATGCGTTCCTGCCGCCCTACGACGGCGCGGGCAACCGATTCGACTTCGCAAACCCCGTCAACATCGGCTACTCGGCGGGCCCGGAGTTCAACCGCTACTTCAAGCACTCGGCTCACGAGGGCATGCTGGCCGCCGCCGACGCCGTAGAGCGCGTCGAAGCGCGCTTCGCCAAGGTGTTCGGCAGAAGCTATCCGGGGCTGATCGAGGCCGTGGACTGCGATGATGCCGACATCGTGCTGGTAACGCTGGGCTCCATCGCCGGCCTGGCGCGCGAGCGCGTGGCGCAGCTGCGCGCGCAGGGCGTGAAAGCGGGCCTGGTGCGCATCCGCTACATGCGCCCGTTCCCAGCGCGCGAAATCGCCGAAGTCCTGGCGGGCGCAGCGGCGGTCGGCGTGCTGGAGAAAGACGTCAGCTTCGGCGCGGAAGGTACGGTCATGACCAACGTGTGCTCCGCGCTGCAGCAGGCGGGCAACGTCGTGCCGATGGTGAACTTCGTGGGCGGCCTGGGCGGCGACGATATCTCGCAGGCCCAGATGAGGGGTATGTTCGAGGTGCTTTCCCAAATCGCCGCGGGGCGCATCGCGCCCGAAGATTGCCCGCGCGTGGGCTTTTTGGGCGTCGACTCCGTGGCCGACGAGTTCGGCAGCCCCTGCTGCGAAGGCAACGGCGACGCCGGGGCCGTTGCCGTTGCCGGCGGCGCCCCTGAAGGCGCGCGCGACGGCGCGTGCGCAACCGATGCGGAAGGAGGCCGATAGCCATGGCTTTGAACGCGAAAACCCTGCCCGATGACGAGTTCTTCTTCGGGCACAAGGCATGCGCCGGATGCGGCGGATCGCTTGCCGTCCGCGCGGCGCTCAAGGTGCTCGGCCCGAACGCGGTGGCGGCGCTGCCGGCGGGCTGCATGAGCGCCGTCGGCTTCAACTTCCCGCAGCTTTCCTTCGCCAACAACGCGATGATCACGCCTTTTGCGGCGACGGCAAGCGTGCTCACCGGTATCGAGGCAGGTTTGCGGGCACAGGGCATCAAGCCCGACGACTGCACTGTGGTTGGTTTCGCCGGCGACGGCGGCACCGCCGACATCGGCCTGCAGGCGCTTTCGGGCGCCATCGACCGCAACGACGACGTGCTCTACATCTGCTACGACAACGAGGCGTACATGAACACGGGCATCCAGAAAAGCTCGCTGACGCCCTTCGGCGCGAAGACCACCACCACGCCGGCCGGACGCAACGCGCACGGGTGCCTGACGCAGAAGAAGAACGTGTTCGAGATCGTGGCCGCGCACGGCATTCCCTATGCGGCCACGGCAAGCGTGGGGTACCTGCCCGACTTCCTGCGCAAGCTGGAACGCGCCCGCGACATCCGCGGCACGCGCTTTATCCACGTAATCGCGCCCTGCCCGACCGGCTGGGGCTGTCCCGAGGCCGATATGGTGGACGTGGCGCGCGACATCGTGGATTGCGGCCTGTGGTATCTGGCCGAGTACGAAGGACCCCAGCTCAGCGGCGTGCCGGGCGGGCAGTTCAAGCTCAGCAGGAACCCGCGCGAGTTTGCCAGCGTGGAGGCGTACCTTCGCCGCCAAGGCAGGTTCCGCGCGCTCACCGACGACGAGATCGCCCAGGTGGAAGCCGGCCGCGACGCAAAATGGGAGCAGATCCGCCGCGATTGGACGGCGTAACGCGGGGATGCGACACGGCGGCGAGCGATTCGCGAATGAATTACCGACATGGGGCCATCCTCCCGGCGGCATTTCTTTCGCCCGCAAAATCCGCCTCGCCACCGCCCAGCGGGCGATTTGCTCGCCCGCAAAACCCAATAGAAACGGAAACCGGCGCTCGAGGGCGCCGGTTTCCGTATGAGGGGATGCAGCCATGGAGGGATTGCGGCATCGGATATGCTGCGGAGCGTTTACGCCTGAGGGACGATAACGGTCGGTACCTTCAGGTTCAAAAGCACGCTGTGCGTGACGCTGCCGAACAGCGTGCGGCCCAGCGCATTGCGCGAATTCGTGCCCATGACCAGCATGGACGCTTCCTTGCTGGCCTCTACGAGAGCACGGGAAGGCGAAGAATCCTCGACGGTGCGGCCCGTAACCTGCAAAGCCGGGTATTCGAAGGCAAGGCGGCCGAGCTGATGATCGAGCTCGATCTGACGCTGTTCGCCGACGGGGGCCAAGCCGCCGCCCATGGTTTGCGCGGTGCGCTCAAGCCACGCAGGGACGCCCCAAGCGCTGATCAGCTCAAGCGGCTGCTCGAATGCCACGGCCGCACTCGCGGCGAAGTCGATGGCGCGGGCGCTGACCGCCTCGTCGGGGCCGACGCCCACGACGATTCCGGAGCCCTGCTGCTGCGCATCCCAGTCCGCCGGGACCACGACGGTGGGCACGCTGGTGGACACGGACACGCGCAGGCCCTTCGCACCGCCGATGGTTTCGCCGATGGTGTGCCCGTGATGGCTGCCCAGCACGATCAGGTCGTGCATCGCCGCGGAATCGGCGAGCACGCCGACGATGTCGCCGACGGAAACATCGGCCTGGATACTCATGTCGGGATAACTTTCCAGAGCTGCTTGGCGCTTCTTCTCGAGCGCCGATTCCGCGGTTTCGATGATGGTTTCGACGCTTACCCCAGCCTTGTTGGCGATCGCCTCGTCGATGACCGCCAGCATGTGGACGTCGTAACCGACCACGCGAGCGAATCGCACCGCCCAATCAAGGGCACGACGTCCGCGATCGCTGCCGTCAATGCCTACCAAAATGCTTCCCATTGCAACTCCTAACGAAGTGATCGCATTCGGATATCGGTCAGAAGATGATACCTGTCAAAAGCACCTATCCGCAATCGTTGATTAATGGAACATGGGCGCTTTGCCCGACGAGCGTTTCGCAACCGCTCGCAAGCCTTCAGCAAGTTTCATTAAACACCCGCATCGCCCATTTGAGCAGTAAAAACCCTGTAAATCTGCCGCGAAGGGCGCATCAAGGAGCTCCTATATCCCCGAACGTGCCTGAGCCTTAACTGGTACTCCGATAGAAACTTTTTTCGAAAGGAAAACTGCAATCGCCGATTTGACCGCACGCAAAACGTACGCTTGACCGAGAATCCCAAGGACGATAGAGTTACGTTACTGATATGGCCCCGTAGACTCCAAGTGAGGCGGGGACTAGAAGGGTCGCTAGCCTACCGGGTTAGCAGCCCTTTGACATTAAGGACGGCAAACAACAAGGGAGCTCAAGGCCGCAGACGAGTTTATGCCGCTGTCGAGCACCGAGCGAACACATTGCGCCTCGAAACGGAAAAGCAATTTGCCAACCGAAAGAAGCGCTATGTGGTTTTGACATTCGAAATTAATGAGGGTAGAGTATTCGGCGTGATGAGGTTGCGAAACGGTACGTCCGCCGCAATCCAAGAAAACCGCCGAAAGGCGGTTTTCTTAATATGAGCAGGACATTGTCAATAGACAATATTGGGCCTGGCCTCGATTCTTTCGAACCGGGGTCAGGCCCTTTCTCTATCTCAACCCTCCTGCGGCGACCTCGGCGTGTCTCTCCGACGCTCGTCTTCGCAGTTTAATATCCGCCCGTGGCGCATCTCTGCGCTGGACAATCCGTTGCTACGGCTGGGGCTGCCTCGTCGAAACGACAGTCTGTGCACGCGGGTGGCGCCTGCGGCGCTCGCAAAAGAAAAGACTGGGGGTTCGCCCCAACGGCCTCGGATCGGACCACAGGATGGGATGGATCGCGCTATGTCGCGACCGCCTTCCCGAAGGCTAGCCGTTCTCGACCATGCAGCCTATCGCCCAGCACCAGCATGCGAGCTCGCGGGCGGTCGCGACGTTGGCCTTGTTCTTGTGGACGCCGCGCTCGAGCATCGCGGCCCGCCTGCCGACGAGCCTTCTCACGCCCTTGGCGGCATGGCGCCTCGCGCCGGGGTCCGGCGCTTGGCCTTTGGCCAGGTCTTTCGAATGGGGAGAGCATCCCGGGTAGTGCCACGCCGACTCGACGAGCATGCGCCTCAGATGCTTGTTGCCCGCCTTCGTGATGCCTCCCTGCCGCACGCTCTCGCCGCTGGAGTGCTCCGACGGCGTCAGCCCGATCCACGCCGCGAACGACCTGGCGTTCTTGAACCTGGAGAACTCGCCGGCCTCGAAGACGAGGTCGGCGGCGCTCATCACGTCGATGCCTTTCAGGCACCTGACGGAGTCGACCCTGCGCTTCCACCTGGGCTTGGACGCCTCGGCCTCGACCAGCCTCTCGAGGCGGGCCTTGTCCTCCATCGCCTGCCTCGTGGCGTCTATGTAGTACGCGAGCACGTCGTCGTCGGCCTTCTCTGCGAACGATATCGACTTTATCCACGCCCAGTGCGCGGCGGTCCAGTTGCCCTTGCGGCGCCCGGACGGGGTCGTCTCGCTGAACGCGTGCCCGTGCCTGAGCAGGAACTTCGACAGACGCTGCTTGCAGCGCCTCAAGTCGTCCCTCGCGTCGCTTTGACCCCGCGCGCATCCAAGCCGTGCTGATCACGCATGAGCATGGTGATCACACGAAAGGTTTGGGGGTTGTTCTGCGTGGGCTGGAAAAACTCGGCTGCGCTCCCCTTGTCCATGCGAACAATGCTTGTGTGGTAAATAGCTCTGAACTGCGTAAACTCGCTGAAACTCGTGACATCCTTCCGCTTGGTACTGCACCCGCGGGGTCGGAAAGAAGTGCCATTGCCGTTGCTGGTCTGCGTATTCTCCCGTTTGCCACCAGCCACGATGCCGCTGCGTCGTTCGGTTTTCGCGTTGATGCGCCCGATGGCGATGCTTTGGGCTACTTGACCGATTCAGGCGTGGTAACAGGTGCCGCTCATGCAGCCCTGCACGATATGCGCATTCTGGCGCTTGAGAGCAACCATGACGAAACCATGCTGAATGACGATATGAGCAGAACATTGTGAGCCCCTACTTCATGCCGTCTTCCTAGTGACCATGGATCATAGGCTGATAATGGTCGTGTGTCATTTATACAACCGGCAGTTTTTCCTAAGTTGCCACATACATGAGAGGGGCTCGCAATGAACCATGTTACTTCAATCGGTCTGGATGTCCATGCCCGATCCGTTACAGCTGTCGCACTCGACTCAATCACAGGCGAGGTTCGGTCGCAGAAGTTCGGTTATTCGCCCGCGGAGATCGCAGGATGGATTCTTCGGTTTGACTCTCCCAAAGCGGTCTATGAATCCGGCGTGACAGGGTTTCATCTTGTGCGCGAGCTTCGCGAGATGAGCGTGGACTGCATCGTGGGCGCCGTATCCAAGATGCACAAGCCCGCATCGGACAGGCGCAAGAAAAACGACCGCAACGATGCGGAGTTTCTGGCGCGCCAGCTCATGGCGCACAACATCGTGGAGGTGTTCGTGCCCGACGTCGAGACAGAGGGCGCCCGCAACCTCTCTCGTGCGCTCGAGGACATCCGCGAAGACCTCACCCGCGCCAAGCACCGCCTCACCCATCTGCTCATCCGGTGGGGATATATCTGGAACGAGTTCAACGAAGATGGAAAGCGCCAAGGCAGCTGGACCCATGCGCACTGGGAGTGAATCCGAGGAATCGAGCTTTCCGACGCTGCCGCTCGAGAGCCCCTCGACTACTACATCTCCGAGGTGCGCCATATCGAACCGCAGAAGAAGGCCATCGAGAAGAGAGTGGCCCAATACGCCTCAAAGCCTCGTTGACGGGATCGCGTTGAGGCGCTCAGGTGCATGAAGGGAATAGAGACCATGACGACGTTCGCGCTCACGGTCGAAGCCGGCGTGTTCCCCCACTTCGATTCGGCGCGCGCCTTCGCGAGCTGGCTTGGGCTTGTTTCCTCCGAGCACTCGAGCGGAGAGCGCACCTCCCGGGGTGGCATCACCAAAGCCGGCAGCTCTCACTTGCGGAAGCTGCTCGTGGAGGCATCCTGGCACTACACCCACGCCACGAAAGAGCGAAAGCGCTCGCTTTACGATGAGGGTGTTCCCGCTTCCATATCGAACCATGCAGCGGCCGGTGTCAAGCGCCTTGCGGAAAGGCGTCGCCATCTATCTTGCGAGCTGCGCAAGCGACCTGTGGTCGCAAACGTCGTTACAGCGCGCGAGCTGGCTTGCTGGATATGGGCGCTCGGGCGCATGAGCGAAGGAACGCTCGCGTAGAGGAAGCGATGGCGACCCCATAACGGTCATTCCCCGTGGCGTCTTCCATATCGACTGGTCGTTGGATGCAATCCCAGATCCGTTTTTGAGCAGCGAGACGACTGCCATGCTCGCCGAAAGATTCTTCTTGTTGGAAGGTGCGCGCATCCAGCCGTAGCAACGAAATGCGAAGCCAGGGCGGCCGACAT
>URQU01000051.1 GCA_900550055.1 uncultured Coriobacteriaceae bacterium | reverse complement strand
GCTGGGAGACCAACCCCGACGACCTGGCCGGCATGATCGCCGCCGAGGGCATCCTGACCAGCCATGGTGGCAAGACCTCCCATGCTGCCGTTATCGCCCGCGGCATGGGCGCCCCGTGCGTGTGCGGCGTCGAGGCCCTCAAGATCGACGCTGAGAAGAAGCAGGCCGTCGTCACCGGCACCGATGTCGTCATCAAGGAAGGCGACATGATCTCGCTGGACGGCACCACCGGCATCGTGGTGCTCGGCGCCGTCGAACTGGTGCTTCCCGAGCTCACCGGCGACCTGGACACCATCCTGGAGTGGGCCGACGAGTTCCGCACCCTGGGTGTTCGCGCCAACGCCGACAATCCCGAGGACGCTCAGCTGTCCCGCGACTTCGGCGCGCAGGGCATCGGCCTGTGCCGTACCGAGCACATGTTCCTGGGCGATCGTAAGCAGATCATCCAGACCTTCATCCTCAACGAGGACGAGGATGTTCGCCAGAAGGCCGTCGACCAGCTGTTCGAGGCTCAGACGGGCGACTTCTACGGCATGTTCAAGGCCATGGACGGCCTGCCGGTCATCGTGCGCCTGCTCGATCCGCCGCTGCATGAGTTCCTGGAGAGCCCGCGTGCCCTCGACGTGGAGATCGCACGCCTCGAGGCCACCGGCGGCGACAAGGGCGTCATCGCCGAGAAGCGCGCCCTCATGGAGCAGATCGACGCCATGGCAGAGGCCAACCCAATGCTGGGTCTTCGCGGCTGCCGCCTGGGCATCGTGTACCCCATCCTTCCCGTGATGCAGGTGCGCGCCATCGCAACCGCCGCAGCCCAGTTGAAGAAGGAGGGCCTGGACCCCAAGCCCGAGATCATGATCCCGCTGGTGTCCGTGGTTCCCGAGCTGGCCAAGCTGCGCGAGGTCGCCGAGCAGACCATCGCCGAGGTTGCCGCCGAGCAGGGCGTCGAGCTGGACATCCAGATCGGCACCATGATCGAGCTGCCGCGCGCTGCCGTCACCGCCGATGAGATCGCCACGAAGGCCGACTTCTTCTCCTTCGGCACCAACGACCTCACCCAGACCACCTTCGGCTTCAGCCGCGACGACGTCGAGGCCGAGTTCATCCCGCAGTACCTGCAGGAGCGCCTGCTGCCCTTCAACCCGTTCGCAACGGTCGACCCTGGCGTCGCCAAGCTGGTGAAGATGGGCGTCGAGCTGGGTCACCAGGGCAACCCCGACCTGACCTGCGGCGTGTGCGGCGAGCACGGCGGCGATCCTGACTCCATCCACACGTTCAACGCCATCGGCCTTGACTACGTGTCCTGCAGCCCCTATCGCGTGCCGCTGGCCCGTCTGGCCGCCGGCCAGGCTGCCATCGGGGCTAAGAAGGCCGAATAGGCTAGCGTTTGCGCATTATTAGCTTCGTGAAGGGAGTTCCCGCATGCGGGAACTCCCTTTTTGTCAGATATGCGCAGGGTGCACCTGTGAAACGACGGGGTTCCGTCTTGAGCAAGAGCATGAAATGCGAAGAGAGCTCCTGATAAGGAAGCGCTCTATTTCTTCCAACAGGCGCATACTCTCTTTTCCACGGCCAGCGTAGGTTCTTCCTGGGAAACGAAGGGAGCTCCCGTATGGGAGCTCCCTTCGTTTCGCGATGAGCCACGCTGTCTTCGCAACATTTTGGCTCACTGGTCGTTCTCGATCATGTGCGTCGTGCTTGGCGGTGGTGTTACTTGACGGCGGATTCTGCGATCTGCTTTCCGGTCTTGTAATCCACCCAGCCCTCCGGCATGCTTGCCGCGGCGTCGTTGTGGCACTGCGTGCACTGCATCACCGATGCGCGATGCGATTTATGGCAATCGCTGCAGTTTGCTTCGCCGTGATGGTTGCTATGCGGGTTGAATGCTTTATCCGCAGTGGCCTTCATCAAGTCCTCGCGCGTGGATATCTCGGTGCCGTTCGCATCGACATGGCAGCCGCTTTTCAGGCAGAAGGCGGCCTCGTCGCTTGCGTTCTGCCCGGAATTCTCTTGCAAAGCGGAAATGCTGACTTCAGAAAGCGGGTAGTAATAATCGCCCGTGATAGTCTCGGTCACCTCGCCGATTTGCTGAGTGATGCTCGGGACGTGGCACGACAGGCATTCTACGCCGGCTTCTTTATGCGTGACCACCAACATGGCGTTCGAATTCGTTACGTCGTTGCCCCATTTGTCCGTCGCTTGCGCGTTAGGTTGCGCTTCGTACGTTGCAACGTACGTGCTCATGGGCGTATGGCACACGCCGCAAAAACCCGGCGTGTTGTGCCATGTCCAAAAACCGATGCCCGCCAGCACCACAACCGCAACGACGATACCCGCTATCAGCGGTTTTTTGCTCTTCTTGCTGCACGCGTCCACGCTGTTCGTCGGCGTTTCCATGGTGTGCTCCTTTTGTCTCGGTTCAAATAAGACGCTGAGCGCCCGGAGGGAGTGGAGGGCGCTCAGCTTAGGGGGATGATCCGTTCGGGGGCGTTTCGAGGACGACGAACGCCCCCGAACGCCTATCCGAAGGTCATGGGTTTTTACAGTTCGGCCACGTACTTGCCGATCACATAGCCCTGCGTGTGGGCACGGCCAAGGGACAAACCCGGCATCCACATGGTGTAGTCAACGCCGGCGAAGAAGTTACCGGCAACGTTGCCGATGGCGAACAGGCCGGGAATGGGCTCCTCGGTACCGTCCTTGAGCACCTGCATGTGCTTGTCGACGTTCACACCGGACACGATGGCCGATACGCGCACATGGCGATGGATGCCGTAGAACGGCGGGGTGTCGATGGGCGTGAGCCATTTAGCCTGCTTGCCGAAGTCCTCGTCGCTGCCCTTCGCAACCAGCTCGTTGTAGCGCTCGACGGCCTTCTTGAACGCGGCCGCGTCGGTGATGCCCAGCTTCTTGGCAAGTTCGTCAAGGGTATCCGCCTTAAACGTTGCGATCTGCCCCTCGAAAACGCCCTTTTTCTCGCCGGGCTCTTCGGGCATGTACGCCTTGATGGCCTCCTGGTCGAACAGCTTGCCCGGCCAGCTTGCAGCCGTTTCGGTGTAGTTGTTGTCGAAGATCTGGCAATAGTTGCCCTGATCGGCGTCGCTGCGCAGGAAGTTGTTCATAAGCGACATGCCGCAGGTCTCATCGCAGAAGCGCGTGCCGTCCATCTTCACAGCCAAAAACGGCATATCGCACATGGAGCCTGGACCGGCGTCGAAGTCATGGAGCATCTTCGTGTGACCGAGGTCCTCCATCGCGCCGCCGGCCCAAATGGCCATCTTGTGTCCGTCGCCGGTCTTGTTCGTCTGCTTGCGGCCGAGGTGCTTCAGGTCCGGAAGATAGTAGTTCACCATCTCGTCGTCGTTTTGGTAATCGCCGGCAGCCAAGATAACGCCCTTTTTCGCGTTGAATTGAATGTTGCCCTCGGCACCCTTGGCGATAACGCCCGTGATGCCCGATGCGTCGCCCACGAGCTGTTTCGCCTCGGTGGAGTAGAAGAAGTCGACACCCTGCTTTTCCGCATACTCGGCCAACGCCTTCATGCCTTCGCCGGTGTTGTAGGGCTTCGGGCCAAAGTCGATGGACAAGTAGTTCATCTCGTAGTCGTTGACCTTCGCAATGCCTGACGTCCACTTCTTCGTGGTGTCGGAGACCTGCGCGCCGCATTGCTGTGCCAGGTTGAACAGCCATGTGATGGCCTCGCCGGAGTTCTTCGCCCACAGCTCCACCTGTTCGCGCTTAGCGCGGTAATCATGCTCGGAAATCAGCTTCGACACCACGGCCTCGACGCCGGCGGGGTCGGACTTGTCGAGCAGGATGCCCGTTGCGGTGTTGCCTTGCGAGATGGCGGTGCTTTCCTTCTGGATGACGGCGACGCTCGCTCCCGCTTCCTTGGCGGTGATGGCGGCGGGGATGCCTGCAGCACCAGCGCCTACGATCACGACGTCGTAATCCTTCGTGGTTTTCACGTCCTTGATCGGCTCGGGTGCGCTCAGGAAGCTCGGAAGCCCTGCGCGCTCGTGGCCTGCCGCGGTGGGTGCTGCGGTCGAGCCGCCGTTTGCCGCTTTGCCTGAATCGGATGCGCTCGATGCCGCTTTCGGTGCGCAGCCGCCCAGAAGCGATGCTCCCGCGACGCCTGCTGCCGCCAGCCCGCTCATCTTGAGCAGATCGCGACGCGACATTTCCTTGGACATGAGTAACTCCTTTCGGTATGCGAGCCCCGCATTTCGCTTGCATGCTCGACGGGGCAGAGCAACGATCCCTTCGCCCTCCAAAACTCGTTGCTGTGCCCTGCACAATATCTTCACAAACGCGTCGATTCATCAGCCTTTTGGGAAATCAGGGGGATTATTTCCATAACCCCTTGAAATAACCCGCTCTTGAACAGGCAATACTCGCGCAACCGTTTCTGAGTGCATTAGTGTTGCACTTAAGCAGTCGTATACAATAAGGGAAGGGAGAGGGGGTTACATGAATGCATAACCCCAATTGCACAAGGTGATGGGGGAGCGTTTTGCACAGTTCGAATGTAGCGGCGCGGAATGTGGCGCAGGCGAAGCCATCAAGCGGTGATCAGGCGCAGAAGAAGGCACGCCGTTCGTTGCGGGATGTGCTGGTGCCCATCCCGTTGGCGTTTCTAGGGTTGGGCGTGTACCGCGCTGGATAGAGATCACCTTTGTGGGGTCGTTCGTCGGCTTCCCGGCTTTTTCCGTTTCCATGCGCGACATCTTCGATCTCACTGCCATCGTCGAGATGCTGGCGTGCGTGGCGCTTGCCCGTAGAATAGGCCCGCTGTTCAACAGAACCAGGGTGTATATCCTTTGCGGCGGTTTCATGCTGCTGTCAACCGTGCTGCTGTTCGCGTCGTGTTTCATGCCGTCGCTCGCGCTGGAGCTTTGCTTTGCAAGTTCGGTACTCGGCGGTCTGGGCCTGGGCTTGATCATCTTGATCTTCAGCGAACTGTATGGATGCTTGAACCCCATCCGTGTAACGCTGTATTATGCGTCATCCTTGGTATTCGGTGCGCTGATCGTGTATGTGTACATGGGCTTTAAGATGCCGTGGTTGTTTGCGATGACGGCGCTGCTTCCCGTAGCGGCTCTGTTGTGCGCTCGACGCGCTTTCGGGTTGCTGCCCGAAGGCGAACGGCCGCAGAAAACGTGGGTGAGCGTCTCCGTGCCGTGGAAGATCATGTTGCCATGGGCTTCTTCGCGTTTTCGTACGGCATCATCGAATCGAGTGCTTACCGTGGCGCGTTCGGGCCGCATTCATCGCCGGGAACGTTCATCGTGGCAGTGCTCGTGGTCATCGGCGTGCTGGTGCAACGCGACAAATTCGATTTCAACGTGCTTTGCCGCATCGCGTTGCCGTTGACGGTGGTTGCGCTGTTCTCCATTTCCGTGTTCGGTTTTGCCGACGATGTGTTCGGCGGGTATTGCGTGGCAGGTGGCTACACCGCGTTTACCATCCTGATCATGGTGTTGTGCTCGAACCTGTGCTATCGCTACGGCGTGTCGGCGATATGGCTGTTCGGTTTGGAGCGCAGCCTTCGCCTGGTGTTCATGTTTCTTGGCCGGTGCGTATACGAATACGGGTCGATGATCGATGTCGGCGGTGTGCACGGCACCACCATCGCCATCGGCATAGCTATCGTCGCCGTGATCATGGGGACGTTCGTGCTGCTATCTCAAAAGGAACTGTCCAATAAATGGGGGGCGTCGTTTTTCGATGGCTCAGGGGCTGATGGCCAGGCCGTGCGCAAGCAGGAGATCGTGGATCGCTGCGAGCTTTTAGCGAAGCGGTTCGGGTTGACGTCGCGTGAGACCGAGGTGCTCATGCTTCTGGCACAACGAAAAACCGTCGGGCAGATCGAGCACGAGCTGTTCATCGCCAACGGTACCGCGAAAGCGCATGTGCGCCATGTGTATCAGAAGTTCGATATCCATTCGCGTGAGGAGCTGTTCGACCTGATCGGCATCGATGGGCTGCAAAGCAACGCGGAAGCTCCGGTCGAAGAGCTCGCTGCTGGCAAGCACGCCTGATCGGCGCTGGCTTAACGGTCGATGGGCCGCAGCTGCGCGAGGGTGCTCAAACGCTTCTCTTCCTCGCGTTGCTGCAGGTCCGCCATCACCACATGGCCCGCCATGGCGATGTCGCGGCACTTGTCGGGGGCAAGGCGGCTCCACAGGTACTGCGTGGCGATGCGGTCCACGCCCGCGAGCACGATGTCCTGCATGCGCCGCCCTTCGTCGGTGCATGCCACGTACACGGCTTTGCGGTCGTCGGGCGCGCTCATGCGCTCCACCCAGCCGCGCTCGGCCAGACGGTCGGTCGCGCGAACGGCCGTTGCGCTTGTGAGCTTCAGCTGACGCGCCAGGTCCACGATGCGCATGGGGTGGCCCACTTCGCCTAGGCGCTGCAGCACGCGGCATTCGCTGAAGGTGGCGCCATCGCAGGACTCTTCCAAGGCTTTCTCGATTCGCTTGCGCAGCACCTCGAAGGAAGCAAGCGCTCGGGAGGCGAAGAACTTGCGCGACATCTCGCGGGAAAGCGGAGGCTCGATGGTGGCGCCGGCCATGACGGCCGCCTCGCAGATCGAGCGGAACGGCGCGGTTTGCGTGGGGAATATGCGGTAGAGCTGGGCGATGATGGCGGGGTTTGCTTGCTCTATGTGCTTGATGCCTGCCTCAAGCACCTTCACGCGGCTACCTCGCCGCCCTGGCGTGTGGATGCGCTCCACGAAGCCGGCATCTTCCAGCGTGTTCACGGCATGGGTGATCACATTAGGTTTCAAGTCCAGCATGATGCCCAGGTCCTTTTGACCGATGGGCTCGGGTTCGGCGGCGGCAAGCTTGATGAGCACGCGATATTGCGTGCAATTCAGGCAGCTGGCCTCGCGAAGGCCTTCCTTCAAGCCCTCATGGGCAAGCTCGAACGCCACGAAAAACGTTGAATCAAGAAGATACTTCTTGGGTTGGCGGTGTTCGGATGAGGTATTGCTCATGACGGCCTTTCGTGTCATCAAATCGTTGCATTAGTGAACCATGATACTTCTTTCTCCCCGCCTGTGGCGTATTCGTTTCATGCGCGCGTCAACCTTTCCATAACTTCACGCCGATCGCGCCCGTGCGCCGTTCAGGCCGGGTCGCGCGGCGGGGCGCGCATTTGCGCGGTATACTGGCGATGAGCCTGAAAACCAAGGTCAGGAGGGGTTGCCATGAATATCGTCCATCGTGAGGACCAGCAGCTGCGCGAGCATGCGCTTCTAAGCTCGGATGCGGCGAAGTCCGACGAATCCGAGGGTCGCGCGCGCTCGGGCGAGCCGGATTTCCTGCGCACCGAGTTCCAGCGCGACCGTGATAAGATCTTGCATTGCAAAAGCTTCCGCCGCCTGTCGCACAAGACCCAGGTGTTCTTGGCAGCTGAAGGCGATCATTTCCGCACGCGTCTGACCCATACCTTGGAAGTTGCCCAGATTGCGCGCACCATCGCCCGTGCGCTCGGGCTCAATGAGGACTTGGCAGAGGCCATCTCGCTCGGCCATGATCTGGGGCACACCCCGTTCGGCCATACCGGCGAGGCCGCCTTGGCGGGGTGTTTGGCCCGCCGCCGCGGCATCGATGTCGCGTCTGCCCAGGTTGCCGCCCAATATCGTCACAACGAGCAAAGCCTTCGCGTGGTCGAGCGCATCGAGAACGACGGTCGGGGCCTCAACCTTACCGCCGAGGTGCGCGACGGCATCCTGCATCATACCGGAGCCATCCGTTCGGAAACGCTCGAAGGCCGCATCGTGGCCACCGCCGACCGCATCGCCTACGTCAACCACGATATCGACGACGCCATCCGCGCCGGCCTGCTCACCGAGGATGCGCTGCCCGCAAGCACGCACGAGGTTCTCGGCGTCGATCATTCCAGCCGCATCGAGCTTTTGGTGCGCGACATGGTGCAAACCTCCGCCGCGCTCGACGATATCGCGCTGTCGCAGCCGGTATGGGATGCCATGAACGAGCTGCGAAGCTTCCTGTTCGCCAACGTCTACACCGCGCCCCAGGTGCTGTTGGAAGTGAACAAGGCCAAACATCTGGTGTCGCAGCTGTTCGACTATTACGTCGACAACATCGAGGAGGTTCCCGAGGAGTACCGCGCCATCGCCGAGGGCGATGACCTGCAGGCCGTCACCGACTATATCGCCGGCATGACCGACCGTTACGCCACGGCTACCTTCAAGCGCCTGTTCGTGCCGCGGGATTTCATGCGGTAGGGTGGTGCCCGCACCGCCGTCCGCCGGGCTGTGTCGCCACCCCTCTTTCGCGCGAAAAGCAACCCTGTTTTCCCGATTCTCTTCGGGCTATAATCATGCGGCTATGATACAGAGAAGCGACATACAGCCGGCGGTGCAGGCCGCCATTCCCATCATGCTCGGCTATGTGGCCATCGGCATCCCCTGCGGCATATTGGAAGACTCCATCGGCATGAACGCCTTGCAGGTGTTCTTCCTTTCATGCATGTTCTATTCCGGCGCGGGTCAGTTCATGATCCCCAACATGTGGCTTGCGGGAAGCCCCCTGGCCTCCATCATCGCCAGCGTGTCGCTCGTGAACACGCGTCAGATGCTGTATTCGGCGTCTTTTGCGCCCATGTGCGCCAAGGAGCCCAAGCGCCTGTCGTTTTTGTTCTCCGCCACGGTCACCGATGAAAGTTTCGGCGTGAACATGTCCAACTTCGCCACGGGAACCTGGAACGTGCCGCGCGCAACCATCGTCAACATCTGCTCGTGCACCTCCTGGACATTGTCCAACGTTGCCGGCGTGCTCATCGGAGGCGCGCTCGGCATCCCGCTCGCCATCGCCAGCTTCGCCATGACCAGTATCTTCATCTGCTTGTTGGTCACGCAGAACATCACGTTCGAGAACGTGGTCGCCGCCGTGGTGGCCATCGTGGGCGTGTTCACGTGCAAGGCCGTCGGGCTTGCAGGCCCCGCCATCCTGGTCGGCGCCATCTTGGGCGTGGTCGCCGCTATGCTCGCCTCGCAGGTGCGCCGCGGCCGCAGGGCCGAGGACGCCGCGCTCGAGGAGAAGATCGCGAAGGCCGCCGGGGAAGGGGATGATGCGCGATGAGCATGAACGACTTCTTCATCGTCTTCGCCACGTGCCTGGTCACCATGCTGCTGTGCCGTTGCCTGCCGCTGTTCGTGCTGAAGGGCCGTCAGCTCCCGGAGGGCCTGGCTCGCGCGCTCGGGTTCATCCCGCCCGCGGCGTTCGCCGCGCTCGTTGCCAACGACCTGCTTTCGCCCGGCATGTTCGATGCGGGCGTGTGGCCTGCCGCCATGCCGCTTGCCGCCGCAGCGGTGGTGGTCGTGGTCGCGCGCAAGACGAAGTCCCTGCTGTGGTGCGCCCTTGCCGGTTGCGCCAGCTATGCGTTGCTGGCGTTCTGCTTCGCCCCGGGCGCGGTGTAGGGATTTTCCGATTCGCCGAACAGACGGTATTTTCGGCATCTGACCGACCCTGTTCGTGTGTGGCTTGACCCTGGTTGCGGAAATTAGTTGGCAAAACGCCCTTGTTCTGCCTGGTTTGATATAATCCCGCATCGTATATGTGCTAATGGGGACCATAAGCGTTCGCACTGGCGTAGCGGCCGAAGCGCCGATCAAAGGAAAGAATGGGGACATTATGAGCGAACTGCTTTCGCAGCTGATCACGCCTGAGATCCAAGCGGCGTTTTCCGTCGTGGTCGTGCTGCTTGCCATCTTGTACATCCTGTCCATCGTGTGGGTTGCGCGCGATGCGTATCTTCGTGGCAGCTATTGGTACGTGTGGGGCATCGTCGCCCTCGTTCCGCTGGTGGGCGTTATCGCGTACTGCCTGCTGCGCCCGCCCCTGCTGCAGATCGACCGCGACGAGCAGGAGCTCGAGGTTGCGCTCAAGCAGCGTCAGCTCATGCACTATGGCGAGTGCGCCAACTGCGGCTACCCCGTGGAGTCCGATTACGTGCTGTGCCCGAACTGCCATCAGCGCCTGAAGAACCTGTGCGGCCATTGCGGCCATGCCCTTGAGCCGGCATGGACCGTGTGCCCGTACTGCGCAAGCCCGGTCGGCGGCCAGCGTCAGGCGGCTCGCCGCGCCCCGCAGCCCCAGGCAGCCCCGCGTCCGGCGCGCTCGCAACGTCCGGCGCGTCCCGAGGAATAGACCGAACCCTTGTCGTGCGCACGAGCCGTCCGATCGGACGGCTCGTTTTCATTTTGCGGCGCACGACCGCGGCCGTTGGGGGCTTGGCGTGGATGCCGCGCAGGCGGCGCGTGAAGCTCCTATGCATGCGGCGGACCTTCATTTGGGATTCGCCGGTCTATGCGCTAGCATGGTGTGCGGTTGCATGCTATCTTTCTATAATCCCATAAAACCGATGCGCAGGCGGTATGCACCTGCCCGGCTGAAGAAAGGAACGTATCATGGAAATCGTTTTGCCCGACGGCTCGAAGAAAACGCTGGACGCCGGGGCAACCATCGCCGACGTGGCGGCTTCCATCGGCGCGGGCCTTGCGAAGGCCGCGCTTGCCGGTAAGATCGACGGCAAGCTCGTCGACCTGACCACCCCCGTCCACGATGGCGCCGCCGTCGAGATCATCACGGCGAAAAGCCCCGAGGCGCTGCATATCCTGCGCCATTCCTGCGCCCATATCATGGCCGAGGCCGTGCAGGAGCTGTTCCCCGGCACGCAGATCGCCTTCGGCCCTGCAACCGATGACGGCTACTTCTACGACTTCCTGCTGCCCGAGAACATCTCCTCCGACGACTTCGGCGCCATCGAGAAGAAGATGCAGCAGATCATCAAGGCCAACGAGCCCTTCGTCCGCGAGGTGGTCACCATCGAGCAGGCGAAGCAGATCTTCGCCGACCAGCGCTTCAAGCTCGAGCACATCGACGACCTCGCCGACGAGCAGATCACCATCTACCGTCACGGCTCCTTCGTCGATCTGTGCTCCGGCCCGCACATCCCGTCTGCCGGCAAAATCGGCGCCATCAAGCTCATGAAGCTGGCAGGCGCCTATTGGCGTGCCGACGCAAGCCGCGAGCAGCTGCAGCGCCTCTACGGCACGGCGTTCTTCAAGAAGGCCGAGCTTGACGAGTATCTGCACAACCTCGAAGAGGCCGAGAAGCGCGACCACCGCAAGATCGGCCGCGAGATGGACCTGTTCATGATGCGCGAGGAGGCCCCGGGCTTCCCGTTCTTCCTGCCCAACGGCATGGTGCTCAAGAACACGCTGCTCGACTACTGGCGCGAGATCCATCGCAAGGCCGGCTACGTCGAGATCTCCACGCCCATGATCATGAACAAGCAGCTGTGGAAGACCTCGGGCCACTGGGACCACTACAAGGACAACATGTACTCCACCGTCATCGACGATGAAGAGTATTGCATCAAGCCGATGAACTGCCCCGGCGGCGTGCTCGTGTACGCCTCCCAGCCGCGCAGCTATCGCGACCTGCCCATCCGCGCCGGCGAGATCGGCACGGTGCACCGCCACGAGATGCGCGGCGCCCTGCACGGCCTGTTCCGCGTGCGCTGCTTCAACCAGGACGATGCGCACCTGTTCGTGCGCCCCGACCAGCTCACCGACGAGATCGTCGGCGTCGTGCGCCTTATCGACTCGGTGTACCAGCAGTTCGGCTTCAAGTACCATGTGGAGCTTTCCACCCGCCCCGACGACTCCATGGGCTCCGATGAGGACTGGGAGGCTGCGGAGAACGGCCTGAAGACGGCTCTGGCGGAGCTTGGCATGGATTACGAGCTCAACGAGGGCGACGGCGCCTTCTACGGCCCGAAGATCGACTTCCACCTGGAGGACTCGCTCGGCCGTACCTGGCAGTGCGGCACCG
>URQU01000050.1 GCA_900550055.1 uncultured Coriobacteriaceae bacterium | reverse complement strand
AAGCCGAGCATGCCGGCGACGAGCGCCTTGTCCGTGCCGTGGCCGGTCAGGGTATGCGCGAAGCTGCCGAGCAGGCGGAACTCCACGTGCGCCGGCAGCGCTCCGGCCAGCTTGCGCGCCATGTACGCGATGCGCAGCGCGCCGGCGGTGTGGCTGCTCGACGGCCCCACCATCACCGGCCCGATGATATCGGTCAACCCAATCGTCTCCATGCCCGCTCCTTTGCGTGTCGCCGCCTCCTGCGGTCGTTTCCGTTTCCGTACACTATAGCGGCTTGCCGTCGGTGCGCGTAGCGGTTTACGCACGGTTAACGGTTCCAACATGTAGAGGAAGCCGTGCTTGGCTCCGTGTCGTTTGCATAAGCCCTTCGAGCTCGGAGCCGCGCCCTCGTCCTGGGGGGTGCGCGATGCGAAAAACCGTCGCTTTTGGTCGCTGGCGGTCAAAACAGACGGTTTTTCGCGGTCTCGGAAGTGAGAAATGGACGTTTTTGCCGGTTGTTCGCGTATGGGCTTTCCGGTAGCGCAAATAATCGCGTGTTTTGGCCTTGAGGCTGCGAAGAATCGTTCGTCTTGACCACGGCTGGACAAAATTCACGATTCTTCGCAGCGGGAACTCGCTGCTCGGCTTGGCTACTGCTCTGGGAATTTGGTACTCGGCTTGGATGATGCCACGGGAACTTGGTGCTCGGCTAGGTTAGCATTCCGAAGTCCGATGCTCGGCTCGGTTAACGCTCCGGAGCCCGGTTTTTGTCCTGGCGTGCGCTGGGGGTGCCACGGTGGCATCCTCCAGACGGTGGGCCGATCGGAAACCCTGCCCTCGACATCCGCATTACCTGGCTGTGGTCTCCGGGCCCGGCGGCTTCCTGTCAGTCGTTCGGAGCAGCGAGCGTCCTCGGCGGCAACACCTCCCCGGGCCCTCGAGGGGCAGGGGCAGAGGGCCATCCGGGGATGCCCGATCGGCGGTCCCTCGCGGCTTGGCCGAACTGTAGGCCATGTGGCGAATACTCGCCACCGAAGTTCATCGGCGGCTTATCTCTGACTGTAACGGACGGCGGACGGACCTTGCGTCGTCCTTCGACTCCTGCTTGCGCCGCATGGCGGCGGATGCTGCGCTAGAACGCTGTGCCCGTCTCCCGTTCGCGCCTGGTTCGTGGCTGTTCGCTAGGGTTTTGGGCATGTGCGCCAAGCGAGGTTATAATAGTTGGTCGGCGTCGCGTGTTCGCGAATGCGGCGTCGAATAGGGTAGGACGATGAAGGCCGGGCGTAACCCGGCTAGCGAAGGAGCGATCACATGGCGGCACCCATCCTGGTGTTCGGTCACAAGAACCCCGACAACGATGCCATCAGCGCAGCTGTTGGCTATGCGTACCTGAAAAACGAGCTGGCCAAGCGCGCCGGTTCCGACGCCGTCTACGAGGCGTGCCGTCTGGGCGGCCTTCCGCCGGAGACCGAGTGGATCTTGGGCGAGAACGGCATCGAGGCGCCGCGTCTGATCGAGTCCCTTTCCGAGGGCCAGCAGGTCATCCTCGTCGACCACAACGAGGCCCTGCAGTCCGCCGATGGCCTTGACGCCGCCGAGATCGTCGAGATCGTCGACCATCACCGCCTGGGCGGCCTGGTCACCGCGCAGCCGCTGCGCTTCAACGCCAAGCCCGTGGGCTCCACCGCCGCCATCGTGGCGCGCGAGTTCGAGATCGAGGGCGTGGAGCTGCCGCGCGGCATCGCCGCGCTGCTGCTCGGCGCCATGCTCACCGACACCGTCATCATGAAGTCGCCCACCACCACCGATTTCGATCGCGACATCATCGCCCGCACGGCCGCTGCCGTGGGCGTCGACCCGGTCGAGTACGGCATGTCCATCTTCAAGTGCCGCTCCAACCCCGCCGATCTGCCCGTCGACAAGCTGGTCAACGCCGACGCCAAGGAGTTCGAGCTGTCCAACGGCAACAAGGTCTACATCGGCCAGTACGAAACGGTCGACCTGCAGGCCGTGCTCGGCCGCGAGGCCGAGATCCGCGAGGCCATCAAGGGCCTGGTCGCGGACAAGGGCTACCAGTTCGTGTTGTTCTTCGCCACCGACATCCTTGCCGAGGGCAGCCAGTTCATCTGCGAGGGCGACACCGACTTCGTCAACCGCGCCTTCGACATCGACTGCACCGGCAAGTCCGTCTGGATGCCCGGCGTGCTTTCCCGCAAGAAGCAGGTGGCCGCACCCATCCTGGCGCTGTAACCTCGCGATAGCAAACGTCATCGCATAAGGAAGCCCCCGCGCAACCCCGCGAGGGCTTCCTCTCGTTTCCGGACGTTTCGGGGACGTAGCGTTATCTGTCATGTTTCGTCTCGCTCGGCCTTCGCCTGCCGGCTGTCCCCATTTTGCCGCGCATCCCGGTCCCGGGTGCCCGGTTTCCGCTCGCTAGGCCCGATACGCCGCTTATGCGTCCACTCCGCCCATCTGCCGCCTTATGAACTCCAGCAGGAACGCGTGGAACTCGGCGGCTTTCTGGCCGAGCGGGTGCTTGGCCGTCTCCACCACGATATCGCGTTCGAACCCTGCATCCGCGATGGGTGCCAGCACCACCTCCGACCCTTCCAGCGCGCCCCAGCTGCGCTCAGGCCAAAACCCCACGCCAAGGCCGAGCGCGATGAATTTGCGGACCACGTCGGGGCTATCGGACTCGAACACCACGTTCGGCGCGAACCCTGTCTTCAGGCACAGCTCGTCGCACACGCCGCGGAATCCGCGCGTTCCCGCCAAGCACACGAACGGCGCGCCGGCGAAGTCCGCCAGGCGAATCGGCTCGCCGTTCGCCTGCGCCTTGGGAACGGCCAGGCATATGCGCTCACGGAACACCTCGGACGTGCGCGCATCCGGCATTGCTGCGCCTCCGTGCGCTTCCGTGCGAACACGCACGTCCCAGCGAGCCTCGCTGTTGGCCTGGTTGATGACGAACGCTGCCTGCGGAACCGTTGCGCGAAACGCCGCGATGGCGTCGACGGTCATGGTCGTGGCGGCCTCGACGTCGATGCGCACCGTGTTGCGCTCCTGGCCCTTCGCCTGCGCGATGGCGCTGGGTATCTCGTCGAACGCGGCAAGCAGCGGTGCCACCTTGTCTTCGAGCGCCTCGCCGCAGGGAGTCAGCCGTATGTTGCGACCGACGCGCTCGAACAGCTTCGCATCCAGCTCGCCCTCAAGGCGGCGGATGGCCTGCGTCAGCGCCGGCTGCGCAACGCCAAGGCGCTTGGCAGAGTTCGTCATATGCTGGGTTTGCGCCACCTCGTGAAAATAACGCAGCTGCAACAGCTCCATGCCAACCTCCGTTTCCGGCTCAATGTGACGATAACGCGCAGATTATGGAAAACGCTTAACCTATAACGTAGACAGTTTTACCATAGCGAATCGCCGGGGCGTGCGCCTACGGCGAACCTGCAGAATACCACCAAGGGAGATGACGGAAATGGCAGAGGCGCTTGAGGCGATCATGCTCATTTGCTTCGGGCTTTCGTGGCCCATGAACGCGTACAAGAACTTCAAGGCCCGTACGGCAGCGGGAACCAGCTGGCAGTTCATCCTGCTGATCACGCTCGGCTACTTTGCCGGCATCGCGGCGAAGTTCGTGTCCGGCACCATCAACTGGGTGCTTGCCGTGTACTTCATCAACGTCGTCTGCATCGCCGCCAACTGGGTCGTGTACTTCCGCAATCGCGCCATAGACCGCGAGCGCGATCGTCTGCGCAAAGAGGAGGATGCGCAAGACGCTATGGCGCAAGCGCGTGCCGCTCGCTAACGGGTGCCGTCGTCCGCATCTGCATGGTCGTTTCAAGCATTCCTTGCGCTATCGCGGGCGCTATTCTATATCTATTTATATGCAACTCGCCGGAAAGCCGCTCGCGTGCGGCTTTCCGCGTATACCGGCGAACCGACATCCCGATTGAGAGGGGAGCTCTGTGAAGCCCGACCGCCTGCTCGAACTGTTCTGCGAACTTGCCCGCATCGAAAGCCCATCGCGCCATGAGGCCTCTATGGCGAAACGTTGCAAAGCCGAGCTGGAGGACCTCGGGTTTACCGTGCGGATCGATGATTCCGCGGTCCAGACCGGCTCCGATACGGGCAATCTGATCGCGTTCCGAGCCGGCAACGCGCCCGGCGCCGTGGCGCTATGCGGGCATATGGACACCGTGCGTCCGTGCAGCGGCATCGAGCCCGTGGTGGAAGGCGGCGTGATCCGCAGCGTGGGCGATACCATCCTGTCGGCTGACGACAAGGCGGGCATGGCGGCAATCTTCGAGGGGCTGCGCAGCCTCATCGAAGCGGCGGAGGCGCTTCCCGATGTGCATGTGATCTTGACCACGTGCGAGGAGATGCACCTGCTCGGCGCCGGCGCGCTCGATACGTCGTTCCTTCCGGATGGAACGCCCTGCTACGTGCTCGATGCCGACGGCGATCCGGGCACCATCATCAATCAGGCGCCGTGCCACTGCACGTTCACCGCGACCTTCCGCGGAAAATCCGCGCACGCCGGCGTAGAGCCCGAGCGCGGCATCTCGGCGCTTGCCATGGCGGCCCAGGCGGTCTGCCATATGCCCTTGGGGCGCATTTCCGCGCATACCACGTCCAACGTAGGGGTCATCGAGTGCGACGGGGCCACGAACGTGGTGCCCGGCACCTGTTGGCTGTCGGGCGAATGCCGTTCAACCTCCCTCGAGCGCGCCCGCGCCGAACGCGGCTCCATGGACGAGGCCATGCGCGCGGCCGCGGCGCAGGCCGGCGGCAGCGTGGATATCGAGTGGCGCACCGACTACCTGCCCATCTCCTATGCCCCTGGCCATCCGGTGGTCGAAGGCGCCATGCGCGCGGCCCGCGCCGCGGGGCTTTCCCCCCGCCTGGCCTCATCCGGCGGAGGCGCGGATGCCAATATCCTGGCGGGGCGCGGCGTCTCGGCGATCACGCTTTCAACCGGCATGGCCAACTACCACTCCTGCGATGAATGCATCACCGTGGACGATTTGAATGGCTGCGCGCGCCTAGTCGAGCAGCTCGTGCTCGAGGCTCGCGAATAGCCGATTTGCCGCGTCGTGAGCGGTTTCGCCGAACGGGAAGGGCCCAGGGAGGCGCCGCCGGCGTTCTTGAAACGTCGGTTTCACCCCCGTTGCGGGGCGTGCAGAGATGCGCGACGACCATGCCGATGAGGACCCCGCACCGTTTCGAAACTTTTGCAACAACTTTGCGCGAAATTGTGTGCAAAACGTGCATCGCAGATCATCAAAACGTTGCATGACCTGGCGAAACAGGGTACAATAGCAATAGACACACCCGGGTGCGTGGCGTTTGACAGCCCCTATACCCGGTGATAAAGTTCCAACTCGCGCTCCGTATGGGGCAGGGTTTTCGTGTGCGTATCAGCTGAACGCACTTGGAAACCCACGAGTAATGCGGCGGTGGTCTCGTACACCGCCGGAGGCAAATACAGAAGGAGAAGATTTTGCCTACCATCAACCAGCTGGTCCGCAAGGGCCGCAAGAAGTCGGTCGACAAGAAGAAGACGCCGGCTCTGAAGGGCAACCCGCAGAAGCGTGGCGTGTGCACCCGCGTGTACACCACCACCCCCAAGAAGCCGAACTCGGCACTGCGTAAGGTCTGCCGTGTGCGCCTGGTCAACGGCATGGAGGTCACGGCCTACATCCCCGGCATCGGCCACAACCTGCAGGAGCACTCCATGGTGCTCATCCGCGGCGGTCGTGTTAAGGACCTCCCCGGTGTGCGCTACAAGGTCATCCGCGCCGCGCTGGACTGCGCCGCCGTGGACAACCGCAAGCAGGCTCGCAGCCGCTACGGTGCCAAGCGCCCGAAATAAGTAACCGCTAAGCCGCGCGGGTTGCATGAAAGCGCCTCTCCCGAAAGGGTCGGGAAGGCGGCAACCTAATGGGAAGGAGAAAGCTTCCCCGAAGCGCGCAGGAATCAGAAGGAGTTTTACATGCCGCGTCGTGCAGCAGCAGTCCGTCGTGAAGTTCAGCCGGACGCCGTCTACAACAACCGCCTTGTCACCCAGTTGATCAACAAGATCCTGCTGGACGGCAAGAAGTCCACCGCCGAGGGCATCGTCTACGGTGCTTTCGAGCTGGTCCAGGCCAAGACGGGCGAGGATCCGCTGGCTATCTTCAAGAAGGCCATGGACAACGTCCGCCCCACCCTCGAGGTCAAGCCGAAGCGTGTCGGCGGCGCCACCTACCAGGTGCCCATGGAGGTCAACTCCCGCCGCGCCACCACGCTGGCCATCCGCTGGATCGTGGACTTCTCCCGTAAGCGCAAGGAGCACACGATGAAGCAGCGCCTGGCCGCCGAGATCATGGACGCCGCCGAGAACACCGGTGCCTCCGTGAAGAAGCGCGAGGACCTGTACAAGATGGCCGAGTCCAACCGTGCGTTCTCGCACTACCGCTTCTAGGGCGTGACCTAACATGGCTAAAGCTAATGATCTGAAACTCACGCGTAACTTCGGCATCATGGCCCACATCGATGCCGGTAAGACCACCACTACCGAGCGCATCCTGTACTACACGGGCAAGACGCACAAGATCGGCGAGGTGCACGACGGCGCCGCTACCATGGACTGGATGGTTCAGGAGCAGGAGCGCGGCGTAACCATTACCGCCGCCGCCACCACGTGCTTCTGGAAGAAGGACGACGAGACGTACCGCTTCCAGATCATCGACACCCCCGGCCACGTGGACTTCACCGCCGAGGTCGAGCGCTCCCTGCGCGTCCTCGACGGCACCGTCGCCGTCTTCGACGCCGTTGCAGGCGTGCAGCCGCAGTCCGAGACCGTGTGGCGTCAGGCCGAGAACTACGGCGTGCCGCGCATCGCGTTCATCAACAAGTACGACCGCGTCGGCGCAGACTTCGAGCATGCTATCCAGACCATGAAGGATCGCCTGCATGCCAACGCCGTCGCCGCTCAGCTGCCCATGGGCGCCGAGGACAACTTCTGGGGCGTCATCGACCTGGTCACCATGACCGCATGGGACTTCAAGGCCGACGACAAGGGCATGACCTACCCCGAGCCCATGGACGCCATCCCCGCCGAGTTCGCCGACGAGGCCGAGCTGGCTCACCAGGAGCTGGTCGAAGCTGCCGCCGACTGCGACGACGAGCTCATGGAGAAGGTCCTCATGGAGGAGGAAGTCTCCGTCGAGGAGCTGAAGGCCGCTCTGCGCAAGGGCGTCATCTCCTGCAAGATCAACCCCGTGTTCGTGGGCTCCGCCTACAAGAACAAGGGCGTCCAGGAGCTGCTCGACGCCGTCGTCGACTACCTGCCGGCTCCCGTCGACGTTCCCGCCATCAAGGGCACCACGCCCGGCACCGGCGAGGAGGACGAGCGTCCTTCCGACCCGAAGGCCCCGTTCAGCGCCCTGGCGTTCAAGATCATGACCGACCCGTTCGTGGGTAAGCTGACCTACCTGCGCGTGTACTCGGGCTCCCTTGAAGCCGGTTCCTACGTGACCAACGCTACGAAGGACAAGAAGGAGCGCGTCGGCCGTCTGCTGCAGATGCACTCCAACCAGCGCGTCGACATCGACTCCTGCTCCGCTGGCGACATCGTCGCCGTTGTCGGCCTGAAGAACACCACCACCGGTGACACCCTGTGCGACGACAACGCTCCGATCATCCTGGAGTCCATGGAGTTCGCCGACCCGGTTATCGACATCGCCGTCGAGCCGAAGACCAAGGCTGACCAGACCAAGATGGAGATCGCGCTGCAGAAGCTGGCCGAGGAGGACCCGACGTTCCGCGTGTCCACCAACCATGAGACCGGCCAGACCATCATCGCCGGCATGGGCGAGCTGCACCTCGAGATCATCGTCGACCGCCTGATGCGCGAGTTCAAGGTCGAGGCCAACGTCGGCAAGCCGCAGGTTGCCTACCGCGAGCGTCCGGGCCACGAGGTCCTCTCCGCCGAGGGCAAGTTCGTCCGCCAGTCCGGTGGTCGCGGCCAGTACGGCCATGCGGTCATCAACATGTACCCGCAGGAGCCGGGCAAGGGCTACGAGTTCGAGAACAAGATCGTCGGCGGCGTCGTGCCGAAGGAATACATTCCTTCCATCGACAAGGGTATCCAGGAAGCCCTCAACACGGGTGTTCTGGCCGGTTACCCCGTCGAGGACGTGCGCGTCGAGCTCATCGACGGTTCCTACCACGACGTCGACTCTTCGGAAGCTGCCTTCAAGGTTGCCGGTTCCATGGCCATCAAGGAAGCTCTGCGCAAGTCCGACCCGGTCATCCTCGAGCCTGTCATGGCCGTCGAGGTCGAGACCCCGGAGGAGTACACGGGCTTCGTCATGGGCGACATCCCGTCTCGCCGTGGCATGATCCAGGGCCAGGAGCAGCGCACCGGTTCCGTCGCCATCTCCGCGAAGGTGCCGTTGGGCATGATGTTCGGCTACGCTACCGATCTGCGCTCCGGTACGCAGGGTCGCGCAACCTACACCATGCAGTTCGACTCTTACGAGCCGGTTCCCAAGAACGTCGCTGCAGAGATTATCAGCAAGGCCGGCGGCAACGCTTAAGCGTTGAACGTCCGAAAGCTTAACGGAGGAAATGAAAGTGGCTAATCAGAAGATTCGCATCCGCCTCAAGGGATACGATCATGAGATCGTGGATCAGTCCACGCGCCTCATCGTCGATACCGCCCAGAAGACGGGTGCCAAGGTTTCCGGTCCTATTCCGCTGCCGACGGAGCGCAACCTGTACTGCGTCATCCGTGGGCCCCATGTGAACAAGGACTCCCGCGAGCAGTTCGAGATGCGCACCCACAAGCGCCTGATCGACATCCTGGAGCCGACCCCCAACACGGTCGACTCCCTGATGCGTCTCGATCTCCCCGCTGGCGTTGACATCGAGATCAAGCTGTAAGGAGGTTTGGGCATGATTAACGCTATCTATGGCAAGAAGATCGGCATGACCCAGATCTTCGACGACCAGGACCGCATCGTCCCGGTCACCGTTATCCAGGCCGAGCCGAACACCGTGTGCCAGGTGAAGACCGTGGATACCGACGGCTATGAGGCCGTGCAGATGGGCTTCGGCTACATCAAGCCCCGTCGCGTGAACAAGCCCATGCAGGGCCACTTCGACGCCCAGGGCGCCGAGCCGAAGCGCTACCTGCGCGAGGTTCGCGTCGAGAACGCCGGCGAGTACAAGGTGGGCGACGAGCAGACCGTCGCGGCCTTCGCCGACGTGAAGAAGGTCGACGTGACCGGCACGTCCAAGGGCAAGGGCTTTGCCGGCGTCATGAAGCGCTACGGCTTCCGCGGCGGCCCGGGCGGCCACGGCGCGCACTTCCATCGCGCCCCCGGTTCCGTGGGCCAGTGCGCCACGCCGTCCCGCGTGTTCAAGGGCCTGCGCCTGCCTGGCCACATGGGCTGCGACACCGTCACCGTGAAGAACCTCGAGGTTGTTCGCATTGACGAGGAGCAGAACCTCATCCTGGTCAAGGGTGCGGTGCCCGGCGGCAAGAACGGCATCGTCCGCGTCCGCATGGCTTAATTGGAACGATCGGTAACAAGGAGTTACAGCAACTATGGCAACTATTGAGATTAAGGACGTGAAGGGCGCTGCCGCCGGCACGGTCGAGCTTTCCGACGCCGTGTTCGCCATCGAGCCGAACGTGCCTGTGATGCATCGCACCGTGAAGGCGCAGCAGGCATCCTGGCGCCAGGGCACCGCCAACACGCGCACCCGCGGCATGGTTCGCGGCGGCGGCAAGAAGCCGTGGCGCCAGAAGGGCACCGGCCGTGCCCGTCAGGGCACCATCCGCGCCCCTCAGTGGGCCGGCGGCGGTACCGTGTTCGGCCCCCACACCCGCAGCTACGACCAGAAGGTCAACAAGAAGGAGATCAAGCTGGCCATGCGCTCGGCTCTCTCCGGCAAGCTGGCCGACGGCGAGCTCTACATCGTGAAGGACATGGACTTCGAGAAGCCCTGCACCAAGGACGCCGTGGCGCTCATCAAGGCGCTGGGGCTGGAGGGCAAGCGCATCTGCGTGGTCATCGGCAACGAGGACATCGAGGCCTTCCTCTCCTTCCGCAACATCCCCGAGGTGAACATTCTGCCGGTGGGCGACATCAACACCTACGAGCTGGTCGACAACAAGGCCCTCGTTATCGCCGAGCCGTGCCTGGCCCGCATTGAGGAGGTGCTTGCATAATGGAGAAGGATCCCCGCGACGTCATCATCCGCCCCGTCATCACGGAGCACAGCTACGACGCTATGGAGAACAACGTCTACACCTTCGAGGTGGCCAAGGACGCCAACAAGGTTGAGATTCGTCAGGCTATCGAGGCTATCTTCAACGTGAAGGTGGTCAAGGTGAACACCCTGAATGTGAAGTCGAAGCCGAAGCGCGTTCGCTACCAGGAGGGTCGCACCCGCACCTGGAAGAAGGCCATGGTCACCCTGGCCGAGGGCGAGACCATCGAGATCTTCGCTTCCTAGCTTCAAGCGCTCATCGCGCCAAGGGCCGAAAGCCCGAGAAACCAAGGCCGGCTCCCGCAAGGGGCCGGCCTTTTTGCTGCAATTGCGGCTTGATCTGCTTCAACGGGACTGGCCTGTGAGCTCACTGGAAGCACTTCGATTTCTCGCTAGCTTTGGCATGGCTGCATGCAAGGAGGCTTCTGAAAGCAGAGGAGGCCTTGGATGCAAAAAGCACTAATTTCGGAAATAGATGGAAGTTTCGAGCGCCGAGAGCGCTGGATTCGGAAATAGATGCGAGTTTCGAGCACGAAAGAGCTGCATTGTGCCTAAAATGACGCTCTAAACTCGTAACTGTTTCCGGGGAGGGTCGCTTCAGCGCTCTAAACTCCCATCTATTTCCGAAAGATGCTGCTTTGCCGCTCAAAATTCCTGTCTATTTCCGGGGGCGGTGTCTCAAGAGTCTGAGAACCAAGGGGATATGAGAAAGGCCCCGCAAACACGAGGGCTTGCGAGGCCGATGAGGTTTCCGCATCCAGGGTGTCGCGGGCGATGGCCTGGATGCGGGCGATGACGGCCTAGGCGCAGGCCATCTGAACGAGGGTTTCCAGAGAGACGCCCTCGACCTCGGCGTTGGCGATGGCGCCGCCGCCGGCAACGTTGGTAGCGCAGGAGCAGGCCATCACGTAGGAGGTCGCTTCCTCCTCGCCGGCCAGCTCGTCCACGGTGGTCGTGAACGAGGCGTTGGGGCCCGCCACGGTGACGGCCGCGGCCTTGACGGCCTCGCAGCCGTACGTGGGCAGCGACGCGCACAGCGTGGCGGCCGCCTTGCAGAAAACGCCGCTTATCTCGGCGTTGGAGGACACGGCGTCCTGCGTGTAGCTAAAGGTTCCCTCCACGGCGCGCGCCGGGGCCTCGGTGTCTGCGGCGTCTGCGGCAGCCAGGGTGGTCGCAGATGCCGGAGCGGCTGCCGCAGGCTCGATGGTAGCGGCCTGGGCTACGCCGGCGCCTCCGGAGATGAGGGCCACCGCGCTCATCACGCCGCCGATGGTCTTAACAGTCTGAGATTTCATGGAATGTCACCGTCCCTTTCTATTCCTCGACGTTCACGAACAGCGTGACGGGGTTGGGGATGTGGTTGCCTTCGGTGTCTATGGCGTCCAGCTTTACTTGATATTTGCCCGGTGCAGACGGCGTCCAGTCCAACGTGTAGTTGACCCACTGGTAGGGATCAAAGTTGGGCACCTCACTGGTCACCTTGTATTCCTGCCAGGTCTGGCCCAGATCGAAGCTAAAGCGAATGGTGTCCAGTTCGCCGACTATCTTGCTCCAAGAGGTGCAGGCACCTGTAAGAGCGACTTTCTCGCCCACCTTTGCGCTCAGGCCGTTGTTCTGGAACCACATGCCGTTCACGTTGATCTTCGGGGAAGGCGCCGTGGCGGCAGCGTAAGTC
>URQU01000049.1 GCA_900550055.1 uncultured Coriobacteriaceae bacterium | reverse complement strand
AGCATCGATACCGCCAGCGCGGCAACTGCCAGCACCAGGGTGAACGCGAAGCCCCAGTGCACGCCGTTGGTGAACGCGACTGCGCCGCTTTCCGCGCTTGCCGCCTGGCCCATGCCCAGCAGGCTGGTGGCAACGGCGGTTGCGATGGCGCCGAGCACCTGCTGTAGGGCGTTCATCATGGTGGAGCCGTCCGCGTTCATGCGGTGCGGCAGCGAGTTCAGTGCGCTCGTCTGGCTCGGCGACATGGCCAGCGGCACGCCGATCATTAAAATAACGTGAGCGCAGATCACGTACGCGATCGAGGAGTCGGGCGTCGCGAACAGGAACATCACCGTGCCCGCAATGGACAGGGCGAAGCCTGCGCGCGCTGGGATGCGGGCGCCGATGCGATCGTACAGCCCGCCGGCGATCACGGACACGATGCAATTCACCACGCCGCCGGGCAGCATGAGCATGCCGGCCATGGCCACAGGCAGCAGCATGCCGCTTTGGATGTACTGCGGCAGCAGGTACATGGCAGACAGCGTGATGCCGAAGTTCAACATCACCAGCGTCACGCCCACGCGATAGCCCTGCTGGCAGAACACGCGCACGTCAAGCACGGGGGTCTCCATGCGCAGCTGGCGATACGCGTAGGCTGTAATGCAAACCACGCCGATGACCAGCGCGGATACCACCTCGACGCTGGTCCATCCGTACAGGCTGGCAAGCCCGGCGCCCAGCACCACGCCGCCGAATCCCAGGCACGACAGCACGCACGAGAGCGCATCCACGCGCGGGCGCATCAGCTCGTAGGGGTTCACCAGGAACTTCGCCGCGAACACCATGGCCACGGCCAGCACAGCGGCGAAGGTGAAGAAGATGAAGCGCCAGCTCAGCACGCCGAGGATGATGCCCGAAAGGGTGGGGCCGATGGCGGGGGCGAACATGATGATGAGCGCCGTCAGGCCCATCGCAGCGCCGATTTTCACCGGGGCGAACACCTCAAGAACCACGGCGAACATCATGGGCAGCACCAGGCCGGTGCCCACGCCTTGCACCAGACGTCCCGCCAGCATCACCTCGAAGCTGGGGGCGAACCCGCTGATCAGCGAGCCGACGAAGAACGCGCCCAGCGCGAACAGCGTGAGCTTGCGCACGCTGAACCACTTCATGAGCAGGCTAGCGAAGGGCAGCACGATGCCGATGACCAACATATAGCCGACGACCATCCACTGCATCACGGCGACGTCGACGCCGAACGCTTCGGTAAGCTGCGGCAGCGCGATGTTGAGCGACGTTTCGCTGAACATGCCCGTGAAACCGCCCAAATACAGGCCCATCATGGTCAGGTAGGGGTGCGCAACCTCGATGTGCGCCTTATGGGGATCAAAACCTTGCATATCGTTTTCCGTACAATCCTTTCCGACTTTTGCGCAGCGCCCGCGCGGGCAAAATGCCCGACAAAACAAAAAGCGGGGGCTGCAAAGGAAGCTTTCATCCTTTGCAGCCCCCGCTTAAGGGCGCTACTGACTACCACTAATTGCTTTCAGCCTAGCAGAAAACAAGCCCGCTTCGTAAGCGTTGAAATTGTGGAGAAACGAAAAGCGCCTCCCGTTGGGGGAGGCGCTTCGGTCGCGTTGCGCTTGGTGCTATGCGAGCTCGATGGGATAGCTGGCGATGGTCTCGTAGCTGTCGTTGTCCATCAGGCTGATGGTGCCGGCGACGTTCTTCATGGCGTCGATATCGGTAACCTTGGTGCTGTCGAAGTAGCCGAAGGTCTCGGCGAACATACCGGGCTTGACGGTCTCGGTCAGGGTGAAGTCGACCATCTGGCCGTCAACGCTGAAGGTGCCGTATTCGGCCATGAACAGGACGGTCTTGTCGGCGGTCTTGTTCTCAACCTTGAAGGTGTAGCCGCAGTCGTCGAGCCAATCCTGCTTCTTGTTCAGCACGGTGATGGTGCAGTTCTCGTCGTCGACGAGCACCTTGTCAACGGCAACGGTGTTCTTGTCGGTGGTGCTTGCAGCCTTGGAATCGCCGTCGTTGCTATTGGCCTTGACCTCGCCGCGCTCGAACGTCATGGCGTAGCCGTCGTCGGTCATCTGCAGCTTGCCGTCGGTGATGGTCGCGGTGATGGGGCTGCCGTCGATGGTGAACTTGGCCTCCGTGGCGCTCTTCGCCTCCCACGTGCCGTCAAGGGGCTCGCCGAACATGACGAGCGCGCAGGTGCCGTCCTCGTTGACGTTCAGGCCCACGCTCATGCCGAACGCGTCGAGCATGGCAATGTCCTCAGCGGTTGCCTCTTCGCCGTCGGACACCATGCCCGCCAGCTTCCACGATCCGATGAACGCCTCTTTTGCGTCCTTGTCGTTGGTCCCGCCACCGCCGCAGCCGGTCAGTGCCAAGCACAGCGTCATCGCGCATGCTACCAACGCGCATACCAATAGCTTCCTCTTCATGTCCCTCACTCCCTTTCTTGTTGATGCTCCTATGGCGAACCTTCGGTCCCTTGCCGAAGGCGTGTGCCCTGCTTACGCGCTTGCCGCAGATCAACCCGGCGAGCGCTTATCCCATCGCGCCGCCGCAGTACTCGCAGCGCCCTTGCGCATCGGGAACCGTGGTGGCGCCGCAGAACGGACAGGTTTGCGCCGTCTTCGGCGCCGCGGCCGCCGCTGCCTGCTCGCGGACGGTTTCGCGCAGCTGGGTGAGCGCCTCGCGGATCTGCTGCGCCTGACGCTCCGCCTCGCGGTATTCCACGGAATTGCGCTCCTCGATGCGGTAGTCGTTGACCTTGAACGTGATCTCGTTGAAGTACGGCGAGTTCACGTGGATGGTTACGTACACGTCGTAGTCGATGTCGTAGCGCGGTGGGTCGTAGCTTTGCGAATGGCCCTCATCGTCTTTCCAGGTGAGCTCGCTGCGCGTCTCGCGGATTTCGGTATCGCACCCCGTGACCTGGGAGAAGTCCATAACGTCGGGGTTTGCGTCGCGCCAACGGGAATTGCGCGTGACGATGAAGCGCTTCGCGTCCTCGTCGAGCATCACCTTCATGTCGCAGCCGAGCGTGCGCGTGACGTTGAGCTCCGCCACCTTCTGCCGGTTGGCCTCGCGATACTCAAGCTGCTCGGCGATCTGCTCCACCGTGCTCGCGCGTCGGTCGCTGAAAAACGGCGACAGCTTGCCTGCGCACTCCTTGCACAGGTTGCCGTCCTCAAGCTTGCGATTGCCCAGAAGCCCGATTTCGCCGCCGCAGATGCTGCAGGTTTTCTTTTCGAACATCTTTCCGAACAGCCCCATGTCGCGCCCCTTTCGTCGTCTCCAACTCCGTACCCCGATAATGGCAGAAGCGGGGAAGGCGAAGAAGCGCCCTACGGCTCGAAAAGGGGTGCGAAAGCGGACCGAACGGCTCAGGTTGCTGTTCGGGAAGCTGGAAAGGCTTGCGTTATGCGCGCTATTCCTCAGCTTGTTCGCCGGTGCGGCCCATGCCGGGGACGATGAGTCCGCTGGCAACCGCGTGCACGGCAAGGCGCAGGATATTGTCGTAGCCGGTTTTCGCCAGAATCTCGGAGATGTGGCGCTTCACGGTGCCTTCGGACAGGTACAGCTCCTGCGCGATCTCCTTGCGCGTTTTGGTTTCGCACACCAGGCGCAAGATGTCGATTTCGGTTTGCGTGAGCGCTGCGGCGCCGGAAAGAGCGTTGGATTGGGGGCGGGGGAATGTGGAATAGCCCTCCATGGTAGAGCGGATGACGGCGATGAGCTCGGCGGTGCCAACGTTTTTGTACACGAAGCTGTCAACTCCGGCGGCGCGGGCCTGTTCGACGAACGTGATCTCGGGCATGCCGGTCATGATGACCACGCGCACGTCGGGGTGCGCTTCCTTGATGGAGGCGGCCGCCACGATGCCGCTGGAATCGTTTTCCGTGCACACGTCCAAAAGCGCTAGGTTCGCGTGGTGCTTCTCGACCGCGGAAAGGGCGTCGGCCGCATCGGCGATGGCCGCCACGACGTGCATGTCGTCCTGCATGTCGATGGCGCACGCGAGCGAGTCGCGCAGCATGGCTTGATCTTCGGCGATGACCATGTCGATCATGGCGTCCCCCCTGGGCTAGAAGGCGGTCCCTGCATATCGCCGGAACAGCGGCGATGCCCTCTATTCTACCGTGGAACCACCGCTTCTAGCGTGAAAGGCTGGGTGGCCGTCACCTGGCAGGTGCCGCCGACCGCGCTAACGGCCTCGCGCATGCTGGGAAGCCCCGTTCCCTCGCGGAAATCGCTGGGACCTGCTAGGCCGTCGTTGGTTACACGCAGCGTGTACGAGCCGTCGCTTTCCTCGAAGACGATGCGCACGTTGTGGGCCTGGCCGTGCTTGACGGCGTTGGTGGCGGCCTCGCGGCAGATGGCGACGAACGCCTCGGCAACGGCGGGCGCCTCGGGTAGGTGGCCGATCTGCTCGAGGCGCACGCCCACCAGCTCGAACGCGTGCACGATGGACGCCAGCTCGGTGGGCGATTGCTCGCCGTCGGTGCGGCCCAAGTCCTCCATCATGCTGCGCACCAGGTCCGTGACCTGGTCGAGCGCCTCAGGATTGTCGCTGCCGTCCTCGAGGTAGCGGTGCAAGATGGAAAGACGCTGGCCGATGGTGTCGTGCACGCGCGCCTTCATATGCAGCATGGCTTCGTTGCGCGCGACCTCGCGGACGCCCGCAAGCGACTCCTCCAACTCGCGGTTTGCCTGCTCGAGCAGGCCGTTCGTGCGCGCGATGGTGATGTTGAGGCGCTCTTCCTCCGTGACGTCGATGGCGGTAAGGCGGCGATAGGTCTTGCCGTTGACCTCGGCGGTGTCGCGCTTGAACAGGCGCACGTTGCCTTCCCCGACCTGGATACGCACGCCTTCGGGCAGCACGTCGTTTATGGGCGCTGTGCCGCGTTCCGCTATCTCGCACAGGTTCTCCCACAGCATACTGACGTCGGACAGGTCGGTGGCGAAGCCAAGCTCCATGAGGCACCACCGCATGGCGTCGTTCATGTACAGCACGCGGCCGCCCCGATCCGCCATGGCAAGGCCCTCGGGCAGGCGGTCGACGGCCTCGATGGCGGAAAGCCGCGTGATGCTGTTGCGGAACCGCCGGATGTCCAGGATAAGCCCTGCGCTCACGCGGAACGTCAGGAAGGCGGCATCGGCTATGAACAGGTACGGCGCGAAGGCGCCGGCGGCGTCGAGGACGGGTGGCGAACAGAGGGCGAACAGCGCGATCTCCCAGGTCATCACGGGTTTGCGGTAGCGGATGGCGAGCGCCAGCCCCATGACCGCCAAAGCTAGGTTGAACCAAAGCAGCGCGCTTAAGGGCAGCGCCGTTAAGCGCAGGTGCAGCAGCAGGGTGCCGTGGTTGGCGTATGCCGACAACATGGTGGCGGTCGCAAGGTACAGATGCACCACCAGCAACGCCTCGTACACGGAGGCGGCCGATACCGGGCGCGTGTTTTTGCGCGCCGCCAGGAACAACGCATGCAGCGTCTGGGCGGCGGTCAACAGGAAGAACACGGCCGTGAGCGTCGCGACCACGGGGATCTTGGTGAACAGCAGCTCTTCCATCACGCAACCCCCCCGTCTTCGGTCACCTGCACCGCCAGCGTTGCGCCATCGGGCGCGATGTCAAGGGCGAAGCGGACGTTGCGGCGCTCGAGGACCCGGCGCAGCTCCTCGATGGAGCGCGTGTAGCCCTTGGACTGGGACGATCCTCCCGCCTCAAGGGCGGCGCGCATCTCTACGACGCGGCGGTGCTGGCCCGCGGCCACCCCGTCGCCCGACCCTTCGTCGCCTTCGACCTTGTCGCTGACGAACAGCATGAGGATGGGATTGCTTGCCGCGAACGCCGCCGCCGCGAAATCGTAGAGGCAGTCGTAGAGCACGCTTACCGTGGAGGACGGCAGCACGCGCTTGACGTCCACGAGCGCGGCGCAGTCGATGCCTAATGTGCGCAGGTCGGCGGCCGTTTCGTTGAACACCAGCTGAAGGCGTTCGCGGTTGAACGCCGGGTCGCTCTTCCCGGCCAGCACCAGCCCGCCCTTGCGCTTGCAGTACGCGATGAGCAGCTTGACCTCGGTGAGCCGCTCGCGCCGCTGCGCCAGGCTTTGCGGGTCGTTCCCGCGGGGGAGGTCGGAGAGCAGCTCGTCGATGCGCCGGGTCTTCGCCGCAAGCGTCTGCTCGATCTCGTCGATGAGTGCGCGTTCCTGCTGCGTGCGGTACAGCACGCCGTCGATGGCGTGGCGATGCTTAAGCAGGTCGTTGTGCGCCCGCAGGCTGTCCTGCTGCCGCTCGAGCGTTACGCGTCGCTCGTCGATGGCGGAGACGTCCTCGGCCAGCAGCGCCGACCCGCCGGTGACGTTGTAGCCCCGGAACAGCGTATGGGGGACCGCCGTGGTGCGGAAGCTCGTGATGCTTCGCCGGGAAAGGTCGGATTGCAGGAGCATGGAGTGCAGCGCGTCGTCGTGCGCGCTCGGCTGGAACAGCGCGGTGTGCAGCGCCACCTCGCCTGCGCGCGAAAGGATGCGCAGGTTGAACGGCAGCGCGGAAAACATTGACTCGCGCCAGTAATATGAAGGAAGTATTCCCAGGTCAAGCGCTATCTCTAGACAGGAGATCAGCAGAATGCTGTATACGAGCGCACGGTTCGAGCCTATCAGGAACCGCAGGATGTAGAGCACCGTGTACGTCCCCAGCACGCCCACGATAAGGGCCAGGGGCACGAACGCGCTGCGCAGCTGCCTGCGCGCAGCGGCGAACGAGCAGGCGAAGAACAGCGCGATCTGCGTGATGATCCAGCCGAGCACCACCCAATACCCCGGGCCGTACGTATAGCTGCCCGACCACAGCGGGTCGTCGAACGAGAAGCGGAACACCATATGATGCAGGTTGTTCGTGAGCACGAGCGCGATAAGCGCCGCGTCGATGGCCAGCACGGCCCGTTTCGCATAGCTTGTGACGGGCATGCGGTCGAGGGCCGAGGCGCGCATGGCGCTGAACAGGCTGAACGTGCTGGTCAGCAGCATGGGCACGTAGTAGAGGTACCACATGATGGAGACCAGGTGGTCGTTGCCGGTAGGGTATTTCAGCGTGACGATGAGCAGCCAGGCGACGCATAGGGCGGCGTTGGCCTTCAGATAGCGCGCGATCTGCGCGTCCGAGCAGCGAAGGTGGATGGTGAACCCCCAGGCAGCCAGCAAGGGGGCCATGGCAAGCATGAAGCCCGTCGACCTTGATGCGCCGGTGGGCATGCCGTGCAGGTCCGACGTGGGGAAGGCGCCCGCGGCCTGCAGCACGGCGAGCACCAGGCCCAGCACGGCACCTGCGATGGCGCACGCGATCAGCACATGTTTGCGGTCGACGTCCATGGCCGCCTTCCCCTTTCCGTTTTTTCGTTCCGGTTCCCCGTTTAGCCTCTAACTAGCTCGATCTGCCCTGACGGGAAGGCCCGCTTTCCCCTGATGGGGAAGGGCCCGCCCTGACGTGGCGGCGCTCCCCGATGGCCGAAGCTGCTTCGTGCGGCGGCCCGCTTCGCTGCCGCATGCCCGTCTGGCCCCTCGCTCGTTTCGGCCCATTGTACGCGCTCGGCAGGCCATCGTTCCCCGGATCGCAAAGTCGGGCCGCGGGTTGCTGAAATGTGGCTGAAAATGGGACAGCATGGCGCTTCCGAAACGCCCGGCTTTGGTAAGCTGTTACCAGAGGTTTTCTCCACATGCGCATTCGGGAAAGGGGAAAAGGCCATGGCCCAAGAATCGGTGAACTATCAATGTCCGAACTGCATGGGGCCGCTGCGCTACAAGGGCGATAGCGGCATGCTCGAGTGCGAATTCTGCGAATCGACGTTCACGCCGGCCCAGGTCGAGGAGGCGTACGCGGCCAAGCAGCGCGAGGCCGACGAGAAGGCCGAGGCCGCGGTGGCACGCGCCGAAGCTGGGCAACAATCAAGCTTCGAGCGCATGGCCGACGAGGCCGCCGGGGCGTCGTCGGTGGTCACCGAGGACGTCATCGACGCCGCCGTGGCGGTGGGCGCCCAGGCCGAAAGCTCCATCGCTTCGTATCTCTCGCGTGCCAGCTGGAACGAGGAGGAGCGCGCCGGCATGCGCACGTACCTGTGTTCATCGTGCGGCGCGCAGCTGACGTCCGACGCCACCACCGCCATCCAGGAATGCCCGTACTGCGGCAACCAGGCCATGGCGCCCGGCTCGTTCGTGGACACTGCAAAGCCCGACCTGGTCATCCCGTTCAAGCTGGACAAGGCCGCAGCCGAGCAGACGCTTACCGAGTACTACAAGGGCAAGAAGTTCCTTCCGAAGGAATTCGCCGCGCAAAACCGCATCGCCCATGTGCAGGGCGTGTACGTGCCGTTCTGGCTCTACGACGGGTCGGCCAGCGGCGAGGGCACCTTCGAGGCGCGCAACATACGCACCTGGCGCGAGGGCAAATACGAGGTTACGGAAACCCATGTATACAACGCGTGGCGCCAGGGTTCGTCGGAGTTCACGCGCATTCCCGCCGACGGTTCGGCGAAAATGCCCGACGAGCATATGGACGCTATCGAGCCATTCGACTACGACGAGCTAACCCCGTTCTCGGTGGCTTACTTGCCCGGCTTCTCCGCCGAGCGCTACGACCAGGACTCCGACGCATGCTGTCATCGCGCGGTGCGCCGCATGGAGAACACGCTTGCCGACCAGCTGCGCGATACCGTCACCGGCTACGACCAGGTCGACCCGGCCGACGTGGACGCCGAGGTGTCGTTCTCCGAGGTCAAGCAGGCGTTGCTGCCGGTGTGGATGCTGCATACCCGTTGGAAGGACAAGGACTTCCTGTTCGCCATGAACGGCCAGACGGGGCGTTTGGTAGGCGATCTGCCGGTGTCGCCGCTGAAGGTGGTGCTGTGGTTCTTGGGCATCTTCCTGGTGGTCGGCGCCGTCATGCTGGGCGTGGACTTCGGGTTCATCCAGTTCGACGACACCGTCACCCGCGTGGGCGTCGACGCGGGCGTGCCGCTGGTCGTGGCGGTGGGCACGTGCATCTATTTCTACTCGCAGATGAAAACGGCGGTGGAGCAGCGCAGCGCGCATGCGTACGTGGTCAACGGCAGCTTCGACTTGACGGGCAGCGACGACACGTTCGTCACCTCGTACCAGACGCGCACGCTTGTGGAAACGGATGACGACGACAAGCGGTAACCGATTTTCACCGGTTGCAGCCGGCGCCGATCATCGCTTCCGTAACGGAACGGCCGGCGCCTTGCGCGATCGGGTATAACCAGGCTCTATCTAATAGGTTTTGGAGTAGCGAACGAATAGACAGCATCGGAGAAGGAGGACATCATGGGTTTGATCAAAGCGGGTATCGGAGCTGCAGGCGGCGTGCTGGCCGACTCTTGGCGCGAGTACTTCTACTGCGACTCGCTTGAGGCCGACGTGCTGTGCGCGAAGGGCCAGAAGCGCATCTCGGACAAGGGCCGCAGCTCGAACACCAAGGGCGAGAGCAACATCATCTCGGATGGGTCGATCATCGCGGTGAACGAGGGCCAGTTCATGATCATCGTCGAGCAGGGCGCCATCGTGGACGCCTGCGGCGAGGCCGGCGAGTTCGTGTTCGACAAGTCCACCGAGCCCAGCCTGTTCTTCGGCGAGTCCGGCACGCTGGGCGACCGTATCAAGAAGTCGTTCGAGCGCGTGGGCGCGCGTTTCTCCTTCGGCGGCGACACGGGCAAGGACCAGCGCGTGTACTTCTTCAACGCCAAGGAGATCGTGGGCAACAAGTACGGCACGGCCCAGCCGGTGCCGTTCCGCGTGGTGGACGCCAATATCGGCCTTGATGTGGACATCTCCGTGCGCTGCAACGGCGAGTACTCCTACAAGATCGTCGACCCGCTCATGTTCTACAAGAACGTCTGCGGCAACGTGGAGGAGCCCTACACGCGTGACAAGATCGACTCGCAGCTGAAAAGCGAGCTTTTGACCGCGCTGCAGCCGGCGTTTGCCAAGATCAGCGCCATGGGTGTGCGCTACTCGGCCGTGCCGGCGCACACCACCGAGCTTGCCGACGCCCTGAACGAGGTGCTGTCCGAGAAGTGGGGCGAGCTGCGCGGCCTTAAGGTGGCAAGCTTCGGCGTGAACGCCATCGCGGCGTCCGAAGAGGACGAGCAGATGATCAAGGACCTGCAGAAGGCCGCGGTCATGCGCGACCCGAACATGGCGGCCGCCAACCTGGCGGCTTCGCAGGCCGACGCTATGCGCACAGCGGCTGCGAACGAGAACGGCGCCATGATGGGCTTCATGGGCATGGGCATGGCAAACGCGGTGGGCGGCATGAACCCGCAGGGCCTGTACGGCCAGGGCGGCAGCGCCCCGCAAAGCCAGTATCCCGTGGCGGCGGGCGGCGGCTTCGCGGCGCCTACCCCCGAGCCCGCTGCCGCGGCAGCGCCGGCGGCGGCCCCTGCTGCAGGCGGCGATGCGTGGACGTGCTCTTGCGGCGCCTCCAACACCGGCAAGTTCTGCTGCAACTGCGGCAGCCCCAAGCCCGCAGGCGACGGCGGCTGGGATTGCCAGTGCGGCCAGCACAACACCGGCGCGTTCTGCAGCAACTGCGGCACGAAGCGCCCGTAAGGCGGCTTGCGCGCGCAACGTGCGGCGGGGCTCCGCCCCTGGCGCGAGCGTAGGCCCTGCCGACAACTGAGCGCCTGGAAGGCTGCTCGCTCGCCGACGCGCGGCGGCAGGTCGTCGGCCCGACCCGCGCGGCGAAGCGCGATGCGCAAACATGATGGCAGCGCCCGTATTTCATGCGGGCGCCGCTTTTTGCGGGTAGGATCTCTTCGCCAACGATGCGCCGCTCATGGCGCTTGGGCCGTGGTTGAGGCACGCTTAGAGTCCAATCGGCTACTTCGCAACGCGTAGCTTTGGGAGGGTTGCGAGCATGACGGTGCCGTGGCTGGAGCTGTTCTCGACTTCGATCGTGCCACCGTGAAGCGTCGCGATTTCCCATACCAGCGACAGACCCAACCCTACGCCCCCGTATTCCCTGCTGCGAGACTTGTCAACGCGGAAAAACGGCTGGAACACGCTGTCTCGGTGCTGTTCGGGGATTCCGAAGCCCTCGTCTTCGATGCGGATGAGAACGCGATCGTCTTCCTCATTGACGGTCACGTCGATCGTCGAGGCGGGACGGCTGTAGCGAATCGCGTTCTCGACAAGGTTGAACATCATTCGATATATCAATGGGTCGCTGCCGTTCATCAGGCTGTTCCCGCGGCAGGCGAGGCCGATGCCCTTTTGGTCGGCGAGCGGGGCGAGGTCTGCTAGCACCTCCTCGATCAGGGGTGCGAGTTCGATTTCGTCGTTGCAGGGGATGGCGCGCAGCTCGCTCATTTCGAGCAATGTGCTCGTCATGCTCGACATTCTCTCGGTTTGGTCGCGCAGCAGCGTAAGGAGGTCGTTGGTCGCGGGCGGTACGTCAGGGTGTTCTACTGCGAATAGCTCCATTTGGGCCTGCATGAGCGCCAGCGGCGTGCGCAACTCGTGCGCGGCGTTGCCGGAGAACTGGCGTTGCGCGGCGAAACCCGCGTCAAGGCGATGTATCATGCCGTTGAACGATTCGCTGAACCTTTTGAATTCCGGAAGCACGTCCTCGCTGATTTTCGAATCGGCAAGATTCTCTGGTTGCACGTGTTCGATCTGCGCGGCGAAGGCCCGTAGGGGTCTGAGTGCGCGGCCGCTTGCGAAGTATGCGAGCACGCCTCCGATAAGCGTCACCACAGCGGTAATGCACCAGCTTGTAGCGCCGAACGACTTTTGCGCGTCGCTCACTACGATCGTCAGCTCATTGCCGACGTCCTCGCTTCCTGGGTCGAATGACTTGGGAACATCCTCGTTCACGTTGCTATAAGCCGATACCCCGCTGCCGATCTCATCCATATATTGCATTCCGGAGTAGCCGACAAGGAAGTTCATCGATAGGCAGGCCGCGCAGACGAGGGCGGCTGTCATCAACGTGATGCGCCATTGCAGTGAAAGGTCCTTCATTCGCTATCCTCCATCACGTAGCCTTGCCCTATGCGGTTGCTGATAGGGTCGTGCCCGAGCGATTCGCGCAGCTTCTTCCTAAGCGCCGACATATGGACCCTGGCTGAATTGCTGAAGCTGTTCGCGTTGCAGTCCCACACGTGCTCGAGGAGCTCCTCCTGGCTAACCGGTCGCCCTTGG
>URQU01000048.1 GCA_900550055.1 uncultured Coriobacteriaceae bacterium | reverse complement strand
GCATGGCTGGCAGCCATGAGGTCAGGGGTTCGATCCCCCTAGGCTCCACCAAATTCAACAGCCGCCTTTAGGGCGGCTTTTTTATTGCCGCGGAAAGGGGAACCCATGGCGCAAACTGCATCCGGCGATTCGCAAACCCGCGACTCGTTCACCTCGCGCACCGCCTTCATCATCGCCTGCATCGGATCGGCCGTAGGCCTATCGGGCATCTGGCTGTTCCCGTACCGCGTTTCACAGCTTGGCGGAGCGGCCTTCCTTATCCCCTACCTGTTCTTCGTCGTGCTGCTCGGCCTTACCGGCGTGGTGGGCGAGATGTCGTTCGGCCGCGCCATGGGATGCGGCCCGATGGGCGCGTTCGGCAAAGCCCTCGAACTCCGAGGCGTGCCCCACGCAACGCGCATCGGCAAAGCCATCGGTATCGTGCCCGTACTCGCCGCGCTCGGCATCGCCATCGGCTACACCGTCGTTTTGGGATGGTTCCTCAAGTACCTGTTCGCCGCCGCAACCGGAACCCTGCTCACCCAACCGGACATGGGCGCGTATTTCGGTCAGTTCACCGGCGATTTCGGAAGCATCGGCTGGCACGCCGCGGCCCTCATCATCACGCTGGCCGTCATGGTCTTGGGCATCTCACGCGGCATCGAGCGCCTGAACAAGATCATGATGCCGCTGTTCTTCGTCCTGTTCTGCGTGCTGCTCGTCCGCGTCGCCATCTTGCCCGGCGCGATCGATGGCTACGCCTACCTGTTCATGCCGCGATGGGAGGCGCTCGCCAACCCGCAAACCTGGGTGCTTGCGCTTGGGCAGGCGTTCTTCGGCCTGTCGCTGGCCGGAGGCGGCACGCTGGTGTACGGCAGCTACCTGAAGAAGGACGTGAACGTGGTCTCGTCGGCGCGCAACGTCGTAGTGTTCAGCACGCTGGCCGCGGTTTTGTCGGCAATGGTGGTGGTGCCGGCCGTGTTCGCGTTCGGAGCCGACACCCAAGCAGGCCCCCCGCTTCTGTTCATCGTGCTTCCGCAGGTGTTCGAGGAGATGCCCTTCGGCGGGCTGTTCTGCTTCGTGTTCTTCCTGGCCGTAGCCTGCGCCGCCATCACCAGCCTGGTGAACCTTTACGAGCCGCCAATCGAGGCGCTGCAACAGCAGGCGCGCCTTCCCCGCTGGGCAGCCGTGGCCATCGTGGCCGCCGTCTCCATGGGCGTCGGCGCCTTCATCGAGAACGGCGATGCGGTCAGCGCCTGGATGGATGCCGTTAGCATTTACGCAATTCCGTTAGGGGCGCTTATAGCGGCCGTGATGTTCTTCTGGGTATGTCCCAAGGGTTTCGCCTCAAAACAGGCTCAGATGGGACGAGAGAAGCCCGTAGGCGCATGGTTCGAGCTCATGGGACGCTATCTGTTCGTCCCGCTCACGGCGATCGTCATCATCCTGGGCATCGTGCTCGGCGGCATCGGATAGCGAAAAGCGCCGCCGCATTACCTGAACGCCGCTTCCACAGCTGCCCCAACAGCCTCCCAAAACCACGAAGGCCTGCATGCTCCGCGCAGCATGCAGGCCTTCTCGTATCATGCAGGGAAAACCAGACTCGGAAGCCCCTAACGGCCAAGTCGATATCTGCTGAAGCAGCAAGATCGAACGCAGCAGCATCGCCAGCCCGGCATCGGACCGGCTCGCGCAGCCAAACGCCGCAACGGGCCGAACCGACGCCGACAAGCCGCAGCATCTAAGGGCATCGGCGCGTCGGCTTCCAGTCCTGCCCCGCCAAAACCCGCAGCCATCGCCCTGCGGCTCCGTTTGCCGCGCTAGCCCTGTTCGGCGAAGAAGCGCTCGGCGATGCGAGCCGATTCCGCGGCGTCCTTGGCATAATAGTCCGCGCCAATCTGCTCGGCGTACTCGGGCGTCAAAACCGCGCCGCCGACCATCACCTTGCAGCCCGGCAGCTTCTCATGCAGAAGCTCCACGGTCTGCTCCATGGCGCGGACCGTGGTCGTCATAAGCGCCGACAGCCCCACCAAGCGGATGCCCTGCTCGCTTGCCACGCGCAGCACCTCCTCCGGCTCGACGTCGCGGCCAAGGTCGGCCACGCGGAAGCCGTAGTTCTCCAGCAGCATCTTGACGATGTTCTTGCCGATGTCGTGGATATCGCCCTTCACCGTGGCCACTGCGATGGCGTTCGATCCCATGCCGTCGTCGGCGGAATCGCCCATGCGCGCCTTGACCACGTCGAATCCCACCTTCACCGCCTCGGCCGAAGCCATCAGCTGGGGAAGGAAGAACTCCCCTTTGTCGAACTTCTGCCCCACCACATCAAGCGCGGGAACGAACACGCCGTTGACCAGGTCGAGCGGGTTGTGACCCTCCAGCAACGCCTCGGTGGCAGGCCCCATCGGGCCCTTTCGACCCGTCAGGATAAGATGCACCATGTCGCGAACGGCATCGGAGGCGTCCGAAAGCGTCTCCGGCACCGCAACCGGGCATTCCGCAGCTGCATCGGCAGCCCCCGAAGGCTGCGCCGCCTCCGCAGCGCCCACGGCGGCACCTGCACCCGCCGCACCTGCCGTATACGGGTCCGCGGCGTCGGCATACTCCCCGATGAACTCGACGGCGCCGGCATCCTGGCAGTTCAGCACCCTGAACGTGTTCACCGTGTCGGTGTATCGCTTCGCCTTCGGGTTCAGAATAGGCATATCCAGCCCGCACCCGAACGCAGCAGCCAAAAACGTCGAGTTCACCATGTTGCGCTGAGGCAGGCCGAAGCTGATGTTGGACACGCCGAGCGCCGTGCGCACGCCCAGGCGCTCCTTCACCATGGTCACGGCGCGCAATATCTCAAGCGCCTCCGATTGGTTGGTAGCACACGCCATGGTCAGGCAGTCGATGACCACATCGGTTCGCGGGATGCCGTAACGCTCGGCGGCTTCCACGATCCGCTCGGCAACGGCGAAACGCCCCTCGGCAGTGGGCGGGATGCCCTCTTCGTCAAGGGCAAGGCCGATCACGGCGCATCCGTAGCGCTTCACGATGGGAAGCACGGCCTCCAGGCTTTCCCGTTTGCCGTTGACGCTGTTGATGAGCGGTTTGCCGGCGTAACCGCGCACCGCCGCCTCCACCGCCACCGGGTCGGACGAATCCACCACCAGCGGCAACGTGACCGTAGAGGATAGCTTGTCCACTGCAGCTGCCAGCACAGCAGGCTCATCAAGCTCGGGAAGGCCCACGTTGACATCGAGAACATCGGCGCCCAGCTCCTGCTGCGAAACGGCCTCGCCCACCAGGTAATCCAGGTCACCCGCCCGCAGCGCGGCCTTGAGCTTAGGCTTGCCCGTAGGGTTGATGCGCTCGCCGATCACGGCGATGCGGGGCACGCCCACCGGAAGCACCACGGCCTCCTGGGCGCTGCACAGCACGCAAGCGGGCTCGTAGGCGCGCGGCGCCGGCACGCGGCGGGCATCCGCCATGCGACGAAGCTCGCGCGTGTATTCCGGCGACGTGCCGCAGCACCCGCCGATGACCGAAGCGCCCGCATCGAGCATACCCTCCATGGCGGCGGCGAAATCCTCGGGCGACACGTCGAACACGGTGACCCCGTCCTCCACGCGCGGCAGGCCTGCGTTCGGCTGCACCATCAATGGGCATCGCGAGCGACGCGCCATATCCTGCGCGGCGCCCAACAGCTCCGCCGGACCAAGCGAGCAGTTCAAACCCACGGCATGCGCGCCCATGCCCGAAAGCACCTCCGCGGCCACTTCCGGCGACGTGCCCAAAAACGTGCGCCCATCCTCGCCGAAGGTCATGGTGGCGAACACCGGCAGATCGCAGTTTTCCTGAGCAGCCAGCAGCGCCGCCTTCGCCTCGCGCAAGTCGGCCATGGTCTCGATCAGCACCACATCGCAGCCGGCGGCGGCAACGGCGCGCACCTGCTCGGCGAACAGGTCGTAAGCCTCTTCGAAGCTCATGGTTCCCATAGGTTCCAACAGCGCACCCGTCGGACCGACATCGCCGGCGATGTAAGGCGCGCCGGCGGCACGGGCGCATCCGACAGCCGCACGATACACCTCTTCAACGCTTGCGGCACCTTCCAGCTTCAACCGGTTCGCCCCGAACGTGTTCGTAGTGATGACCTCGGCACCAGCATCGACATAGGCCTTATGGATAGCCGCGATGTCGTCGGGATGCGAGAAGTTGAGCAGCTCGGGAATCTGCCCCGCATCGGCAAGACCCCGCTCCTGCAGCTGCGTACCCATGGCCCCGTCCACCACCAGAAAATCCTGCCCGAGCAGCGCTCGTTTCAAATGCTCGTCTTTGATGGCAAGTCCCGACAAATCGGGCTGGGGCAGCTGTGCCGCCTTCGCCCAACCGCCGGTCAGCTCCTTGTGCGCGCGCACGCTATCTCCCATGGCAGGTAATCCCTCTTTTCCTTAACTCGCAACCATCTCTCAAACGGCAAACCGCGCAGGCATCGCGCGCTTCGCCGCCATTATCGGGCTCATCGAACAAACCTAGCACGGCGGTAACGCTTTTCACCGGAACGAGCATGTTCGTCGACGTTACCGTGATGCCCAAGCGCCGACTCGCATCAAGGACTCCCAAAAACGCCGGCTGCACATTCAGCGGCAAGTCGCCATAGCCGGGGCTGAAACGCCAGTTCGTGCTCAGACCCATATCATGGGCGAAGCGGACGATAGCATCTTCGGTGATGTTCGCCGCCGCCTCGACCAGCGCCGAGCAGCAAGCTCCGAACATCACGCCGTCCGCCACGCTGATGGCCTCATGCTTTCGCATCTCCCGCTCGCTGACGGCGCCGAGCGTGCACGCCATCAGCGCAACCTTGCAAGCCCCGCGCAAATGCCCGGCGATGCTGTTGCCCTCGAGGACAAGATCGCAGCCCGCCAAAGCCACCTGGGGAACGAGCCCCTTCCCGCATCCGGCCCCCTGGCTCGACACCGCGCTGCGGCTCTCGGCCGCATCCATCGCCGCATCAAGGGCGTCAGGCGAACCCGTCGCCGCAGGCTCCGGCGCCTCCCAACACGTTCGCTTCTCATCGATGCCGAAGACGCTCCAGGCGAACGAAGGCGCGATAACCCTCTCGCACTCATCGGCCAGCCTATTGAAACGGGTCAGCAGCGCCTCATCGACCTGCTGACCCGTGTATCCCAGATATCTCAGCGCCTCGCTGCGATCGAGCCGCGCATTAGGCACGCCCCCTGCGCCAAGACGTCCATAGCGCACCATCACGAAACCAGCGCCACCTTCAACGCGCACGAGGCCGCACGGGCGATCTCAGGGTTGTTCATGGTGTACACATGCAGCCCCTCGACGCCATGCGCCTGCAAGTCGGTCAGTTGGCGGCACGCGTATTCAATGCCGGCCTGGCGCAAGCTTGCCGGGTCGTCCTCATATCGCGCGAGCAGCTTGATGATGGGACTGGGAAGCGAAGCCCCGCACATGAACACCATGCGCTGGATCTGCGGCTTGCTCATGAACGGCATGATGCCCGCGGTTATCGGCACGGTGATGCCGGCAGCCTCGGCCCCTTCGCGAAAGCGATAGAAGCAGTCGTTGTCGAAGAACAGCTGCGTGACCAAGAAGCTTGCGCCCGCATCCTGCTTCTGCCTCAGATGCTCCACGTTCAAGCGAAGCGAGTCGCAATCGATATGGCCCTCGGGATACGCGGCGGCGCCCACGCAAAAGCCAGCGTCCGCCAACACCGGGATAAGGTCCTTGGCATACCGGAAATCACCGGGTTCATAGCCCTCCGGCAAATCGCCGCGCAATGCAAGCACATTGCGGATACCGCGGTCCTTCATGTCGGCGATAGCCGCCGAAATCGACTGCTGCGATGCGCCGGCGCAGGTCAGGTGAGCCACAGCGGGGACGTCATGATCGTCTTGGATCATTGCGGCGATTTCAGCGGTGGCCTGCTTGTTGCCGCTGCCGCCCGCCGAATACGTAACGCTGATGAACGCGGGATCGAGCTTTGCAAGCTCCTGCGCGATCGTGCGCGCCGACTCCATGCTCAGCTCGCCTTTCGGCGGGAAGATCTCGAACGAAATCGGCTGCGAGCCCGTCTGGCGGGCCTGCGTGAAGATGCTATCTACGGTATCCATAATGCTGCCTTTTATCATGTTCCATCATCAGTATCTTTAGCGCTGCTTATTATAACGACCCAAGCCTTCCCATCATCGATAATTCCTGGCACCGGGATATGCTTTATTCAGAAAGCAACCTATCTGCCAACACGATTGCCGGGAGGATCGAGTACCGACACACAGCAAACATCGAGTTTATGGCAGGCATTCGTAACGCAATCTTGCCCATGAACATGTCACCCTCACCGGTTTCGCTAACTACGCCGTCGACGGGAAGGGAGGGTTGAACGAACTTACATCGAGATACGTCACACCGGCTAGCATCCGCCAGCGTGATTTCGGGGCGAGCTCGAACCTTCACGCGCCATGATGCCGCCCTCCCAGTATCGCTGCCGTCGACTCCATCGGCGGAAAGGCCGGGGTTACTCCCGAGACAGGTCTTCGCCCTCCCCTCTACGCGCGCAGACGCGATCAGGGGGAGGATCGAATACGTTCACGCTGCTGCCGGTCTCGCTTTGGCGAAACGCGCTGAAGCAGACGAGCGTTTGCCAGAGCTCGACCCTTTTCGCAAGCTGACGAGCTTCTTTCGCCCGCTGTTTTGCCTCGGCTTTATCCTCGAAGGCCGACCCACTTGTCTCCTCGTTCGCCCCCGTCCCCCGCGCCGCTCCCAACTCCAAAAGCTCGCATGATCCCGCAAAACCACCCTTCGGTATGCTTCGACGACGCATCCTTCTTGCAACCTTCTCGCACAGCTGTACATAAGCATCGAATTCATGTACCTGCTCGGGACGCACCAATATCGCCCGACGCTGCAACCCTCCAAGCCCTTTATTTGATACCGCAACCTTTCCACTCGTATTTCGAGCCACCTTCCTTGCGTCTCGAACATCCTTCGCACCCGCCGTTGCGGCTCCAATCGCCGATTTTGCCCTTTGGTCGCCCTCTGCATCCGCAGCCTCGCTTCCCCGATCGAACGTGGTGCCGCCATGGCGCGCGCAAAACGCTGCCACGGGAAACTCCTCAGGGTCCTCCGGACCATCGATGCCGCAGGCAGGGCCATTCGTCCTTCGCCCGCCGATTCCATCAGGCAGCGAGATGTTCAACGCCGCCACATCGCGCCTTCGGTTCGTTGAACGCACGGTCAGCATGCGGCCAGACGCGCCCGAGCCCTCCGCCACTGACAAACAACCTCTTCCTGCAACATTCTCGCCAAGAACCACATCCCCTGCCGCAAACCCGCCGAAACGTCGCGGCATGCTCAGGGCCATCGCCATCGCGGATTCCGTCGGCGAAATCGATCCATCTCGCACATAGGCAAGGGCACGACGCGCCTTCGCCGTCCCATAGGCCCCATCGACTTTCGCCAGATACTGGCCGATTCTAGCAGCAGACGTCAACGGCTCATCATCACCCTCTCGTAAAGCGATCCCGTTTTCAGCATTGGCATCGATCCGATACGACGAGCAGAGCGCATAACCCATATACACCGTTTCCAACAAGGTATGTTTGACCGCAATCTGCAAAAACGTCAGCTCAGGGGACGAGCAGCAAACCGCACCGAACCCTTCAACAGGCACCTTCACGAACGATCCTGCTGGATACGCGCTTCCCGAATAATGGGACCGCAAGCAATCGCCGTCACGTCTGCCCGCCGAAGTCCGCACAAGCACCTCGAGCTTGCCATCCTCGATACCCAAAAGCGAACGCAGTGTCCTGCTCTCGGAAACAAACGGCGACGTGCAAGGCAGCACCCGAGCCGTGGTCCTGTTCCCCGTGATGCGAGGGTTGCGATTCCGCACAAGCCAGCGAAACGCCGCATCGTGGGACAAGCAGATATTCATGGTAGCCATAACCGGTTCCTTTCAAACGCAAATCACTTCGCAAACCAGCATGACGCCGCCATCTTGCACAGCCCTTGCCCGCATCTTGCATACCGCACCGCCAAACCTTGCAACGCAATAACCGAAACGACAAGCCATCAGTCCGAGGACCGCTTTCGCAACATGCGAATCGATTCCTCAGGACCACCGAAACGAAACCCGATAAGCCTATTCGATAGCCAAGCTATCGCCCACTTTGGCGACCTTTTCCGCTTCTGCAAATGTGCACCCAACATCAGCCGACCTGGAGTCAAATCAACGCCAAGCCATCATGCGCCCCCCTGGCAGCCGTCATCGCCTCCTAAAACTTGCACCCGGGATTGTCCGGACGGGAATCCGCGTCCATGGTAAGTAGTAGCCAGCCGCCCAAGCAGCCAACACCGTCACTATGACCTAGCAATGCACCTCGGCCGACACTAGCCCGTACGTAACATCACCGATTCGAGAGGTCGAAATCTCCAGGTACTCAAAGTTTTGCATCCTCGCAATCGCAAGAAACCGAACAAAGCAAGGCATGAGCAGCAGCAGCCCTTTTCCCTATAATGAATAGAATGAATTCATGGCGGTAACCGGCTTATACCGGCTATACTGATGCCATAGCTTAATCACACTACACAAACACAGCATCAGGAGAACAAGCTATGGCAGTGGAGCACAGTCAAGACAAGCGTCAGCTTGCCGCATGGGTAGATCGAAAGCTGGCCGAAACGGTAGACGAGGTTGCCAGCAAGCGCGGTATCACGCGAACAGCGGCAATCACGGAAGCGCTTCAGCGCTACGTAGAAGAAGAAACCAGCGTCGCACTGCAGCTATCCGATTTCGCAGAGAAACTCGAAACGCTGCTTGAGCGCAGCGAGTCGATGCAAAATGAGCTTGAGGAAATCAAGCAGATGAAGCCGGCTCGCTCCACGCGCAAGGCAAAAACCGCACAGCCGGCACCAGCCGCGCAAACGCCCTCTCTGTTCTAGAAACGGGTTCGCCTTATGAGCATTTTCGTAACGGGCGATATCCATGCCTCATACGACATCGCAAAACTCTCAGAAAGCTGCTTCGACACTACGGGACTGAGCAAAGACGATTACGTGATCGTGTGCGGCGACTTCGGGCTTGTGTGGAACAACTCGGCAAGCGAGCAATATTGGCTCCGCTGGCTTGATGCCAGACCGTTCACAACCCTGTTCGTAGACGGAAATCACGAGGGATTCGCTTTACTGAACAGCCTACCCGAAACCATGTGGAACGGGGGAAGGGTGCATCAGGTTGCCAATAGCGTGTTTCACCTCCAACGTGGTCAGATGCTCGACATCGACGGGTATCGCATCTTCACCATGGGCGGTGCAGCTTCAAGCGAATACGACAGAGAGCATCGGGTCCTGGGAGAAACCTGGTTCACCGAAGAGGTGCCCAACGAGCAGGAGCGCGCAACTGCGATTGAGACGCTCGATCAAGCAGGTTGGGATTGCGATCTCGTAATCACCCATTGTGCCCCAACCTCTGCCGCAAAAGGCATTTCCAAGCACACCGATCGCCTGGAAATCCACCCCATGGACGAGTACACCGATTGGCTCCAAACAATCCAAGACCGTCTTACATACACGCACTGGTTCTGCGGTCATTATCACATCGACGCGCAAATTCAAGAGAAGACGACGGCTCTTTATAACCGAATTGCAATGCTAGGAGAATCCGAAAGCGCCAAAGATGCAAAGGAGTCAGGCGCATCGACACTGCCCTATCAGCTGCTTGCCGAAGCGGCAAAAGAGCCGAAACATAGAATCACCGATTACGCCACCGAACTAGATGACCAAGATTCCCTTGAAATCGACCTAGAATAAGGCCCAAATATCCCCGAAGACAAGAATAGCCCGACAAAACCGGGCCTATTGTCATACCGCATGCAACACCATGCAAAACTAAGTATATGTACGACAGGGTCGTTTCAGCACACGAAGCGTGATTGGCCCGATACAGCGAACCCACCTCGATAACGCAGAAAGGGCCCGCACGAGTGACCTCGTACGGGCCCCTCGACGCATGCGATACGGGGTGTAGGTGGTAACTTCAAAATGAACATATCGGCTTGATCAGTTTGAGCACAAAGGCAGACATGCCGACCAACTCAATCGACTAACTTGGTTTTCGCCTAGAAAAATCAACCAAGGAGGTCAGAAAGGTATGATCAGCATGTCGCAAACCTATTCTATACGCCAGCTGCGCAAAAGCGGCGAGTCCATCTCCGAGATCGCGCGGAAAGTCGGCGTCTCGCGCAACACCGTGTACGCGAAGCTGGCCGCCCCCGACCTTTCGCCGCAGATGCCGGTGAAGGAGCCCAGGGAGAAGATGCTCGACGCGTACAGGCCCGTCATCGAGGGGTACCTCGACGAGGACGAGCGGGGCTGGCGCAAGCAAAGGCACACCGCGCGCCGCATATGGCAGCGGCTTCGCGACGAGCACGGCGTCGCCTGCAGCGAGTCCACCGTCAGGCATTACGTCCACGACCTCAAGGCCCAGAGGAGGGGCGTCGCCGAATCCTACCTCGACCTGGTGTGGAGCCCCGGCGAGGCGCAGGCCGACTTCGGCGAGGCCGACTTCGCCGTCATCGGCGCAAGGCGCAGGATGAGCTTCTTCGTGCTCTCCTTCCCGTTCTCCAACATGGGGTTCGCCCAGGTCTTCCCCTCCGAGAACGCCGAGTGCGTGTGCCAGGCGCTCAAGCAGATCTTCGAATACGTGGGCGGCGTCCCCACCAGGATCGTCTTCGACAACGCCACCGGCGTCGGCCGCAGGGTCTGCGACGAGGTCAGGACCACCGAGACCTTCGCCGCGTTCGCCGCCCACTACGGGTTCGCCTTCTCGTTCTGCAACCCCTATTCCGGGCACGAGAAGGGCAACGTCGAGAGCAAGGTCAGGTTCGTGAGGTCGAACCTGTTCGTGCCGATCCCGAGGCTCTGCAACGTCGATTCGTTCAACGAGAGGCTGCTGGGCAGATGCTACTCGCTGTCCAAGTCCCACTACCTCAAGGGCGAGGACGAGAAGCAGCTGTTCGTCGAGGACTCGGTCGCGATGGCGGGGCTGCCGGAAGCGGCGTTCACGGTGGTCAGGTACGCGCATTGCAAGGCCGACAAGCAGGGGAAGGTCTGCGTCGACGGCCCGCACCGCTACTCGACCGACCCCTCGCTCGCCGGCCGGCGGGTCATCGTCGGGCTGGGCGCCGCCGCCGTCACCGTGTACACGGAGTCCGGGGAGCTCGTCTGCGAGCACGAGCGCCAATACGGGTCAGCGCCCACGGACACGGCAAACCCCGCGAGCCAGCTGCCCCTGCTGACGATGAAGCTTGGGGCGTGGCGGAACAGCGGGGTGCGCGAGGCCATCCCCGACGACCTGCGCGATTACATGGACGGCCTCGGCAAAAAGGACCTAGGGGGCAGCCTGAGGATCATGAGGGACCAGGTCGACCGGCGCGGATGGGACGCCGCGGTCGGCGCGATGGAGGCGGCCCTGCGGCTCACCGGCAGGCTCGACGAGGCGAGCGTGGCCATAGCCGCGGCAAGGGCGGAGGGCGGCTCGATCTCATACGACGAGCCCGTCGACCTCGGCGTGTACGACGCGATGCTCGAGGGGGTGTCCTAGGATGGCGGTGAGGTCGAAGGGCGATGCCGAGCAGCTGCGCAGGCTGGCCCGCGCGCTCTACTTCAGCAACGAGACGATCGAGTGGTTCCTCGCGTCGTCCAGCGCGGCCCAGCTGAGGGCCGTCAGCGACCTCATCGGATACGAGATGGACGTCAGGGAGAGGAACAAGCGCTCCAGGCTGTACAGAAGGGCGAAGTTCCCGCAGGTCAAATCGTTCGACGGGTACGACTTCTCGCAGGTCGCGTTCCCGGACGGCTACGGCGTGGACGACCTCAAGAGCCTGTCGTTCGTCGATGCAGCCCAGGACTTCGTGTTCCATGGGCAGACCGGGCGCGGCAAGACGCACCTGGCCATCGCGATCGGCGGCGCGTGCGTGATGGCCGGCAAGGCGGTCAGGTTCTACACCGCGGTCGAGCTGGCGCTGTCGCTGGCGAAGGCCAAGAGGGAGCACCGGCTCGAGGCGATGATGAAGGACATCGAAAGGAACGACCTTGTCATACTCGACGAGTTCGGGTACGTGCCGATCGACGTCGAGAGCGCGCGGCTGCTGTTCCAGGTGGTCTCCGCCTGCTACGAGAGGAGGAGCATGATCTTCACGACCAACATCGAGTTCAGCAAATGGGGGACGATCCTGGGGGACGACAAGCTCGCGGCTGCGATGATCGACAGGATCGTGCATCACGGAAGGCTCATCGAGTTCGGGGGATCGAGCCACCGCGTGGATGCGGCGCTGATGCTCGGGAAGGCGAACGTTTAACCAGGCCGTCTGCCAAACTGCTCAAATTGCGCGTGCCACTTTGTTCATTGCCTGCTTGACATAAACACGGGGACGCCCTGCGCGGCCGGCCCCGCAGGGCGTCCCCGCGCGGATCGCCTTGGGCCCCGAACGCAAACAGACACGCAAGGGATATCACCCTGCGGGTCCTACGGCGCGATATGCGCGCAGCCTGCCACGCCGCCGATCGCCATCGGGGCAGGGCCGCCGCCGGCAACGCGGCGAGCGCCCGTCGCGAGGCGGCGGACGCCGGCCGGCCCGTCGGGGGCCGGCGTCCGATCGGCGCATATAGAAAAGCGCCCTCCGC
>URQU01000047.1 GCA_900550055.1 uncultured Coriobacteriaceae bacterium | reverse complement strand
GCCGGCGCAGAAGTCGTAATCGTGCTCTTCCCACAGCTCGCGCGTGACGTAACTCTCGTCGTCCCACGGGCCATAGCCCTCGCCCGCGGCGGTGCCGTCGCCGCCCCATGCGGGAATCTTCTTTTTCTTCGGATCGCCCTGGCTGAATCCGTTAAGGCTGACGCTCGGTTTGAAATAGCAGTCGATGGTCGTCGCATCGCCTGCATTGGCGCGCCCACCCAGGCCGCCCAGGTTCACATCGTCTTGGATAATGGGGATCACGGCGATAGGATTGTATTGACGCGAGCTCAAATCGCCCGCAAAGTGGCTTCGAACCAGCTCATTGTCGCTTTTAGACAAAACACGGCCCGCCAGGCCGCCCGTCCACGCGCGCGTGACGGCGATGACGCCCACATACGAAGCGGCATAGCTGTAGCACTGGGCCGTCGAGAAGCAGTCGATGATCTTGGCGCCACCGGCCATGCAGCCAACGAAACCCGAGGCATACACGTTGTTGCCGCCCAAAGCGCCAACCGCCACGTCGTATTTGTTGGTGACATCGGTCATGCCCTTTTCGGCAATCGAGCCATCGGCTTTGCGCGTAGGCGTGACACGGCAATACTCGATCGTCGAGTTCGTGACATAGCCGGCGAAGGCCGCCATGTACAGGCCTTCGCCGCCGAGCGCTTGTACGGCCGACGTGGTGTTGTTCACGGCTCGCCCGCCGCGCACCTCGCAGTTGTACAGCGCGCAGGCATCAAGCTCACCAGCGATCAATCCTCCCTCGAAACCGGCGTTCGTGATGAGGTTCAACGCATTGTTCGCACAGGTTACATGCAGGGTGCTTTCCATGACCATGACATTTTCGAAGGTGGTGTTCACGGCCTTGCCGACGATAACGCCGCCGCGGAAGTCAGCCCACACGTTGGCATCCTTGACCAAGAAGTTTTTGATGATCGCCCCATCGGTTTCGGCAAAGAAGCCGGTATCGCGCTCGGGGTCCGTGATCCTGTTCTCGTAGTTCAGCCCCGAAACGGTATGATTTCGACCATCGAAAAGTCCTTTGAACGGGTGTTCCTTGTTGCCGAACGACAGATGTTTGACCGTGCTGCCGACGATGGCATTCATGTCATCGTCGTTGAGCGTAAGGTCCACATCCAGATAGACTTCCCAGCCGGTCGTGTCGCGCTCTCGCGAGAGCGCGACATAGGCCAGGAAGTCGTTCGCTGATTTGATATGGTAAACGTTGTCCGGAGTCGGCTCGATGCCCTCGGACGGATCGGGCGCCTCCTCGGCATGTGCCGCTGTCGGAGCCACGAGCATTGCACACGCAAACGCCAGGACCGCTGCCAACAGCAGCGCAAGGACGCCTCGTTTCGCTCTGTTGGATTCCATGTGCTACCTCGCCTCCGGCCAGCCTGCGACGTCGAGCACGTCGAGGAAAGCGTCATCAGTGTTCTGGTTCTTGGCCTGCACGGCCTGGGCTTCGATTTGAAGCTTGTAACGTCCGCCATGGGCAGCGTCGTGGAAGCCGCCGGTGAATCGCAGCGAGTCCATCAGGTTCTCGGTTGCCGAGCCGGGCTCGAGCTGTCCGCCGTGCGCGGCGTTGCCGCGGTAGTAGTACCATCCGTCGCCACCGTCTACCCAGGCCGCGCCTGCGCCGTTGTGAACGCCGAAGACAACGTTGCCCGACGCATCGGATGAAGTCCCGTCGGGGGCCACGGCCTTCATGGAAAGGCGTGCGCGCACATACTCGGATTGCGCGCCGGCGTTCTGAAGGCGCACGATGCGGCTGATATCGTCCGAGGTTGCCTTGGACTCGGGATACTCGCCGCGCTCGTCGGGTTCGAAGGGCACTTCCCTGCCCTGGGCGTCAAGCGCGTACTCGCAGACTCGCACCTTCACGCTGCCGAAGCTGATGACGTTGTCGGCCGGCGCCGTGCGCACGGTGTAGGCAAGCGTGCCGCAAATGCACAGCAGCGCCGCCAGCGCAAGCGCGGCGAGCGTCAAGGTACGTTTCTGATTGTGAGGGGTTGTCTCTGGCACAGGGTTCACCGGAATCCAATGGGTAGTCTTATCGAAGGCCCGGCCCAGGCACTGCATGCCTAGGCCGGGCGGTTTTGCGGGCAAAACAGGTTGCGTTAGGCCTGCGTAGCAGCCCAGATCTTGGCCTGCTCGACGGCGTTGGTGGCAGCGTCGGCCTTGTCACCCTTCTGATCAGCGCCGAAGATGTAGCAGGAGACCGTCATCGTAGGGGCCTGCTTGGGATCAGCCTTAGTCTCGACAACATCGGCGTTGTTCATGCCAGCCGGGATATGCACGGTGCTGAACAGCTCGCCGGTGTATGCATTGCCACCAGTAGAAGTAAGCTGGGCGGGAAAGCCGGTGCCACCAGCGGTATACATGAACAGACCGCTCACGTACTTGCCATCATCGTTTGTAGTCACCTGACCATCAACCTGCTGCCATTTGCTTTTATCGATCTCGAAGTACGGGGTCTTGTCAAGGGCATTTTCGGCGCCTGTCTTCACAATTGCGTTCTTCACGTAGATGAACACATAGGAGCTATCGGAACCCGCGCCGATGCCAACGTTGGGGTTCTTGGGAACCGTGCTGCCGGGAACCATCTTGCTATTCTCCACCCATTTGGTCTCGAACAAGTAGCCCTTCAGATAGGGTTTGTCGCCGAGCTCGCCTCCATCAGGATTCTTATCAGGTTTCGTAATCTTACCGACCGTGAACTCATTCTCCACCTGATCGGTTGCCTGCAGCCATGCCCAGGTGCCCACGCCAGCGGCGAGCAGGGCCACCAGCACCACGGCGATAACGCCGTAGCGCTTCTTGTTGTTCGTCTTCTCCATGTACCTTATCCTTTCGATTGTCTTCTCGACGGCACTCCCTTGCCGCCGTGTTTATCCCCTGCCAGCGTTATCAGCCGTCGTTCCCGCATCCGCGCGCCCGCCTGCCCGCACGGCAGGATCCGCTTTTGCCCAGCAAAAGCGATGCGACGGCCAGCAACGCCAGAACGGCAATGATCGCAAGCAACCCGGACGGCGTCGTGCAAAACGCCTCGACGTAGCCCAGGTAGGGGATGCAAAACGCAGCGATGCCGATAACGCCGGAAAACGGCGTGGCTTGGGCATCGTGGACAAGCGACCCATCGGCATCTTTGTTCGCGATGCCTTGGGTGCCGATGGTACGGGCGTCGGTGTCCACCTCATACACCTGATGAGTGACCACCGCGCCGTCGGAGCGGTAAAACGTGACAACATCGCCAGGATGCAACGTTGCAGGGTCGGTCTCATGGACGTAGACCATCGAACCGACGGGCAGCTCCGGCTCCATAGAACCGGAAAGCACGGCATAGGGCGTGTAGCCGAATACGCGAGGGAGCAGAAGGGCGACGGCAAGTGCCACCGCAGCTATAACGGAAAGTGTTTCGACGGCGCGCACCATATTGCACGCGATACGTTTCGGCATAATGCGATCCCTCCCAAAGGGCGGGCCGCAGCCTGTCCCAAGTACGCTAGAAAGGTACCGAGCAAACTGCGCGATGCCTTGATTTGCTAATTGAACATGATTCCTAATTAAAAGCTATTAAGAGGGGGGGGGTCAACCCAGAATAAGGAAGTCGGCAAGATACTGAGTATTTATCGTGAAAGTTCACCGCAAATGCCTCAGGACAGCTGCAGAGTATCTTAATTCGCGGCATATTTGACCTGGCGTTTCGCTGAGCAGTGCAGCTCCAGCCCTAAAAACGTGCTGATTCACCGACGTAGCGGTTTGGCTTTGGTTATGAATCCCGAGTAAAATAATACCTGATAATTCGTCCGGTTTGTGTCAAGTTAAATCTTCGTAAAGGCTTGCGTTGATTACAAATAACAAGTCGCTGGTGAAGAGCTGGCAGACGCCCCCGTAAGGGATTCCGCCCGCATGCAAGACAGCACCTGCAGCAAATGCAGGCTTTCTCCACCAGTTCAGTAACTCCCGTAGCAAGGGGCAAACTTTAGTGAAAATCAAACAGAGCTGCAGGTTGATAAGGCCCTCCACCCAGCGCAGGAATGCCGGTTCAAGCCAGCTTCGCACGGCCCGCATTGCAGAACAGCGCGCAGCAACCTTTGCCGCTAGCAAGACAATCCAAACGCAAAACGGCGCCTAAGCGTTCCTGCCCATCGCACCGGCGATGACGTGGCCCGCATTCGTCATGTCGATGGGTTTTGCTAGGTGAGCGCTCATGCCGGCGTCAAGGCATTCCTGCACGTCCTCTTGGAATGCGTTGCCCGTCATCGCGATGATGGGGATGCGTGCCGCGTCGGGGCGGTCGAGAGCACGTATGGCCCTGGTTGCGGCCAGGCCGTCCATTTTCGGCATCATCACATCCATGAGTATGGCGTCGAAGGTTCCGGCGGGACTTTTGGCAAACGCCTCCAGCGCCTGCGCGCCATCGCCTGCAATCGAGACGTATGCGCCATCGCCCTCCAGAAGGGTTGCGGCGATTTCCGCGTTCAGGTCGTTGTCCTCGACCAGCAGCAATCGGCAGCCTTCAATGGTCGGTTCGCTTGCCGCCTGCTCGGCCTCCTGCGGCTGCGCTGCCGGCTTGAACGGGATGGAGATCACGAACGTGGACCCCACATTCAACTTGCTGGAAACCTTGATGGAGCCGCCCATAAGCTCGATGAGCTGCTTGACGATGGGCATGCCCAAGCCAGTGCCGCCGACGCCGTTACCTGAGTTTTCCTCCCGCGAAAATGGCTCGAACACGTGCTTCAAGAACTCCTGGCTCATACCGATGCCGGTATCGGCGATCTCCCAGCGAACCAAAATCTTGCCATCGGGCTGCTTGTTTGAAACCACATGCGTTATCACTTTGCCGCCGCGGCGGTTGTACTTGATGCAGTTGCTGTAGATGTTCAGGAAGATCTGACGCAGGTACAGCTCGCTGCCAAGGACGTATTGATGCGCGATGCTTTCCTTCTTTTGATGGTCTTCCATGCTCACGCCTGCATTGGCGGCGGGCAGCTGCATGATGTCGGCGACGTCGGTCTGCAAACGAGCCAAGTCAACCGGCTCGCGCACAAGCTCGAGCTTGCCTTCCCCAAGTTTGCTGGCCTGCAGCGTATCGTCGATAAGCGAAAGCAGATGCCTGGCCGCCGTCCGTATCTTCTCGTGGCTTTCGCACAGCAAGACCTCGTTGTCGCTATTGCGTTCGCAAATCTGCAAAAGACCCAGGATGCTGTTCAATGGGGTCCTCATGTCGTGGCTCATCCGGTGAAGGAAGTCGGTCTTCACCTTGTTTGCGCGATCCGCGCGCTCGAGAGCCTGCTCAAGAGCCTGCTGCTGGCGCGCTTGATTCTTCACCGCATCGTCGATATCCACGAACACGCCCATGCACGAGCGCGCAATGCCCTGCTCATCGCGCCGGAATCTTGCGGCGGCGCGGACCCACATGCGCTTGCCGTCCTTGCGCCGCACGCAGTAGTTAACGTCGTAAGGACCGCCCTCTGTTGCGGCGATGCGGAATTCGCTGTTGATACGGGCAAGGTCGTCGGGGGCGATGAACCTGTCCGAGCTCCCGCCGTTGCCGGGCAAACCTTCCTCGGTTTCGTAGCCAAGGACGCGGCGGCACTCGTCGGAGAACCAAAACCCTGTAGGATTGCCTTCATCATCGAAGTCGGCGGTCCAGCAGGCGGCGTGCAGAAGATCGCGAGCATCGGCCGCCTCCTGGTCGAAGGCGCGTTCGGCAAGGGCACGCTGTATCCGGCTAACCTCGTCCTTCGCCTTGGCGAGCGCGTTCTGCGTCCGGCGCAGCTCCTCCATGAGCAGCTGCTCGCGTTCTGCGGGGTCTGTGATGTCAGCGAGGTCGAAATGAGACGCGATGTTTTCCTGCGTCGATGCCGCTTTCGGATCGTCGTTCATGTTCGCCCCCTTCATCATCAGCCCATACGCCCCTTTTCCGTACAGCCTTAACGAAAAGCCGCCGACGCGCTTAGCCGTCGACGGCTTATGAACAACCGCAACCTATTATCTTGGACCTGCGCCGATGAAGTAGATGTTGCCGAGCTGGGAACCGTTTTCGTCGAACCGCGCCGTTGAAACGATAAGCCCGTCGTCGCGCATGCGACGCACGGCACGATCGACCGTCTTCGGGCACACGCCAAGCTTTTCGGCGATGGCGTTCTTGGTATCGGAGCACCCCTGCGCTCCGCACGATGCGATGTAGCCGAGGATCCGCAATTGCGAATCGGTCAATCCCACGCCACGTTTCCGCTCAACTTGCTCCGCTGCGGTCTGGCTCACGGTAATTCCCTCTTTCATAGTGATAATCGACGGAATCCGCAAGACCATAACCGAACGCCGCGACAGCTCCCCTAGCACGCAATGCCCCTTGCAAGGCGTGCGAATAATGATAGGGGGTACTTTAGCGCAACACCTTTGTTTGCGTCAAGTGTATTGTGTCACCCCCTGTCCACATGGTTGATTTCCATTGGATTTGAGGGAAATTATCGTTTTATATGGGGTTTTGACCACTTTAGCGGAAACTAGCACGCAGCAGATTTCCAAAAACCGCGGCACTTGGGGGCGGGGGAATCGATGGCGTGAACCGCCCGAAGACCAACGCCGCCGCGATGGTGGTCGCGGCGGCGCTTGGTTGTGGCGAACTCGAAGACCCTGCAATCGCGTTTCGCCGCTCTCAGGTATCAGGAAGGCAAGCTGAAACCTGAGCGGATGCGGGCGCGATGCAAGCAGACGCCGAACTTGAACGTATGCCTAGCGGTTGCGGCGCCTTGCTGCGGCGACAGCCGTGGCGGCGGTTGCTCCGGCAATGCCCAGGGCGGCGGCCATTAGGGCTGCGTCATCGCCCGTTGCGGCAAGGTTGCCCGTTGCGGGCTTTGCCGCTTCCTTAGCAGCTGCAGGCTTGGCGGGTTCGTCGACGTTGGTCGTGCCGCCGTTGGTGCCGCCAGGCTGCGGCTGCGGCGCAGGTGCAACCCCTTCCGGCGTGAAAGTCAGATCGGTGTTGAGCCACAGGGTGTAGATCCAACCGCTATCGTCATCGGATACGCTATCCGCTACCTGGTAACCGCACTCCACGCCGTTGATCATCAGCTTAGTGTCGGGCGTGAAGTAGAAGCCGCGCGCCGACTTAAGGCAAATGCCGTAGCGATAGGTCACACCAGGCTTAAAGGCGTCGATGTGGTTCGTAATGTTCTGATCCCAGAACTTCTGAGAGTTCACTTCGCTGCCATCGCTACCCGTCCAGAACTCACACTGAGGAAGGGAGTTGGAGCCCGTGGGGACGCTCGCCGTAAAGACCGGCTTATCGCCTGCCTTAAAGCTGGTCGTGGCACCGTTGATTTCGATAACGTCGATAGCTCGCCATTCGTCGATCGGCTGTTCGCACAGCATATTGTCGGCGTTTGGCGCGAATACGCCGTTGACGGTCTTGATGTGGTGCGTCCAATGGCCGTTGACGTACATCATGCAGTCATCGCCCACGGTATTGTCGCCCTTGAGCCTCAGCTCGACGGAATACATGTAGAACTTGCCCTCTTCGAAGGCGTCGATCCTCTTCATGCCCGGCGCATACTTTGCGGGATCGGAATACCAGAAGGCGACGGGTGTGAGCTCCCTGGGATCGCTGCCGTCCATCTCCTCCCAGCACTCATACGCAATCTCGTACTTGTCGGCATCGGCGGCAGGGATCGTCGCGGTCGCACGCGGTGCCTCGCCGGGTGCGTAGTCGGTCTTCACGTTCTCGACGTTCAGGTTCTCAAGGGCTTCGTTTTCCGCCGCAACGAGCGTGATCTCGCTGTCGATGCTGTAGCGGATGTAGTAGTTGTCCCTGGTTTCGTTGATGGTGATCGAGCCCGGTTCGTAGTATTTGTCAGGGTCGCCGATGAGGATGCCGCCCTCATAGTCTGTGCTGACGTAGGTCAGGGTCGCATTGACCAGAAGGTCATCGCTGCGCGTAAGGCGATACGAACCGCTAGCGGCGTCGCCCGTGAAGGACAGCGTCAACCTCATGTGATTGCCAACGGGCTCGAAGCGAGCCGTCACGTCAGCCATGGATTCATCCAGAACTTCGACAAGGCTGCCCGAGGCGACATCGGCCCTGTAGTACTTGACCTCGGTGATTACGCTGTGCGGCTCTTCAGGTATGCCTCCCTCCACATCGGGGAAGTCGAAGGTGTAGGACTGCCCCTTTGCGAGCGTGATATTGCTCGGAAGCGCGCAGTCCGTATAGTGATCGACCACGGTCGTGTTGACCTTGATGCCGCCGCCCTCCGTCACATCGGTGACGCCACGAGCCTGCATGGCATCTGCCGGCAGGGCCGCAGCGTTATCGGCGGGGTCGTTTTGCCCTGCGGCAGCGTTTGCCGGCGCGGCAACGTTATCGGAAGCGTCGTTCGCCGCGGCAGCCGGCACGGCGGGCTGAGCCTGCTGACCCGCCGGAGCGCTATCGGCTGCAGGCGAGGAAGCTGCCGGCGCCGCTGGCGCGGGCGCCGCGTTTGCAGCAGGTGCGGTTTCTGCCGCGGGCGTTGCCTGGGCCGCCGGTGCCGCGGTCGCGGCGGCGTCACCCGCTGCGCTGTCCTGATCCGCTGACTCGGCGGCAAGCGAGGCGGCGGGCATGAACAGCTGGCCTGCTATAAGCGCGCTCACTCCAACGCAGGCTATCCTGGTGCCCGTGCGGCGCTCCGCGCCGTTGATCGGCGAGCAATCCTTCGCGTGCCGTGCTTGTTGTTCAGGGTGTCGTTTGCGCATAGCTGCCTCCTTGGTCGAAAGCCGGTTTCCATGGAGACACCTTGCGCCGCATTCTTCCCATTGCCTAGGTTCGCATATGCGAATCCTTACTCCCAACTGGGGTTTTGCGTGAACGCGATTCCCTTCCTTATCGAAGGGACGGTTTGTCGATTGGCAAGCGAATGCGAGGGCGACGAGGCTGTCTTTCCCGCACTCGGAGCGCTGCTGCGCGATGAGCTCTGTATAAGATGCTTATGGGTATGATACTCGTGAGTCTCTTATACAAGCAGCGGATCGAACCCTGAAGCGGGGATTAGCTAGAACAGCGTGAGGCGGAACGTGCGCTCGTTGGTTTCGCCTGGGGCCAGCAGCGTCATGCCGGCTTTGTGCTCGAACACGTCGTCCTCGTCGTGGGCGGTGGTGTGCCCCGACCACGGTTCAAGCGCCACGAACGGCGCATCGTCGGCCGCGGACCATACACCGATATAGGGAAAGCCCGGGAACTCCACGCGCACGCCGTGCCCGCTTTTCGTGCCCAGCAGCGTGAGCACGCTGTCGGGAACGTCCGTGAACATCAGCGCATCATGAGCGAACGACGTATGCGTGAGCGCCACGGTATCCGAACCCTGCGGGCACTCAAATGCGTTATCCCAGCTCATAAGGCCATCTTCGCCGATCACCGGCAACGTGCAGCTCCAGGGGCGGGCGAACTTGAGCACGTAATCCTCGAACGCCTCGTCGACTGCATCGCCCATGGGCACGTTGAACGCCGGATGCCCGCCCACGCAAAACGGCAACGTTGCGTCGCCGGTGTTCGTCACCCGAAACGTTTGGGAAAGCGTGGCCTCGCCCGTGATGGCGTAGGTCATGTTCAGCTTGAAGTCATACGGATACGCGGCACGCGTCTCGGCCGAATCGCGCAGCTCGAAGGTGACCGACGACCCATCGGCGGCGCGGTCGACCACAGCATGCTCGTAGTTGCGCGCGATGCCGTGGCGCCCCATCACGCACGGGCCCTGCACCGACTCCGCACGCCCATCGCGCAACGACCCCACGATGGGGAACAGAACCGGCGCCCGCCTGGCCCAAAACCGCGGGTCGCCCTGCCATAGGTACTCGCGGCCATCCAGTTGCAGGCTGAGCAGCTGCGCTCCCATAGGGTCGACGGCGGCGCTCAGGCGCCTATGGCGAAGGGAAACGGGTTCGGGCATGGCGGGTTCCTTTCTTTCGATATCGCTTGCTATCCTACCCGCAAAAAGCGGCGCCCGCATGATATACGGGCGCCGCCATCAAGTTTGCGCATCGCGCTTCGCCGCGCGGGTCGGGGCCGGATGCCCCTCACCTGTAGTGCCACATGGAAAGCTATCGAGCCTGAAGACCCGCGTTACTCGCATGTCGCCAACCCTTGCCGAGCACAGCGTAACCGCCCCGCTTTATCGTCCGCTGTTCGCAATCGCCTCGTCGATCAGCGCGTCGAGCTTCTTCGCTTGCTCGCCGGACGTGATCGCACCCACGATGGGCTGCCCTACGATGTTGCCGTTGCTGTCGACCACGTAGGTGGTCGGATACGAGTACAGCTTGGAAGTGAACTTGCCGGCTTCGCTATCCGAGCCGAACCAGATGTTCTTATAGGACACGCCCTTTTTCTCCAAGATGCTCTTCGCCTCTGAAATCGCAGCTTTGTCGCCATCAAGGGTAAAGGAATTGACGCCTACGACCACGCCGCCCTTGTCCGCCAGCTTCTGGTTAAGGGCCTCCAATTCCCCAAGCTCGCCCACGCACGGCTTGCAGGTAGTGAACCAGAAGTTGACAACCGTAACGGTGTTGTTCGAGAACAGCTCATCGCTGCTTACGTCGTTACCGTCAAGGTCCTTCCCGTTAAAGCTCGGAAACTTCTCCGTCCCCTCGGCTTTTGACGTCATGCCCGCGCTCTGGGCGTCAACGCTCTCGCCCTGGCTCGGCGTGCTGCCGCATCCGGGAAATTCCTGCTCCAGGGCCGCAAGCTTGTCCTCAATCTGCTTGATCTGCTCCGCCCCGGTTTTCAGCGTTTCCTGCTCCTGCGCCGTGAACTTATCCTTGGCGCCTTCAAGCGTAGCTAAAAGGAAGTCGCCATAGTTGCTGCCATCCTCGATCATCGGGCTTTCCTTGCTTGCCGAAAGGAACAGTTTCTCCCAAAGCTGCGAATCGGCCGAAAGCACTTCGTTTTCCTTCTGCATGAGCTGCTCATACAGCTTCGCCGCCTCATCGGCTCCGCTCGGCTGAGTCTCGATCAACGCAGCGGCATCGGATGTGCCTTCCGAGCGTTCGTCTCCGCCGGTGGCGGCGGAGCACGCAGCAAGACCGATCGCCAGCAGGGATGCGGCCAGCACCGCCGAAACCTTTAACAACTTCGCATTCATGTTCTCGACCTTCCTCATTTTGGTTCCTCCATTTTTCGATCGATATCCGTTATTCGAACCTATCCGCCTCCGCGGCGCGATGACCGCAGGACGCGCACATGCCGAAGCGATAGCTGATGGCATCAACGGGGCAAGCGTTCACGCACATCCCGCAGCGTATGCATTCGGCGTGGTCCGGTGAAGCCGTCACGTCGACATCCATCTTGCAAGTCCTCGCGCATGTACCGCAGGAGATGCATTTGCCCTGATCGACCTTCATCCCCAGCAAGGAAACCTTGTTCATCAGGGCGTAGAACGCGCCAAGGGGGCAAACCCATTTGCAAAACGGCCGATAGAACAGCACGCTCAGCACAACTACTGCGATCAATACCGCAAGCTTCCACGTGAACAACGCCCCCAACGCCGATCGGATGCCGCTATCGACGAGGGAAAGCGGGATAGCACCCTCGAGAACGCCTTGGGGACAGATGTACTTGCAGAACAGCGGGTCGCCCATGCCGACGTCGTTCACGAGCACCGCGGGCAGGAGCACTACGGTCAACGCCAACACACCGTACTTCACGTATCTCAACGGCTTGAGCTTGCCCGTGGACAGCTTTTTGCCCGGGATCTTGTGCAGCAATTCTTGCAGCCAGCCGAACGGACACAAAAAACCGCACACGAAACGTCCCAGCAGCACGCCCGTCAAAATCAAGAACCCGGTCACGTAATACGAGAAGCTGAACTTCGAAGATCCGACCACCGCCTGAAAGGCGCCGATAGGGCAAGCACCCGCAGCGGCTGGACAGGAATAGCAGTTCAAACCAGGTACGCACACCGCTTTCGAACCGCCCTGATGAATACCGCCCTTGATAAGGTTCGGCAGGTGGATATTCGAAAGCAATGCGGCACCCGCCTGGACAAACCCGCGGAAACGGCTTAAAAACCACGACGCATGGAAGTTTCCCTTACCCAATCCCAACACACTCCAAACACAGCCTGATAGCCTTGCTGAGCACGATGTCGACCTCGCCCCGAAGGGCGCCGACGCCCACCATGGCAGCCCCGACGATCAGCAAGATCGCCTGGAATACCGCCTTCCTTGTTTTGAACAATCTGACGCTCCTTTCGTTCTTGGGCATATGTAATCATGTCTACTATAAAATCCGCGTTAAGGAACAAAACGTATGAGCTGGAGGGCCGATATGCGTATTTTGGTTGTCGAGGACGAAAAGGCGCTGTGCGACGCAATCGCCCGCAGCCTTCGCCATCTTGCCTATAGCGTCGATTGCTGCCATGATGGGCAAACGGCCATCGACCTGCTCGCCATCGAAACCTTCGACCTGGTCGTGCTCGACCTGAATCTTCCCGAAGCGGACGGCATGACGGTGCTTGAAACGCTTCGGGAAACCGACCACGACACGAAGGTGCTGATCTTATCGGCACGATGCGACATCGCTGATAAGGTAGGCGGCTTGGACGCTGGGGCCAACGATTACCTGACGAAACCGTTTCACCTAGAAGAGCTCGCAGCCAGGATACGAAGCCTGACCCGCAGGCGATTTGTTCAAGACAACACCGTGCTGACCTGCGGAACTCTTTCTTTTGATACGAGCTCTCGTAAGGCTTGCGCAAACAATCGATCCCTTTCCCTGACTCGAAAGGAAACGGGCATATTGGAG
>URQU01000046.1 GCA_900550055.1 uncultured Coriobacteriaceae bacterium | reverse complement strand
GGGGAACGCGTTCGGCGTGCAGTTCCACCCCGAGAAAAGCTCGGACGCCGGCGCGGCCGTGCTGCGCAACTTCGTCAAAATCGCCAAGGCGGCATCGCCCGCCTTGCAAGGTTAGGAGGCCGCCATGTACCTGCTCCCCGCAATCGATATCCTGGGCGGCAAGGCCGTTCGCCTGGCGAAGGGCGATTACAACCAGGTGACCGTGTACAACGACGACCCCGTGGCGCAGGCGCGCGCTTTCGAGCAGGCCGGCGCCCAGTGGGTGCACGTGGTCGATCTGGACGGCGCGCGCAGCGGCGTCCCGGAGAACATCGACATCGTGGAGCGCATCGTGCGCGAGACGTCGCTTTCCGTCGAGATCGGCGGCGGCATCCGCAGCCTGGAGACGCTCAAGCGCTTGGCCGACGCCGGCGCGGCGCGCATGGTGCTGGGCACCGCGCTCGTCAACGACCCCGAGCTCGCCTGCGCAGCGGTGGCCGCGGTGGGCGGCGACCGCCTGACCGCCGGCATCGACGCGAAGGGCGGGGAAGTGGCCGTCTCCGGCTGGATCGAGGGCTCGGGCGTTGCCGCCGCCGACCTGGCGCGCGCGATGGGCACCGCCGGGTTCAAGCACATCGTCTACACCGATATCGCGCGCGACGGCATGCAGACCGGCATTGACGTGCAGGCCTACGTCGACATGGCGAACGCGTTCGGCAATCCCGTCATCGCCAGCGGCGGCGTGGCAAGCCTCGCCGACATCGAGCGCCTGGCGCCGGTGGCGGAAAGCATCGAAGGCGTCATCACCGGCCGTGCCGTGTACGAGGGCACGCTCGACGTGGCCGAGGGCGTCGCCCTTTGCGCCAGCCTGACCGCCGCGCGATCCTGATGCCGTAAAGGCGCCGAGCACTGTTCGTTTCGCAGCGTAACCGGGCGTAGCGCGCACCTGCGCGTGACGCTGCCCGGTCTCGCAACGCGGCCGTCGGCGCCACCCCCGTCGATTCCCCTTTCCCCGAGCCGTTGAGGAGCAGATATATGTTGGCAAAACGCGTGATCCCCTGCATGGACGTGAAGGACGGCCGTGTGGTGAAGGGGGTCAACTTCGTGAACCTGCGCGATGCGGGCGACCCCATCGAGCTGGCGCAGCGCTACGACGAGCAGCGCGCCGACGAGGTGATTTTCCTTGACATCACCGCCACCAGCGACAAACGTGAGACTACGGTGGACCTTGCAAGCCGCGCTAGCGCGCAGCTGCACCTGCCGTATTGCGTTGGCGGCGGCTTCCGCAGCGTCGCCGACATCCGCCGCATGATCGCAGCCGGCGCCGACAAGGTGTCGGTTAACAGCGCGGCGGTGGATAACCCGCAGCTCATCTCCGATGCCGCCGCGGCGTTCGGCACGCAGGCCATCCTGTGCGCCATCGACGCGAAGCAGGTGGCCGGCAACCCCAACAAGTGGGAGGTCTACGTGCACGGCGGCCGCACCGCAACGGGCGTCGATGCCGTGGAGTGGGCGGTCGAAGCGGCGCGCCGCGGCGCGGGTGAGATCTTGCTGACCAGCATGGACCGCGACGGCAGCAAGGACGGCTTCGACTGCGCGCTCACCCGCGCAGTTGCGCGCGCGGTGGACATCCCCGTCATCGCCAGCGGCGGCGTGGGCAAGCTCGAGCACTTCGCCGAAGGCATCATCGACGGCGAGGCCGACGCGGTGCTGGCCGCCAGCGTCTTCCACTTCGGCGAGTTCACGGTATCCCAGGTCAAGGAGTACATGCGCAGCCAGGGTATCCCCGTGCGCCTATAGAAAACGATTCGCGTGAACAGGGGACGGAGGCGTGTTCACAACAACATTGCCATGTTCCCGAACGGCAAACGTGAACACATCCCCATCCCCTGTTCACGTGCCGTTGGCGTTCGCCCTCCATCGAAAACCCCTATCGAAAGGAACGTTCATGCAAACCGAGCTCCCCGAGCTGAAATACAACGCCGACGGGCTGATCCCGTGCATCGTGCAGGACGTGGAAACGCGCGAGGTGCTCATGATGGCGTGGATGAACGCCGAAAGCCTGGCGCTTACGCTTGAGCGCGGCGAGACGGTGTTTTGGAGCCGCAGCCGCCAGGAGCTGTGGCACAAGGGCGCCACCAGCGGAAACACGCAGAAGATCGTCGAGCTTCGCTACGATTGCGACGCCGACACGCTTCTGGCCCTCGTGCATCCGGCGGGCCCTGCGTGCCACACCGGCGCCACCAGCTGCTTCTTTGGCACGTTGGCCGGGTTCGAGTAGGCGTTTCGCCGCCATAGCGCCCTGCGGAAAATCGAACATGCGAAAGCTTGAAGGCCGGGTCATCCCGGCTTTCGCGCGTTTTGCGCCCGGTCATGCGCTTCGGGTGGTTATCCGCGGTGACTTGCTTGCGCGCACCCGGCGCCTGCGTTATCCTGCCCCTAGCTTTATTTTCTTGAAGGAAACCCTTCCCATCATCAAGTTCCCGCTTCTTTTCCACGCTCTATCTATGCGCAAAAGCGGGTAACAACCCGTATATATAAGGAGGAATAAGGGTGAAGTTCTTTCTGGACACGGCAGATCTAGCCGAAATCGAAGAGGCTGCTAGCTGGGGCGCGCTGGCAGGCGTCACCACCAACCCGTCGCTGTACGCCAAGATCGGCGGCAAGCTGGACGGCTTCCATAACCACATGAAGCGCATCTGCGACATCGTCGGCCCGGAGTGCCCGGTTTCCGCGGAATCCGTCGCCATGACGCGCGACGAGATCGTCGCCGACGGCCGCAAGCTGGCCGAGATCGCCCCGAACATCGTGGTGAAGATCCCCACCATGGTCGAGGGCCTGGCCGCCACCCACACGCTGGCCGCCGAGGGCATCCCGGTGAACATGACGCTGTGCTTCAGCGTGCCGCAGGCGCTGCTTGCCGCCCGTGCCGGCGCCCGCTACATCAGCCCGTTCATCGGCCGTTTCGATGACATCTCCGAGGACGGCCTCGAGCAGGTCGGCAACATCGTCACCGCCATCAACAACTACGACTTCACGGCCAACACCGCCAACGGCGAGCAGATCGAGATCATCGCCGCCTCCGTGCGCAGCGCCAACCACGTCACGCAGTGCGCGCTCATGGGCGCCGACATCGCCACCGTCCCGTTCGGCGTGCTGAAGAAGATGGTGCAGCATCCGCTGACCGACCGCGGCCTGGACTCCTTCATGAAGGACTGGGAGAAGGTAGCTAACGCATGAGCGACGAGCAGAATGTAGCGGAGGCGCCGCAGGAGGGCGCCCCCGCGGCCGAAGCGGCGCCGGCTGCTCCCAAGCGCCGCCCGGGCCGTCCGCGCAAAAGCGCCGCCTCGTCGGGCAAGGCCTCTTCCGAAGCTTCTCCCGACGCCGCACCCGCTTCCCCGGCCGATGGGGCCGATAGCGCCCCGAAAACGCCGGCCAAGCGCCGCTCGGGCCGCCCTCGCAAGAAGGCCGCGCCCGTCCAAGAGGCCGAATCCGCTCCTGCCGCAAAGGCCGATGCCGCCGCAAAGGCCGCACCCGCCGCGAAGCCCGCTTCCGCCGCGAAGGCGAAAAAGGCGAAGGAAACCCCCGTCGAACCCGAAGCCGCCGCGCCCAAGGCGCAGGCTGCCGAAAGCGCCCAGGCCGCCGAGGTCGTCGTCGGCACGCCGGCAAGGCGCCGTCCGGGCCGTTCGCATAAGAAGATCGCCACCGCGCCCGTCGCCGCCAAGGCAGCGCCCGTGCAGGAGGCGTCCGATAAGCAGCAAGCTTCCGAAAACGCCGAAGCCGCACAGGCGCCCGCCGAGGTAGCCGGCTCCGAGCAGCAGGCGCCCGCCCAGGACATGGCCCCGGGCCGCGCGGCACGCGCCGCGCGCACACCGCGCAAATCGGTGCGTGCCCAAGGCGCCAACCGCGAAGGCCGCGCCGAGCAGCATGAGGGCCGCGGCAAGTCCGAAGCCCGCGAAGGCGCCGAGCGCTCCGAGGGCCGCAACTCCGGCAACGCCGGCGCGGATCGTCATCAGCGCAACGACCGCAACGGTCGCAAGAACGGCAACGACCGCAACGACCGCCACCAGCGTCACCAGCGCAACAACAACCGCGAGGTCGTCCCGAGCGTCAACAAAGAGGACCTGGCCAAGCTCAAGGTGGCCGAGCTGCGCGCGAAGGCCGCCGAGCTTGACGTCGACGTGGCGGGCTTGAAGAAGGCCGAGCTCATCGACGCCGTATACGATGCGTCCTTGAAGGCCGAGGGCTTCATCGAGGTCGAGGGCGTCCTCGACATCATGCAGGACGGTTACGGCTTCCTGCGCACCAACGGCTATCTGCCCAGCGAGCAGGATTGCTACGTGGGGCTTTCCACCATCCGCCGCAACGGCCTGCGCAAGGGCGACAAGATCACCGGCACCACGCGCCCGGCGCGCCCCAACGAGAAGTACGCGGCCGTGCAGAAGGTGGCCACCGTCAATGGCAAGCCCGTCGAGGAGCTTGGCCGTCGCGTGCGCTTCGGCGACCTCACGCCGGTCTATCCAGATGAGTGCCTGACCATGGAGCATGGTCACTCCACCATCACGGCGCGCGTCATCGACCTGGTCAGCCCCATCGGCAAGGGCCAGCGCGGTCTGATCGTCAGCCCGCCGAAGGCCGGCAAGACCACCATCTTGAAGGACATCGCCGCGGCCATCAGCGCCAACAACCCCGAGGTGCACCTCATGTGCCTTTTGGTCGATGAGCGCCCCGAGGAAGTCACCGACATGCAGCGCTCCATCAAGGGCGAGGTCATCTCCTCCACCTTCGACATGCCCACCGAAAACCACATCCAGGTTTCCGAGCTGGTCATCGAGCGTGCGAAACGCCTGGTGGAGGACGGCAAGGACGTTGTGGTGCTGCTCGACAGCCTCACGCGCTTGGCGCGCGCCTACAACCTGGCGCAGCCCGCATCCGGGCGCATCCTGTCCGGCGGCGTGGATTCCACGGCCTTGTACCCGCCGAAGAAGTTCCTGGGCGCTGCCCGAAACATCGAAGGCGGCGGCAGCCTGACCATCCTCGCTTCGGCCCTAGTGGAAACGGGCTCGAAGATGGACGAGGTCATCTTCGAGGAGTTCAAGGGCACGGGCAACATGGAGCTCAAGCTCGACCGCAACCTGGCCGACCGACGCATCTTCCCGGCCATCGATCCGGTGGCGTCGGGTACGCGCAAGGAGGACCTGCTGCTCGATCCGCAGAAGGCGCCGCTGATCTGGGGAGTGCGTCGCATCCTGGCGAACACGAACAACACTGAGCGCGCTATGGACATGCTCATCAAGTCCCTGAAGCGCACCGACGACAACGACGAGTTCCTCAGCCGCACGGCGAAAAAGGCCCAGCACGCCAACGGCAACGCAAACGCAAACCTGGAGTTCTAGGGGAGACACATACACATGGCAACAAAGCATGACAACACCGAAACGGTTGCCTGGCCCAAGCGCGCGGTGGTCACGGCCGGCATGCCCTACGGCAACAAGCCGTTGCATTTCGGGCATATCGCCGGCGTGTTCGTGCCCGCTGACTGCTTCGCGCGCTTCCTGCGCGACCGCATCGGCGCGGAGAACGTCCGCTTCATCAGCGGCACGGACTGCTTCGGCTCGCCCATCAACGAGGGCTACCGCAAGCTGGTGGAGGCCGGCGAGTTCGACGGCACCATCGAGGATTACGTGCTGCGCAACCATAACCGCCAGAAGGACACGCTGGAGTCCTACGACATCAGCTTGGACATCTACGAGGGCTCTAACATCGGGCATTCCGGCGAGGTCCATCAGCTCATCAGCGAGGCCTTCATCAAGAAGCTGCACGAGAACGGCTGGCTTCAGAAGCGCGCGACGCTGCAGTTCTACGACCCCGAGGCGGGCACGTTCCTGAACGGCCGCCAGGTGCAGGGCCATTGCCCCGTGCAGGGTTGCAAGTCCGAGCACGCCTATGCCGACGAGTGCGATTTGGGCCACAGCTACGCGCCCGAGGACCTTATCGCGCCGAAGTCCTCGCTCACCGGCGTCACGCCCGAGATGCGCCCGGTGGAGAACTGGTATTTCGACCTGCCGGCGTTCAACGCCTTCCTGAAGCAGCACGTGGAGGCGCTTGAGGCCGACCCGGAGGTGCGCCCCATCGTGCCGCAGACCATCAAGGAGTTCCTGGCCCCGCCGGTGGTCTACATCAAAAACGAGCTGTACGACCAGTATCTTCAGATCGCCGAAAAGCTCGCGCATCACCAGTACCATGAGGCCGAGAAGGGCAAGCAGTCCTTCGAGATCGAGTTCGACACCATCGATGACCGCGATGCGGCGCGCGATGTGCTCGCCGCTGCGGGCATCCGCTTCCGCACGGGCAAGGCGCTCGTTCCCTTCCGCATCACCGGCAACATCGAGTGGGGCGTGAAGGCGCCGGTCATCGACGGGCTCGAGGGCCTGACGGTGTGGTGCTGGCCCGAAAGCCTGTGGGCTCCCATGAGCTTCACCATGGCCATCAACGACAAGATGGGCCTGCCGCGCGGCAGCTGGCGCGATTTCTGGTGTTCGGAGGACGCGCAGGTCTACCAGTTCATCGGCCAGGACAACCTGTACTTCTACGGTGTGGCCCAGCCGGCGCTCATCGAGGCGTTGCGCCCCGGCGATATCCTCACGCCCGGTAAGACGGATACGCCCCTGCGCCAGACCAGCCTCATCGCCAACCACCACATCCTGCTCGGCAACAAGAAGGCCTCGTCGTCGGGTTCGGTCAAGCCGCCCACGGCCGACGAGCTGCTCGAGCACTACACCGTCGAGCAGCTGCGCGCCCATTTCCTGGCCCTTGGCCTGGACCAGAAGTCCGTTGGCTTCAAACCCAAGCCCTTCGATCCAGATGAGGCCAAGCGCAACGACCCGCGCGTTGCCGACCCGGTGCTCAAGGAAGGCACGCTGCTCACCAACGTGTTCAACCGCCTGGCCCGCAGCTGCTTCTACGAGGCGCAGAAGAACTTCGAAGGCTGGATGCCGCTCGGCGAGGTGTCGTCTGAGGTGCGCAAGCGCGCGCAGGCATGCATGAACGAGTATGACAAGACCATGCACAAGGCGGAGCTGCACACGGTCATGTCCATCATGGACACGTTCATCCGCTGGGCGAACAAGTACTGGACGGACAACATCCGCACCGCCGAGAAGGAAGGCGACGAGCAGCTGCGCCGTCAGGTGCTCGTGGACTGCTTCTACCTGCTTCGCGTATCCACGCTGCTCATGCATCCCGTGGTGCCGAAGGGCTGCGAGAAGATCGCCGATTACCTCAGCTTCGAGTTCGACGACTTCTTCAGCTGGAACTTCGATTTCGAGGGCATGGACGAGCTGTGCCACGGCTCCGAGCTCGAGGACGGGCGTCATCGCATCCGCGAGCTTCCCCCGCGCTTCGACTTCTTCTCGAAGCACCCCTCGCAGTTCAAGTAGGGTTTCAAAGCACGGCATCCGATCAGGCTGGCCAGCTGCGGCAACGCGGCTGGCCGGCCTTTTCATGGGTGCGGAAAGTTGGTTTGCTTATGCACGTTGATTTGTATTCCGACGGCGCGTCGCGGGGCAACCCCGGGCCGGGCGGGTACGGCAGCATCCTGCGCTTCGTCGACAGCAAGGGCGGGGTGCACGAGCGGGAGTTCTCGCAGGGGTACCGCTGCACCACGAACAACCGCATGGAGCTGCTCGGTGCCATCGTGGCCCTTGAGGCGCTCAAGCGCCCCTGCCATGTGACGTTGTACTCCGATTCCCAGTATCTGGTGAACGCGTTCAACCAGCATTGGGTGGACGGCTGGCTCAAGCGCGGATGGAAGAACTCGCAGAAGCAGCCGGTGAAGAACTCCGATCTGTGGAAGCGCATGCTCAAGGCCAAGGAGCCCCACGACGTGGAGTTCGTCTGGGTCAAGGGGCATGCCGGCCATGCCGAGAACGAGCGATGCGACGCGCTGGCAACCTCCGCTGCCGACGATCCGTCGCGTCATCAGGAGGACGCGGGCTTCCGCGGCTAGGGGACGGCGTAAAGCGCCGCAAAGAATGGGCGGCTGGAGCTGGCGGTGCGAAAACACGCTTCGCCCCAGCCGCCCGCTCTTCATAAATGCCGGTTGCCTCACCTGGGCGTATGCCCGTTCAGTGCAAAAGGTTCCGCGCTTGTTGCGAGGGTGATACAGTAGCAAGAACGATTTTGAAACCGAGTAGGAGGTTCGTGCATGCAACAGGAAATGAAGCTGCGCCGCCGTATCGCCGGCGGGGCTATGGCTTGCGTCCTGTCTTGCGGCCTTATGGTCCCGCAGCTGGCATTCGCCACCCCTGATTCATCTTCCAAGCAGGCCGAGGCACAGGCGGTTCTGGCCTCGCTCAATTCTATGCAGTACAAGCTCGATCAGGCGTCGGCCGACTACGGCCAGGCGCTCGAGGAGCAGGCTCAGGCACAGCAATCCGCCGACCAGGCGCAGGAGCGCATCGACCAGATCAACGTCGAGATCGCCGATGTGCAGTCCCGTTTGGGCGATCGCGCGCAAAGCATGTACCGCACGGGCGCCAGCTCGTTTTTGGACCTGCTGCTCGGCTCCACCACGTTCAGCGAGTTCGCCACGAACTGGGACCTGCTGAACAAGGTTAACGATAACGATGCCGAGCTCGTGCAGCGCAACAAGGACCTGCGCACCGAGGCCCAGGAGCAGAAGGCCACGTTCGAAGAGCAGAGCCGCACCGCCGCTGCCAAGGCATCCGAGGCCAAGCAAATCCAGGATGAGGCTCAGGCCACCGTCAACTCCATGCAGCAGACCTATGACGGCCTTTCGGCCGAGGTGGCAACGCTGGTGGAGGAGGAGCGTGCCGCACAGGCCGCTGCCGCTGCCGCAACCGCTCAGCAGACCGTCGACCAGTCCGCCGCTCAGGCTACCCAGCGTATGGGCATCGCGGGTGCCACGAACACCAACGCCAATGCCGGCGGCAATGGCGGTAACGGCGGCGCTGCCGGTAACGGCGGCGGCAACACGTGGACCGACGATTCCGGCGACGCCGGCAACACCGGTTGGACCGATAACGGCAATTCGGGCAATACCGACAACTCGGGCGGTTCCAGCAGCTCCAGCAGCTGGACGCCGTCTTACAACGCCTCCACGGGCAATGCCATCGTCGACCGTGCATACAGCTGCATCGGCGCGCCGTACGTGTGGGGCGGCGTCGGCCCTGACGGCTTCGACTGCTCCGGTCTGGTCAGCTATGCGCTGACCGGCAGCTATTCGCGCTACGGCACCACGTACACGTTCATGGGCATGTCCCAGGTCTCCGACCCGCAGCCCGGCGACATCTGCACCAGCTGGTCGCATTGCGGCATCTACATCGGCGGCGGGCAGATGATCCATGCACCAACCTTCGGTCAGACGGTGTGCGTCAGCTCCGTGCAGTCCGACATGATCATCGTGCGCCCCTGGTAGCGTTTCCCGTTCCGGCGGCATGTCGGCAAGCATTCAAGCCGGCAGCGAAATACCTGCAGTAAACAACGAGCCCCAAGCTGTTCATCAGCTTGGGGCTCGTTCGCGTTTACGGGAGCGTTGCCGGTTCTGCGGGAAAGGCCGCCCATGATTCGGGCTTTGCGAAAGGAGCGCTGGCTAAGCCGCGCCTGCGAATGCGGTCCCCTTGGCAGTGGGGAAGGGGACCGTGCTCATGGGGATGCCGGCAAAGCTATGCCGGCAGGGCGCGCAACCCGATCGGTAGGCGTCAACCTGCGCTAGCCTTCGCAGGCCTGCGTGATGAGTTTGCGCAAGGCATCGAAGCCGTCGCGCTTCTCGCTGGACGTCACCAGCATGGGCACGTCGTCGGGCAGGGCAAGCTGGCGGCGCAGCACGGCAACCTGCTTGTTCTGCTGGTTGCGGGAGAGCTTGTCGGACTTCGTGAGCACCACGGCGAAGGGAAGCCCCGCCTCCATAAGGAAGTTGATCATGTTCAAGTCGAGCTGCTGCGCCTCATGACGGATGTCTACCAGGCTGACCACCAGCGCGAAGTTGCGATCCTGGTTGAAATAGCCCTCGATCAGCTCCGCCCAACGGCCCTTCTCGGATTTCGCTACGCGTGCGTAGCCATAGCCGGGCAGGTCGACGAAACGGGCGCCTTCGGTTGCGAAGAAGTTGATGGTGGACGTCTTGCCGGGCTTCTGCGAGACCTTCGCCAGGCTTTTGCGTCCGAACAGGGCATTGAGCATGGACGACTTGCCCACGTTCGAACGGCCGGCGAACGCCACTTCCGGAAGCGTCGAGGGTGGCAGCTGCGAGGAGATGCCGAACGAGCGCTCGAAGGTTACATTGTTGAAGTTCATACGATGCTCCAAATGGTTCGAAGTTGTGCTTGCATCATGATAGCGTGCTTCGCCGTGCGGATATGCCCACGTCATCGGCCGTCCGCAATAATCCCGCATGACGGCAAACGGCGATTTCGAGAATTAAAGTTGACTTTGATTGACAATATGTCACCTGCGTCATACTCTTTCGTGCGGAGTAAAAGTTTTTGGGGTCGAACATTGCTGGATCCACGGCGGTGGACAGCACAAGAAAGGACGAAGATCATGAAACTCAAGAAGCGCGATGGCTGGATGATCGCCGGTGGTTTCGCTCTGGGCACGCTGGGTTTGAAGGCGCTGAGCAGCTCTGCGGCGAAGAAGTGCTACGTGCAGGGCGTTGCCAAGGGCCTGCAGGCCAAGGCCGCCTATCAGGATGTGGTCGAGCAGGCCAAGGCCCAGGTCGATGACATCGTGGCCGAGGCAAGCTACATCAACGAGTCTGCTAAGATCGAGCAGTCCGCGGTCGACGGCGAATAGCGCGAAGACGTCGCTATGAAATATCAGATCGCAAATGAGCTTCCGGGCCGTTTGCGCGTGAAGCTGGCGGGCCCTGTCCCGCCAGCGGACTTAGATGCGCTGTATCGCGTGCTGGGCGCATGCCCCGACATCGCGAAGTCAACCGTCTATCCGCGCATCGGCAGCGTTGCCCTGACCTATAACGCCGCACCCGGCGGCCGCGCACGCGTGCTCGAGCATCTGGCGGGCATCGATGCGGCGGCCATCGCCAAGGCCAAGCAAGGGTGCGGCCTTGAGCTTGCCCCGCGTTCACATTCCCTGCTCATGGATCTGGCGTCGCTCGTGGGCTTCCATTTCATGCGCCGTTGGTTCCTGCCCGCGCCCCTGGCGGCAGCTTGGACGGTTTTCAGCTACCGCAAGTTCTTGTTCGCCGGCCTGAAGTCGCTGGCGGCGGGCCGGTTGGACGTGCCCGTGCTCGACGCAGCGGCCATCGGCATCTCGTTCGCGAAGCGCGACCCGCGTACGGCGGGGCTCACCATGCTTCTGCTCAACGTGGGCGAGACGCTTGAGGAGTATACGCGCAGCCGTTCGGAGGGCGCGCTCATCAACGCGCTGCTCGACCTGCCTGAAACCGCCCAGCTGGTGGAGGGCGACACCGAGGTGCAGGTTCCCTCCAGCTCCTTGCGCGCGGGTCAGCTCATCGCCGTACGCACCGGCATGCCCGTGTGCGTTGACGGCACGGTGGTGCGAGGGTGCGCCATGGTCAACCAGGCGGCGCTTACCGGCGAGCCGCTGGCCGTCGAGCGCACCGTCGGCGACGACGTGTTCGCCGGCACGGCCGTCGAGGACGGCGAGATCATCGTCGAGGTGAAGGCGAACGAGGGCCAGACGAAGCTGCGCACCATCGTCAACCTGGTCGAGCAGACCGAATCCTACAAGTCCCGCACGCAGTCGCGCATGGAGCGCCTTGCCGACCGCATCGTGCCGTGGAACTTCCTGCTGGCGGGCATCGTGGCGCTTACCACGCGCAGCCTGGTGAAGACGTCGGCGGCCCTTATGGTCGACTACTCGTGCGCGCTCAAACTCACCGGCTCCATCGCCGTGCTGTCGGCCATGAGCCAGTCTGCCCAGGCGGGCTTCACGGTGAAGGGTTCGCAGCACTTCGAGTCCATGGCGCAGGCCGACGTCATCGTGTTCGACAAGACGGGCACGCTGACCGAGGCCGCCCCGCAGGTGGCGCGCGTGCTTTCCCTTGACGGCTGGGACGACGACGAGGTGCTTCGCTTCGCCGCATGCTTGGAGGAGCACTTCCCGCATCCGGTGGCCCGCGCGGTCGTGCGCGCTGCCGCCGATAAGGGCTTGGAGCACCGCGAGCGCCACGCCGAGGTGGAGTACATCGTGGCACATGGCATAGCAAGCTCGCTTGCCGGCAAGCGCGTGGTCATCGGCTCGGAGCACTTCGTCGTGGAGGACGAGCAGGTCGAGATCTCCGAGGCGCAGAAAGAGCTCATCGCACGGGAGACCGAGGGCCTCTCGCCGCTCTACCTTGCCGTGGACGGCAAGCTCATGGGCGTCATCGGCGTGCAGGACCCGCTCAAGGCCGGCGTTCCCGAGGCGATCGCCGAGCTTCGCCGCCTGGGGCTTTCGCGCGTCATCATGCTCACGGGCGACAACGAGCGCACCGCGGCGCGCATCGCCGCACGCGCCGGCGTATCCGAATTCCACGCCAACCTGCTTCCCGAGGACAAGTACGCTTTCGTCGAGAAACTCAAGGCGGAAGGCGCGCACGTGGTCATGGTCGGCGACGGCGTCAACGACGCCCCGGCGCTGGCGCTTGCCGACGTGGGCATCGCCATGGGGCAGGGCACTGCGGTGGCCAAGGAGGTGGCCGACATCACGCTCACGGGCGGCCAGCTCGGCTCCATCGTGGCGCTGCGCCGCATGAGCGAGGGCCTGATGGGTCGCCTGAACGGCAGCTTCAAGGAGGTCATGGTCATCAACTCGACGTTGTTGGCGGCCGGCATCGGCGGCGTCATCTCCCCGCAGATGTCCTCGCTTCTGCACAACGCCTCCACCGTCGCGCTGTCCATGCGCAACGGCAAGCGTTACGACGCCTAGGCCA
>URQU01000045.1 GCA_900550055.1 uncultured Coriobacteriaceae bacterium | reverse complement strand
TAGCGCTAAGTGTCCGAAAGCTTTCGGACACTTAGCGCTACGTCCCCCAACCGTCCGCCTAGCTGTCTGCCAGCGGCCCCGTTCTCGTTCCTACGAAATCGCTTTCTATGCTCGTTGCTTGCCGGTGAAGCGGTCGATGTCGATGCAGTAGATGTTCGCGCGGGCTAGCGCCTGGTCGGTGAAGTCGGTCGAGGCTTCGGGCGCCAGGTGCTGCATGATGCGCGTGAGGCCGTAGCGCTTCGCTTCGATCCCCTGGATGCGATGGATGGTGCCCGTGCCCATGATGGAACGGTATGCGTACGAATACGCGCAGGCGTAGGTGCCCGTGATCAGGCCTTCCTGCACGTCCATCTCGATTGCCACGCGCGGCTCCCGGTTGAACGCGTCCACTTTGCGGCCGACGCCGGCCGAATGGATCCACAACGCCAGGCGCGGTGCGTCGGCGTCGATCTCCTCGGGGTCTGCCCAGTCGTAGCCGAAGCTCATGGGCACGATGAACGGCCCCTCCTCGTCCACGCATGCGATGCGCACCGTCTGGCAAGCCTCGACCACCGCATGCAGCTGCGTGGTGCTGCGAAGCTGACGGCCCGCTTGCCGCATGGGGCGATGCGAAACGGGCATGGCGGCCTGCGCTGCGGCGCCGGCCTGGGCCATGCCGGCGATTTGCTGCGCCTGCGCGGCCTGCGCCATGGCGGCGGCCTGCTGCATTTGCGCGGCTTGCTGCTGCGTCGCGGCGCCCTCGGGATAGATGGCGGGGATGTTGTGCAAGTTCATGTGTGCTCCTGTGGTGAAACGCCTGCGTTGTGCCGGCCGCACGAAGGGCGGCGCTCGTGTTTGTCACCATAGTACGTTCCACGGCGGCGGTTGTGCGCGGCGTTCGCCCAAAGCGCCAACAACACATGGTTGCAAAGGCGTGTGCATCGGGAAACGGTGCGTTGGCGTTTTTTCCACGGTAAGTGAACGGCTCCGCGTCAAAAGCACGCAAACGCACGGAAGCCCTAAAACCGGCCGCTGCACCTGCTATGCTTTGCTACATGATGGAAAACGGCCGCGCGGCGGCAGGTGGCGAAGGAGTTGGCGCAGATGGTGTTGCCCGAGAACATGGAAGGCCTCCACGGCGGAGCAGGCGTCGGCGGTGCGGCTCCCGCAGGGGAGCCTCCTGCGCTTTGCGCGCTGGTCACGGGCGCGACGGGCGGCATCGGCCGCGAGCTGTGCGCGCAGCTCGCCCGCGAATGCGGCACGCTAGCCCTGGTGGGTCGCGATCGGGGCAAGCTCGAGAAGCTGGCGAAGGACCTGGCCGAACGCTTCGACGTTGACGTGAACGTTTTCGTTGCCGACTTCGCGCGGCCGGACGCCGTCGATGCGCTGGCGTCTCAGGTGCAGGCGGCGAACCTGCAGGTGGAGACGCTTGTGAACAACGCCGGCTTCGGCTACGATGCGCCATTCGCGGAAAGCAGCTTGGAGCGCCAACGTGCGCTCGTGCAGACCAACGACATGGCGCTCATGGAGCTTTGCCACGCGTTCGCGCCCGGCATGGCGGCGCGCGGGCACGGCGGCATCCTCAACGTGGCCAGTGTGGCCGGGTTCGTCCCCGGGCCGTACATGTCCACGTACTACGCCTCGAAGGCGTTCGTCCAATCGTTTTCAAGCGCGCTGCATATGGAGCTGCGCCCGCACGGCGTGCACGTGACCGCGTTATGCCCCGGGCCTGTTCGCACGCCGTTTTGGGACAATGCCGACGCCGGCGGCACGGCGCTGGCGCGCATGACCATCAGCGCCCCGCGCGTGGCCCGCGCGGCCATCCGGGCCTTGGGCTGCAACCGTTTGCTGTGCTGCCCGGGCATGCTGGCGAAGGTCATCGTGTTCGGCAGCCGCTTCGTTCCGCGCACTTGGGCCGCCGCCGCGGCGTCCGCCCTGCAAAAACCGAAAAAGTAGCGTTTTTGCACCGTCGTCGCTGCGGTTGGGGCGTTAACAGTCGCGTAGGTTCTTTGCGAGCTGTTTGTCGAAAGTGCGGACGGGTTCCTGCTGTAGGACGTTGCGCGCCACTAGCGTGCAGTCCACGAAATCGAGCGAGCTCATCGCGTACATTCGTAAGGCGGCGCGCATAACCTCTTCGTCGTAGACATGCACGTCATCAAGCAGGTTTTCAACAGCGGTATCGATTTCCGCCCGCGAGAGCTTGTATACGCCTTGCAGCACATACACCACTTCGGCAACAGCTTCCATGTATATGCAAGCGCCCTCGATAATCCACTGCTTGGCTTGCTTCGCCTGCGCTTCGTTGTCCCATAGCAAGTAGCGCAAGGCCACATTTGCGTCGATAGTGCTAGCCACGGTGCTTCTCCGCAACGGCGGCAGCCCATGCGTTCGCTTCTTGTGCGCGCTTTTTGGGGTCAGCATATTGAGCAAGGCACCCTGCGCCATGCAATGTTGCCGCGCTTGACTTCGGCTGAGCGGCCCGAGCGGAAGGATCGGTCATTTCGTCAAGCAGCGTGGCGCTATTAAGCTGAATGCTTTTCGCCAGAAAGCGCCTAACGGCTTCCGCCGAAGATGACCCGCGAGATTTGAACAGCGCCTCTGCGCGCTGCTTAGTTTCCGCGTCCATTCGTACTTGCAAGACGGCATTCATGGGCATAGCAAGCTCCTTTTGCAATACATCGTATTACATAGTAGTATACAGCTTAAGGAAGGCGCACTGCAAGCTAGGATGTTGAAGGATGGCTCTGGTAGAATGGGCGGACACGCCAATGGGCGAAAACGAAAAAGCCCGGCGGCACCGGGCTTGACTATCCGTAGCGCAATCACGCCCGGCTCGGTTATCCGCCCGGGCCTGGTGTGCACCCGCAGCACAGCATGGAGCGGTTGGACTTGCTAGGCGTCCACCTGCTCGACAAGAAAGGCAATACGCATGGCAGAGTTCATCTACCAAATGTACAAGGCGCGCAAGGCGCACGGCGACAAGGTCATCCTCGACGATGTCACCCTGTCGTTCTATCCCGGCGCGAAGATCGGCGTGGTGGGCCCGAACGGCATGGGCAAGTCCACGCTGCTCAAGATCATGGCCGGCATCGAGGAGGTCAGCAACGGCGATGCTCGCCTGACCCCCGGCTACTCGGTGGGCATCCTGCAGCAGGAGCCGCCGCTGGACGAGGACAAGACCGTCCTGGAGAACATCGAGATGGCGTTCGCCGACGTGAAGGCCGATATCGCCCGCTTCAACGAGATCGGCACGCTCATGGGCGAGCCCGACGCCGACTTCGACGCGCTTATGGAGGAAATGGGCAAGCTGCAGGACGCCATCGACGCGGCCAACGGCTGGGACCTGGACAGCCAGCTGTCCCAGGCCATGGACGCGCTGCAGTGCCCCGACCCCGACATGCCGGTGAACGTGCTCTCCGGCGGTGAGCGTCGTCGCGTGGCGCTGTGCCGTCTGCTGCTCGAGGCCCCCGATCTGCTGCTTCTCGACGAGCCCACCAACCACCTGGACGCCGAGTCCGTGCTGTGGCTGGAGAAGTTCCTGCATAAATACCCTGGCGCCGTGCTGGCCGTCACGCACGACCGCTACTTCCTGGACAACGTGGCCGAGTGGATCTGCGAGGTCGACCGCGGCAGCCTGTACCCGTACAAGGGCAACTACTCCACGTACCTGGAGACCAAGGCCGCGCGTATGGCGGGTCAGAAGCAGCGCGATGAGAAGCTGCAGAAGCGCCTGGCCAGCGAGCTTGAGTGGGTCCGCAGCTCCCCGAAGGCGCGTCAGGCGAAGAGCCGCGCCCGTCTGGAGCGCTATGACCAGATGGCCGCCGAGGCCGCGCAGTCCAAGAAGCTCGACTTCACCGAGATCCAGATTCCGGCCGGCCCGCGCCTGGGCGCCGAGGTCCTCAAGGTCGAGCACCTGCACAAGCAGTTTGGCGACCGCGTGCTCATGGACGACCTGTCTTTCGAGCTGCCGCGCAACGGCATCGTCGGCGTGATCGGCCCCAACGGCGTGGGCAAGTCCACCCTGTTCAAGATGATCATGGGCATCGAGCAGCCCACCTCCGGCAGCCTGAAGCTCGGCGAGACCGTGAAGGTGTCCTACGTCGACCAGGGCCGTGCGGGCATCGACGGTGACAAGAACGTGTGGGAAGTCGTCTCCGGCGGCCTGGACTACATGATGGTCTGCGAAACCGAGGTGCCCAGCCGCGCGTACGTGGCCAGCTTCGGCTTCAAGGGCTCCGATCAGCAGAAGCCCGCGGGTGTGCTCTCCGGTGGCGAGCGCAACCGCCTGAACCTGGCGCTGACGCTCAAGCAGGGCGGCAACCTGCTGCTTCTCGACGAGCCCACCAACGACCTGGACGTGGAAACGCTGTCCAGCCTGGAGGAGGCGCTACTGCGCTTCCCGGGTTGCGCTGTGGTGACCAGCCACGACCGTATGTTCCTCGACCGCGTTGCCACGCACATTCTGGCGTGGGAAGGCACCGATGAGAACCCGGGCAACTGGCACTGGTTCGAGGGCAACTTCGAGAGCTACCAGAAGAATCGCATCGAGCGTCTGGGTGAGGAGGCCGCAAAGCCCCACCGCCTGCACCGCAAGCTGACCAGGGACTAAGCCAAGCGCGCAAACGCGTACGAACGGCTCCCGTGGCGTTGAGGCCATGGGAGCCGTTTTTTGCGTTGTGGCGTGGGGTCGTTCGCCGCAACGCATGGAAGGTTTGGTGGCGATATGCGTTCTAGGCAACCTTGGGTTCTCCCGGTGGAGCTTCCGCTAGACAAACAGGGCCGCGTCCATTTCTGGTTGCTATCTGCGCCCACAGGGGCGTGAGGGTCATCTCGCCCCTGTGGCAAAAGAAAAGCGGGGATTCCGAGTGTTCGGGATCCCCGCTTGCATTCGGGTGGTGCTTGCCGTGCTCGCTAGTTCTTCAGCGAGTTGATGGGGGCGGGCATGCGGCCGCCACGATGGGCGAACACGGTGCCGGCGTGGGTGTTCACAGGCATGACCGGCGCATAGCCGAGCAGGCCGCCGAAGTCCAGCTTGTCGCCGACCTTCTTGCCGATTGCCGGGATGACGCGCACGGCGGTGGTCTTGTTGTTGATCATGCCGATGGCGCACTCGTCGGCGATGATGCCGAAGATGGCCTCGACCGGCGTGTCGCCAGGGATGGCGATCATGTCCAGGCCGACGCTGCAGACGCAGGTCATGGCCTCGAGCTTCTCCAGGCACAGCGCACCGGACTCGGCGGCGCGGATCATGCCGGCGTCCTCGGACACGGGGATGAACGCGCCGGACAGGCCGCCGACGCTGGAGCTGGCCATGACGCCGCCCTTCTTCACGGCATCGTTGAGCATGGCGAGCGCGGCCGTGGTGCCCGGGCCGCCGCACTGGCCTACGCCGATGGCTTCCAGGATCTCGGCCACGGAGTCGCCCTCGGCCGGGGTGGGGGCCAGCGACAGGTCCAGGATGCCCTTCGCCACGCCCATGCGGCGGCTGGCCTCGCGGGCCATCAGCTCGCCGGCGCGGGTGATCTTGAACGCGGTGGCCTTGATGGCCTCGGCAACCTCGGTCATGTCGGCGTCCTTGGGCATGCTCGCCAGCACCTGACGCACGACGCCCGGGCCGGAAACGCCCACGTTGACCACGGCGTCGGCCTCGCCCGAGCCGTGGAAGGCGCCGGCCATGAAGGGGTTGTCCTCGACGGCGTTGCAGAACACCACCAGCTTGCCGGCGGCGATGCAGTCGCGATCGGCGGTCAGCTCGGCGCACTGCTTGACGATGCCGGCCATCTTGAGCGCGGCGTCCATGTTGATGCCGGCGCGCGTGGAGCCGACGTTGACGCTCGAGCACACGCGCTCGGTGGCGGCCAGCGCGTTGGGGATGGAGTCCATCAGCTTGTTGTCGGCCGCCGATGCGCCCTTGTGCACGAGCGCGGAGAAGCCGCCCACGAAGTCGACGCCCACCTCGGCGCCGGCCTTGTCCATGGCCACGGCGATGCGCGACAGGTCGGTGTCGGGCACGGCGGCGCAGATCTCGGCGATGGGCGTGACGGAGATGCGCTTGTTCACGATCGGGATGCCGAACTCGCGCTCGAGCTGCTCGGCGGTGGGTACCAGCTGCTCGGCGGCCTTCGTCATCTTGTCGTAGACCTTGCGCGCCATGGTGTTGATGTCCGAATCCGTGCAGGAGCGCAGGTTCAGGCCCAACGTGATGGTGCGGATGTCCAGGTGCTGCTTGCTGACCATGGCAAGCGTTTCGGCGATTTCTTCCGGGGTGATTTGCATGATGCAGTCCTTTTAACGGGCGATTCTTTTGCAACAGGATAGCAAATTGCGGCCGTATTGGTCGGGCAGGGGAGCCTTTGGGCAACGAAAAAGCGGGCCCGTGGGCCCGCTTTCGCGATTGGCTCGTTGTTGCAGCTTAGAAGACCGGGACGACGGCGCCCTCGTAGGTCTTGTTGATGAAGTCTCGCACGGCGTCGGACTTCAGGGCCTTGGCCAGAGCCTGGATCTTCTCGGAATCCTGGTTGCCGTCCTTGACGACCAGCACGTTGGCGTAGGTCTCGGCGGCCAGGGAGTCGGTTGCCTCGACGGCAAGGGCATCCTTCTCGACGGACAGGCCGGCGGCCTGGGCGTAGTTGCCGTTGATGCAGGCGATGTCGACATCCTTCAGGGCGTTGGGGATGTTGGCGGCCTCAAGCTCCTTGATCAGCAGGTTCTTGGGGTTCTCCACGATATCCTTGGCGGTAGCGGTGATGCCTGCTCCGTCGGCCAGCTTGATCAGGCCCTCCTGCTGCAGCAGGAGCAGGGCGCGAGCCTCGTTGGTGGTGTCGTTGGGCACGGCGACGGTTGCGCCGTCGGCCAGGGCGTCAAGGGAAGCGGTCTTGCCGGCGTACAGGCCGAAGGGTTCGAAGTGGATCGGCTCGACGGAGACCAGGTGCGTGCCCTTCTCCTCATTGAAGGAATCCAGGTACGGCTGATGCTGGAAGTAGTTGGCGTCGACCTCGCCCTCCTCGGTGACCGTGTTGGGCTGGACGTAATCGGTGAACTCCTTCACCTCGAGCGTGTAGCCCTGCTCCTTGAGCTGATCGGCCACGGCGTTGGTGAGGATCTCGGCGTGCGGGGTGGGGCTTGCGGCGACGGTGATGGTCTTGTCGTCGGAGCCGGAGTTGGAACCGGATCCTGCGCAACCGGCCAGGACGCCGGCGGCCAGGACGCCTGCAGCGGCGAACGCCGCGAGCTTCTTCAGTGCGGACTTCTTCATGTAGGGTCTCCCTCCCATCGATTTGCGCCTGGGCTGCGCCGCGAGTTTGCGGGCGGGGCAGCGAGCGTCTTATTTGCGTGACGATTAGTATACCGAGCGGCGATTTTTGGGCAATAGCTTTGATAATACAAAAAGACGGGTGGTTGCTATCTGGATAATCGATAACCCGGTCGGCTATGGTGTAGAACGGGGGGTGAACGGTGGCAGGGCGGTCGTCACCGGCATCGCGGCACCGAAAACCATACCGCTCGCCTATAGATATGTAGAGGTTGCAGGACTCGTTTGCAGGCGCGCTGCGCTCGTTGCTTCCCGCTTGCGCGGCCGGTAAAATAATCCTATTGAACACTTTGTCCATTATTGCCCGGGTTGTTCAAAACACGTAAAACAGCGCCGCCGGCCGTCACGATCCGGGCCTGCGCGCATTCGCGACCCGCGTACGCAAGGAAGGGGGGCATATGCCCACGCAACGGAGTTCGGTTTCCGATTCGGCGACGGCTGCAAAGCCTGCCGCAGCGAGGCCGACAACCGGCGCATCGCCCGCCGCAGCCTGTTCGGAAGCGAAGCCTGAGGCGGCCAACCCCGCGCCGCTCGCCGCCGAGGATCGGCGCATCACGCGTTCGAAGCGCGCGCTGCGCGATGCGCTCGTGGAGCTGATCGAAGAGCGCGGCCTGACCAACTTCAGCGCCAGCGACCTGTGCGCCCGCGCGGATCTTAACCGCGGCACGCTGTACAACAACTTCGGCGACATGGAGGGCCTGCTCGCCGCCCTTGAGGACGACATCATGGACGACTTGGAAAACCTCCAGTCATGCATGCAGCGGCTCAGCCTAAAGGACGTGCTGCGCTATCGCGTGAACAAAAAGCCCATGCCGTTTCTGGTGAATCTGTTCGACTACCTGCGCGAACAGGGCGACTTCCTGCACGCGATCATGGGCCCGAAAGGCGACCCGAGCTTCGGCTCGCGCGTGCGCGACGCCGTGTGCACCGAGATCATCCAAACCATCCTGCACGAGCGCTACCGCAACGACCCCTCGCCGTTCGTGCAATATTATGTGGCGTTCTACGCCAGCGCGTATCTAGGGGTAATCACCCATTGGATCGAAACGGGCATGAAGGAAAGCTCGCAGGAGATGGCCCTTGTGGCCATGCGCCTGTTCTTCATCAAACCCGGCGACCCCATTCGACTGTAAGGAATAAGGCGGAACATGAGCGAGAACAACCAGAACGAGAACCTGCATATCGGCATCGACGTGGGATCCACCACGGTCAAGCTTGCCATCTTGGATGACGCGGACCAGATCCGCTACGCGGTGTACCGCCGTCACCACGCGGACGTGCGCGCCACCATCGTCGAGGTGCTGTCCGAGGCCGCGCGCGACTTCGGCGACAAGCGCATGACCATCGCCATCACCGGTTCGGGCGGCTTGCTTTTGGCCCAATGGCTGGGCATCGAGTTCGTGCAGGAGGTCATCGCAAGCAAAACCGCCGTCGAAACCTTCATCCCGAAAACCGACGTGGCCATCGAGCTGGGCGGCGAGGACGCGAAGATCATCTACTTCGACAACGGCATCGAGCAGCGCATGAACGGTACGTGCGCCGGCGGCACCGGCGCGTTCATCGACCAGATGGCGGCGCTTCTGAACACCGACGCCGGCGGCCTGAACGAGCTGGCGCAGCATGCCACCACCATCTATCCCATCGCCAGCCGCTGCGGCGTGTTCGCGAAAACCGATGTGCAGCCGCTGCTCAACGAGGGCGCGCGCCGCGAGGACGTCGCCGCGTCCATCTTCCAGTCCGTGGTCACGCAGACCATCTCCGGCCTGGCGTGCGGCCGCCCCATCCGCGGCTATGTGGCCTTCCTGGGCGGTCCGCTGCAGTACCTGCCTGAGCTGCGCAAACGCTTCTATGAAACGCTGAATCTGGACGAGGAGCACCGCATCGTCCCGCAAAACGCCCACCTGTTCGTGGCCGGCGGCTGCGCCATCGCCGGCGCGGCCAGCGAGACGGTGAAGGCCGAGCTGCTCTCCGACGTGCTCGAGCGCCTGAAGAACCTCGGCGACATCCAGGGCAGCGAGGTCGTGCGCCTGCCCCCACTGTTCTCCGACCAGGCCGAACTGGACGGCTTCAACGCCCGCCACGCCGGCGAACGCGTGCCCCGCGGCGACCTTGCAAGCTACCGCGGCACCGCCTTCCTGGGCATCGACGCCGGCTCCACCACGTTCAAGGCCGCGCTCATCGGCCAGGACGGCGAGCTGCTGTGGACCCATTACGTGTCGAACAAGGGCGACGTGCTCGGCTGCGCGAAGGCCGCCATCGCCAAACTCTACCGCGAGCTGCCGCGCGACGCCGCCGGCAGCCCGCTGGTGACCATCGGCCACTCCACGGTCACGGGCTACGGCGAGCACCTGCTGCTCGAGGCGCTGCGCGTGGACTCGGGCGAGATCGAGACGGTCGCGCACCTGCGCGGCGCGCAGGAGATGCTGCCGGGCGTGGAGTTCATCCTGGACATCGGCGGCCAGGACATGAAATGCCTGCGCGTGAAAGACGGCGTCATCGACCACATCATGCTCAACGAGGCGTGCTCCTCGGGCTGCGGCAGCTTCATCGAAAGCTTCGCCAGCGGCCTGAACCTGGACGTGTCCGAGTTCGCGAAGACCGCCATCGGCGCGGAAAACCCCGTCGACCTGGGCAGCCGCTGCACCGTGTTCATGAACAGCCGCGTGAAGCAGGCGCAGAAGGAAGGCGCCACCGTCGGCGACATCGCCGCTGGCCTGGCCATCTCGGTCATCAAGAACGCCCTGTTCAAGGTCATCAAGATCCGCGACCCGCACGACGTGGGCAGCAAGGTCATCGTGCAGGGCGGCACGTTCCTCAACGATGCCGTGCTGCGCGCCTTCGAGCAGCTCTCGGGCGTGAACGCCGTGCGTCCCGACATTGCCGGCAACATGGGCGCGTTCGGTGCGGCGCTTCTTGCCCGCGACCGCTTCAGCCGTCAGGATTCGCAGGTCAGCGGCCTGCTGTCCCTTGACGCGCTCGAGGCGCTCGCCCCCACGCACAGGACCGTGCGCTGCAAGGCGTGCTCGAACCACTGCCTGCTCACCGTCAACGACTTCGGCATCGATGAGGCCACGGGCAAGCACCGCCGCTTCATCACGGGCAATCGCTGCGAGAAGGGCGCCGGCGCGCTTGGCCAGGCGACAAAGGCCGACAAGGTCCCCAACCTGTTCGAGTACAAGTCCAAGCGCCTGTTCGACCACTACACGCCGCTGGCGGAGCAGGATGCGCCGCGCGGCACCGTGGGCATCCCGCGCGCGTTGAACATGTACGAGAACTACCCGTTCTGGTTCACCTTCTTCACGAAGCTGGGCTGGCGCGTGGTGCTCTCGGACCCGTCCACGAAGAAAACCTACGAGGCCGGCATCGAGTCCATGCCGTCGGAGAGCGTGTGCTACCCGGCGAAGCTCTCGCACGGCCACATCATGAACCTGCTGGACAAGCACCCCGACTTCATCTGGTTCCCCTGCAGCAAGTGGGAGCGCCAGGAGGACGAGGGTGCCGGCAACCACTTCAACTGCCCCATCGTGGCCAGCTACGCCGAGGCGCTGCGCCTCAACATCGACGAGCTGCGTACCTCCGACACGCAGTTCCTGAACCCGTGGCTGCCCTATGACAAGAAGGAGCACCTGAAGAAGCGCCTGTTCGTGGAGCTGATCCAGGCACATCCCGAGCTGTGCGGCAAGGGCGTGGCGGCGCCCACGCAGGCCGAGGTCGACGCCGCGGTGGACGCCGCATGGGCCGAGGACGAGGCGTTCAAGGCCGATATCCGCGAGAAGGGCGCCGAGACGCTGCTGTGGATGGAGAAGACCCACACGCACGGCATCGTGCTGGCGGGCCGCCCGTACCACAACGACCCCGAGATCAACCACGCCATCCCCGAGCTTCTGACCAGCTTCGGCCTGGCGGTGCTCACCGAGGACTCCATCGCGCACCTGGGCACGCTCGAGCGCCCCATCCGCCTGGTGGACCAGTGGATGTACCACACGCGCCTGTACGCCGCGGCGAAGGTGGCGTCGGAGCGCAAGGACCTCGACCTCATCCAGCTGAACAGCTTCGGCTGCGGCCTGGACGCTCTGACCACCGACCAGGTGCAGGAGATTTTGGAGCAGGCGGGCAAGGTGTACACCGTGCTGAAGATCGACGAGGTGTCGAACCTGGGCGCCGCGCGCATCCGCGTGCGCAGCCTGCTTGCGGCCCTGAAGGACCAGGCCGACGAGGAGGCCGAGGCCCGTGCAGCCGAGCAGGCGCGCAACGCCGCGGGCTGCGGCGCGTGCAGCCTGGACGTGGAGCAGCTGCTGGCTGAGGCCGAGGAGCGCGCGGCGGGCAAGCAGGCCGGCGGCGCCGATGCCGAGGCCGTGCAGGCCGCGGCGGCCGCCATCAAGCCGCCCGCAAGCTTCACGGAAAAGGCCGCGCCCGAGGTGCAGGCCGAGTTCAAGCAGCGTGACAGCGGCGCTTCGACGGAGTTCCCGCGTGCCCAGTTCACCAAGGAGATGCGCGATGCGGGCTACACCATCCTGGCCCCGCAGATGGCTCCGTACCATTTCGAGCTGCTCGTGCCCATCTTCGAGCGCTTCGGCTACAACGTGGAGCTGCTGCCCTCCGTGGACCACGGTGCGGTGGACGCGGGCCTGAAGTACGTGAACAACGACATCTGCTATCCGTCCATCCTGGTCACGGGCCAGATCATGGAAGCGGTCATGTCCGGCAAGTACGACACCGACAAGCTGGCCGTGCTCATCACGCAGACCGGCGGCGGCTGCCGTGCCACGAACTACATCTCGCTCATCCGCAAGGCGCTCAAGTCCGTGGGCCTGTCGCATATCCCGGTCATCGCCATCAGCTTCAAGGACCTAGGCGAGGTCAACCCCGGCTTCTCCATCACGCCGGCCATGCTCTACCAGGCGGTTTCCGCGCTGCAGTACGGCGACCTGCTCATGATGTGCCTGTACCGCACGCGTCCCTACGAGGTTGAGCCCGGCAGCGCGAACACCCTGTTCGACCACTGGATGGCCGAGTGCAAGCGTCAACTGAAACGCGGGGTGAAGCGTGGCGAGTTCAAACGCACGGTCAAGCAGATCGTCGAGGACTTCGACACGCTGCCCTTGCAGGGCGAGGGCACCAAGCCGCGCGTCGGCGTGGTCGGCGAGATCTTGGTGAAGTTCCACCCCACGGCGAACAACCAGATCGTCGACGTCATCGAGCGCGAGGGCTGCGAGGCCGTGGTGCCGGGGCTCATCGAGTTCTTCCTGTTCGGCACGGCGGGCGGCATCTTCCAGAAGGACCCGCTCGGCCGTTCGGCCAAGGGCGCGTTCGGCAGCAAGATCGCCCTGCAGGTGGTGAAGGCCCTGCGCGCGCCGGTGACCAAGGCGCTCGAGGAGTCCACGCGCTTCAACCCGCCGGCGAGCATCTACGAGCTGGCCGAGTACGCAAGCGAGATCTTGAGCCTGTGCAACTCCATGGGCGAGGGTTGGCTGCTCACGGCCGAGATGGTGGAGCTCATCCGCACGGGCGCGCCGAACGTGGTGTGCACGCAGCCCTTCGCCTGCCTGCCGAACCACGTGGTGGGCAAGGCGGTCATCAAGGAGCTGCGCCGCCGCTACCCGGAGAGCAACATCGTGGCCGTGGACTACGACC
>URQU01000044.1 GCA_900550055.1 uncultured Coriobacteriaceae bacterium | reverse complement strand
TGCCGGCCACGACGTCCTCGCCCTGGGCGTTGACCAGGTAGTCGCCGTAGAACTCCTTCTGGCCGTTGGCGGGGTTGCGCGTGAACGCGACGCCGGTGGCCGAGGAGTTGCCCTTGTTGCCGAACACCATGGACTGCACGTTGACGGCGGTGCCCAGGTCATCGGCGATCTTGTTCTTCTTGCGGTACAGGACGGCGCGGGGGTTGTTCCAGCTGCCGAACACGGCCTCGATGGCCAGCTTCAGCTGCACCATGGGGTCCTGCGGGAAGGCGACGGCACCGTCGACCAGCAGGCTGGGATACTCGACGCCCGAGACGTTCTCGGAGAAGATCATCTTGAACTCGGCCACGAGCTCCTGCAGGTCCTCTGCGGTCAGGTCGGTGTCGGAAGCAGCGTTGCGGCTGTTCTTCATGACGTTGATGGCGTTCTCGAACAGGTCGCCGTCCAGGCCCATGACCACGTTGGAGAACATCTGGATGAAACGGCGATAGGAGTCCCACGCGAAACGCGGGTTCTCCGTCTGCTTGATCAGGCCGTTGATGGACTGATCGTTCAGGCCCAGGTTCAGAACCGTGTCCATCATGCCCGGCATGGACATGGGAGCGCCGGAGCGCACGGAGACCAGCAGCGGGTCCTCGGCGTCGCCGATCTTCTTGCCGATGCGCTTCTCCAGGTCAAGGCGATACTCGTGAATGGTATCGAGCGCGCCCTCGGGCCAGGTGTTGTCGGCGTTGGCATACTCCATGCAGGTTTGGCACGTAATGGTGAATCCCGGAGGCACCGGCAGGCCGATGTTGGCCATTTCGGCCAGGTTGGCGCCTTTACCGCCAAGGATGGCCTTCATGCTCGTGTTGCCCTCAGTGACGTTGTTGCCCTCGGCGTCGTTGCCGAAAGCGTACACACGCTTGACTTCTGCGGTCACTTCTTACTCCTAACGTAAGGTCGTCCGAATACGGGACTCAGTTCAATCAGGACCTTATTACTATATCAGCACCTTGCGGGTGCGCCCGTTCGTAGTACCGTAAAATCTCTTGAGCGGTTTCCTCAACGGCGCGATTTTCGGTGTGAATGACGATGGCCCCCAATTTCCGCATAAGCGCACGGGCGCGATCGAGGTCCTCGTAAACGTACTCGGGGTCGGCGTACTTCGAGGCGGCCACGGCAGCGTTTCCCAGGCGGCGCTGTCGGATCCCCACCAAAACATCGGCGGTGGTCATCAAGCCGAACAGGCGCGTGCGATCGACGTCGAACACCTCGCGGGGCGGCTCGGTGGAGGGATCGAGCGGGATATTGGAGACCTTGTAGCCCTGCTGGGCCAGGTAGATGGAGGTAGGCGTCTTCGACGAGCGCGACACGCCGAGCAGCACGATGTCGGCCTGCGACATCTCCTGCGGGTTGCGGCCGTCATCGTGGGCGATGGTGAACTCGATCGCCTCGATGCGGCGGAAGTAGTGCTGGTCTGCCACGTGCAGACCGCCGGGGCGCTTGGAAGGGGTCTGCCCCGACAGCTTGGCGATGGCGTTCATGGCATCGGTCATGAGGTCGACCGCAACCACGTTGGGAAGGCTCTCGCAATAATCGGACAGCGTGCGGCGCAGGTCGCCGTCGACGAGCGTGTAGAAGATGAGCAGGTTCTCATCGCCGCACAGGCGCTTGTGCAGCTCGCCGTGCTCGGCGATGAACTGCTTGACCTCCTCGAACGAGCGCACATGGGGCAGCACCTCGATGTTGGGGTTCGTGACGCCGAACTGGGCTGCCGCGGCACGGGCCATTGCCTGTGCCGTAAGCCCGACCGAATCGCTGACGACGTGGATGGTGGGCAGGGGCGTGGTGTTCTCGTGGACGATGAACTCGCCTTGCATGGCGGCCTCCTTGAGACGGTTCCTTGCAGGTATGGAAAAGGGCGGCGGGCCTGATCGGCCGCCGCCCTTTGCAGTGTACACGCATTCGCGTCGCGGGCATGCGAGGTTGTCCCCGCCTACCCTTTCGACATCGGTTGAAACCGGTAACCGGCTCTACTTCGATTTCGCCATCTTGCCGAAGTCCGCCACGTTGGCGAACACGGCCACGAAGCGGTTGAGCAGGCGCAGGCGGTTGTCCCGCAGCGCCGCGTCCTCGTCCATGACCATGACGTCGGCGAAGAAGCCGTCGATGGGCGCGCGCAGGGCGGCCAGCTGGGACAGCGCGGCAGCGAAGTCGTCGGACTCGAGCGCGGCGGCGACGGCCTGCTCGGCGGTTGCCACGGCAGAAGCGAGCGCACGCTCGGGATCGGTGAGCAGCGAATCGTCCACGCCTTCGCCCAGTTCGGGCTTGCGCAGGTTGTTCGCGCGGGCGTATGCCGTTGCCAGGTTGTCGAACGTTTCCGCATCGTTGGCGCGGGCGTCCTCGAGCGCGTGGGCGCGCTGGCTGATGACAGCAGGCTCCTCCACGCCCGCGGCCAGCACGGCGTCGATGGTGTCGGCGTTGACGCCGGCGTCGCGCAGCATGACCTTCGTGCGGGTGACAAAGAAGTCCACGACCTCGGCGCGCACGGCGGCCGCATCGAAGGCCACGCCCTGGGCGGCGAAGCTGGCCAGCGACTCGTCGATGGCGGCAGCAAGCGAGATGGGCAGGCCCGCCTCGAGCATGTTCACGATGCCGATGGCGCTACGGCGCAGCGCGAACGGGTCGGAAGAGCCGGTGGGACCCTGGCCGACCGCGAACAGGCCGCAGATGGTGTCGAGCTTGTCGGCCAGGGCGACCAGCTGGCCCACCGTGGTGTCGGGCAGCGCATCGCCGGCGAAGCGCGGCTGGTAATGCTGGCCGATGGCCTGGGCGACCTGCGGGGTTTCCCCGGAGGCGGCGGCGTAGTAGCTGCCCATGACGCCCTGGACGCTGGTGAACTCGATGACGGCGTTGGTGACCAGGTCGGCCTTGCACAGGCGCGCGGCGCGCTGCGCGTCGGCGGCGTCGGCTGCGCTAAGCTGGGCGTCTGCGGAAAGGGCGCCGGCCAGCTTCTCAAGGCGCTCGGCCTTCTGGCGCACCGTACCCAGGGACTCCTGGAACACCACCTTGTCGAGCTTCTCGATGTAGGACTCCAGCGGGTGCTTGAGGTCCTCCTCGTAGAAGAACTTCGCGTCGTCGAGGCGTGCGCGCACCACGCGCTCGTTGCCGTCGATGATGGTGGCGGCGCATTCGGGGTTGCCGTTCGAGACGATGATGAACTTGTTCGTCAGCTTGCCCGCCGCATCGTAGAGCGGGAAGTAACGCTGATGCATGAGCATGGCGTCGACGATGATCTCCTCGGGCACCTGCAAAAACTCCTCGTCGAAGGTGGAGACGAGCGGCTGCGGGTACTCGGAGAGGTTGACCACCTCGAGCAGCGTCTTGGCGGGAAGGTCGGCCGTGAAGCCGGTCTCGGCCTCGATGGCCGCCACGCCCTCGCGGATGATGCGCTCGCGCTCGGCCTGCGTGGGGATCACGTAGGCGGCGCGCACGACGTTAAGCAGGTTCGCGGCGGTGTCGACGGTATGCTTGCCGGGAGCCAGCACGCGATGACCCATGGTGAAGTTGTCGGAGGCGGCGCCGGCGAAGCTGACGGGCAGCACGACGTCGTCGAGCATGGCGACGATCCAGCGCACAGGGCGCACGAAGTACTCGCGATATGCGGCCCAACGGCAGGAACGGGGCCACTTGATGGCGGTGATGAAGCCCGTCAGGACCTCAGGCAGCAGATCGGCAACGGGCGTTGCCGGGATGTTCTTGGTGGCAAACACGTACTCGGTGCCGTTGACCTCGCGGCGCTCGAGATTCTCGGGATCAAGACCCTTGCCGCGGGCGAAGCCGATGGCGGCCTTGGTGGGATTGCCGTCTGCGTCGAAGGCGATCTTGGCCGCAGGGCCCTTGTACTCCTCCACGAGCGCCTCGGTGGCGTCGGCCACGCCGTAGGCCATGACGATCAGACGGCGAGGACTGGAGTGGATCTCGATGGAGTCGAAGGGGATGCGCGCATCGGCAAACGCCGCGGGCACCATCTTCTCCAGCTGCTTGTTGGCGGAATCGAGGTCGAACGCGGGGATCTCCTCAACGCCGATCTCGAACGCGAGAGTGTGCTTATCGGCCATGGTTACTCCCCTTTCTCATTCCGATCGGCCTGCGATGCGTCCTGGTCATCGCCGACGACGGTGGCGATGTAGGAGGCGCAGCACTCCTTGACCATGGAGCGCACGCGCAGGATGTAGGCCATGCGCTCGGTTGCGGAGATGACGCCGCGGGCGTCGAGCAGGTTGAACGTATGGCAGCACTTCAGCACCCAGTCGTAGGCGGGCAGCGGCAGGTTGTGCTCCAGGCACAGGCCGGCCTCGCGCTCGTACTGGTTGAAGGCCTCGAACAAAAACTCGGTGTTGCCCACCTCGAAGTTGTACGTGGAGAATTCGCGCTCGTTCTCCAGGTACACGTCGCCGTAGGTGAACTCCACGCCGTCGTCGCCGCGGGCCCAGATGATGTCGTAGACGCTGTCGACGCCTTGGATGTACATGGTCAGGCGCTCAAGGCCGTATGCGATCTCCACGGGCACGGGAGCGCACTCGAAGCCGCCCACCTGCTGGAAGTAGGTGAACTGCGTGACCTCCATGCCGTTGAGCCACACTTCCCAGCCAAGGCCCCATGCGCCAAGGGTGGGCGACTCCCAGTCGTCCTCGACGAAGCGCACGTCGTGCTTGTCCGGATCGATGCCGATGGCGCGCAGGCTGCCCAGATACAGGTCCTGGATGTTGTCAGGGCTGGGCTTCATGAGCACCTGGAATTGGTAGTAGTACTGCAGACGGTTGGGGTTCTCGCCATAGCGGCCGTCGGTGGGACGGCGGCAGCCTTGCACGTAGCAGGTACGCCACGTGTCGGGGCCCAACGAGCGCAGCGTGGTTGCCGTGTGGTTGGTACCTGCGCCCACGGCGCCGTCGTAGGGCTGCAAAACGACGCAGCCCTGGGCGGCCCAGTAGTGCTGCAGATTCATGACGATGTCCTGGAACGTGGGCGGCTGCGAGCCGGCACATCCCGTTGTCGCGTTCGCGGCGAAGGTTTCGGTTGACATGGTTCTCCTTGTCTGGTTCCGCTGGTCCTTGCTTGCCTACTTGAAAACTGTCGGGCGACGCGCCCCTACCCCAGCAAGCCGAAGTCGGGCACGGGCCAATATACCAGCACGCCCCTACCCGTTACCGAGCTTATGGGGATCGCGCCGAAGTATCGCGAATCCTGCGAGTTGGTGCGATTATCGCCCATCACCCAGATGCACCCGGATGGGACGGTGTATGGGAAGACGATGTTGGAATTGGTAAGCGGCAGCGTGGGCTTGTTGTTGGTGTAGGTCTCGGTTTGAGCCACGCCGTCGATGTAGAGGAAGCCGTCGCCATCGATGTTGATGGTTTGACCTGCCGTGGCTATGCAACGCTTGATGAGCGTGCGACCTGGGATCTCGGGGTCGGCGAATGTGACGATGTCGCCCGGTTGCGGGTCTCGGAAATAGTAGCTGACCTTTTCGGCGAACACCATGTCGCCGGTCATGATGGTCTCCTCCATGGAGCCCGAGGGGATCTCGTAAGCGGTGAAGACGTACGTACGCAGCGCCCAGGAAAGCCCCAGGACGAACGCGATCATGATGAGAAGGCTCACGAAGGAGCGCAGTATTCCGCCCTTTTCCCCGGTGGCGTGCTGACCTGCGGCCATGATGCTGTACGTTTCCTTTCGAACAGGGCCCGCGCAAGCGGCGCCCGATAAGCGCTTAGCTGTCTATGATACCGCGCGGCGGCTAGCGCTGCTGCGTGGTCGATAAAGATTGCAGAAATGCCCGGTCGGCGTCGGGCAGCTGCATGCCCTCAAGCAGATCGGGGCGAAGGCGGCAGGTGCGCTCAAGGCTTTGCTCGCGGCGCCAACGGTCGACCGCGCCGTGGTTGCCCGACAGCAGAACCGCCGGCACCTCCATGCCGTTGAAGCTGGCAGGGCGCGTGTACTGGGGATATTCCAGCAAGCCATCGGCGAAGCTTTCGCCCAACGCGCCCGTTTCGGCGCCCAGGACGCCGGGAAGCTTGCGCACCACAGCGTCGATAACCACCATGGATGCCAGCTCGCCGCTGGTGAGCACGTAATCGCCGAGCGAGATAACCTCATCGGCCAACGTGTAGGCGCGCTCGTCGATGCCCTCGTAGTGGCCGCAGATGAACAGCAGGCGGTCCTGCTTGGCAAGCTCGCAGGCGCACGCGTCGTCGAAGCGGCGACCCTGCGGTGCCAAAAAGATGGTATAGGGCTTCGAGGCGGCATGCTCGGCTTCGGCCGAGCCCTCGCACGGTGCGGCGCACAGCGATTCGTAGGCCTCGAAGATGGGAGCGCACTTCATGACCAGGCCGTCACCGCCGCCATATGGCTCGTCGTCGGTGGTGCGGTGACGGTCGTGCGTCCAATCGCGAAGATCGTGCGCCTTGAAATCCAGGATGCCCTTTTCCTGGGCGATGCGCATCATGGAAGCGCCCATGACGGACTCGTACATATCGGGAAACGTGGACAACGTTTCGATAATCATGGGTACCTCCACAGGTTACAGGTCGAGCAGGCCTCGCGGCACGTTGACGTATATGCAGCGCGTCTGCTCATCCACCCCTTCGAGAAACTCGTCCACAACGGGAATGAGCACGGTGCCTTCATGGCCGGCGCGCGCGACTTCCAGCAAGTGCTGGCCGGGCATTTCGTTGATGGCCACGGCGGTGCCGATGGTGCCGGCTTCGGCATCCACCACCGTGAAGCCCTCGATGCCGCCTTCCTGCAGCTCGAGCACATCATCGGGAAGGTCTTCCCGGCGTGCAAGAGCATAACAGCCCACCAGGGCATCTGCCTGGTTGGCATCGACGACGGTATCGAAGAACACCGTAGCGCCGCCCCGGGCCTCGGGACGAACCTCCACCACGGTGCCTTGACGCGGAACATCGATCACCGGAGGCACGAAAGCGCAAAAGAGGCCTTCTTCAAGCAAAAAAGGGAGACCCGCCACGCTACGCGCGACGAGCCCTCCCTTCAAGTGCTTAGCTTTCGTGAATTCGGCTACGCGAACCCAAGCGCCCATTAATCGAGCAGCTCCACGTCGACATGGGTGTTCGTGGAAGATGCCGCGGCACGAGCGAGCGTGCGGATGGCCTTGATCACACGGCCCTGACGGCCGATGACCTTGCCCGCGTCCTCCTCATTGACACGAACCTCGACGAAGATGGAGCCATCTTCGGTTTCGCGCGCATCGATGACCAAGTCGTCCGGGTTATCGATGAGCGGACGGATCACGGACTCTACGAGCCCAGCGATTTCCTCGGTCTGCGTCGCCATAAGCTTACGCCTGCTCGCGGAACTTCTTGATGAGGGCGGCAACCGTGTCGGTGGGCTGAGCGCCGTTGGCCAGCCACTTATCGCACTTCTCCAGGTCGATCTTGATCATTGCGGGCTCGGTCAGCGGATTGTAACGGCCGATGTCGTCAATGAACTTGCCGTCGCGCGGGCAACGGGCATCGGCAACGACGATACGGTAGTACGGACGCTTCTTGGCGCCGTGACGGGCCAGGCGAATCTTAACCATGAAGAGTAACTCCTTCTTGTTCTTACTTGAATCCTCTTTGCCAGCCCGCAAAAAAGCGCGCAGCAAAACAGCAGTTGTTTATGATAAGGCGAAAAGCCTCGATTGACAAGCCTTCGCTTCGGTTATCACCAGGTGTTCACGAATAAAGCGGACAAATGGAGGGCTGCAACGAGCACTCGGGAGCCTTTGGGTCGGACGCTTTGGGGACGTAGCGTTAAGTGTCCGGCGAAGCCTTGGACACTTAACGCTACGTCCCCAAAGCGTCCGACGTCGCGGCTAGAAAAGCTGCCGGTGAGGGAAGCTTGCTTTTCGCAGCACCTTTGAGCCCCAAACCCGACCGGGCAGTCGATCAGCCTCAGCAGGGCTGGGCGGTGTCGAGCGTGTCGATGTAGTAGATGAACATGTCCTCGTAGCCGCCCAGGCCGTTGATGAAGCCGCCGGGGATCATGCCGACCTTCGTGAAGCCCATGGACTCGTACAGATGCTGCGCGGACTCGTTGGAGGCGACCACGGCGTTGAACTGAAGGCCGCGGAAACCCTTCTTGCCGCAGGTCTCGATGCAGTTCTCCACCAGCTTGCGGCCAAGGCCGAGGCCTCGCGAGGCGGACGCCACGGCGAAGCTGGCGTTGGCGATGTGCGCGCAACGCCCGATGCCGTTGGGATGCAGGATGTACATACCGAAGATGATACCGTTGACGTCGGCCACCATGGTAGCGGTCTGAGCGGAGAAGAACTCGTCGGCGTTCTGCTCGGTCAGCGGCGTGACCTGCGGGAACGCATCACCCGCTTCCACAACTTCATTCCAGATGCGCACCATCGCCTTGATATCGTCGGCGGTGTACGGACGGATCTGCAGCTCCATAGGTTTCCCCTTTCACGTATCGGGCGCTCCCCTTGTGCGCCTTTTGATTGCTATCAGTTTCGCAGATTTGGCCAAGCGCTGCGATTCACGTTGCCGAAAGCGTCCCTATCGACGGCTGCCGGGAACATCACAGGGCCGGCATAGACGACGCGCATTCGGCGGCGTTGGATGGTTTCGGCTGCTGGCAAGAAAGCAGGCTATTTGATGTCGCCCATCATGTCCTGGATCTTCTTCAGATCCGACATCTTCATGCCGCCCATGCCCGGGATGCCGCGGCGACGCTTGCCCTTCTTGCCCTTCTTACCCTTGCCGCCCATGTCCTCGACTGCCGGCATCATGCGTTTCATCATCTTCTTCGTCTCATTGAACTTCTTCATGAGCTGGTTGACCTCGGTGACCGACACGCCGGCGCCGGCGGCGATGCGGGCGCGGCGGCTGCCGTTGAGCAGGTCGGGCTTCTCGCGCTCGGCCTTGGTCATGGAGTTGATGATCACCTCCATGCGATCGAGCGCGCCCTCGTCGACCTGGCCCTGGCCTAAGGCCTTGTCGCCACCGGGAAGGGCGCTGATGAGCTTTGAGACGCCGCCCATCTTGCGGATCTGGCGGTTCATGGTGACGAAGTCGTTGAGCGTGAGCTGGCTTTTCATGAGACGCTCGGTCTCGGCCTGCTCCTCTTCCTGCTGCTGGACCTTCACCGCCGACTCGATGAGGCTGAGCATATCGCCCATGCCCAGGATGCGGCGGGCCATGCGGTCGGGGTGGAACTCCTCGAGAGAGTCGGGCTTCTCGCCGGCGCTGATGAACTTGATGGGCTTGCCCGTGACCTCGCGGATGGAAAGCGCGCCGCCGCCGCGGGCGTCGCCGTCCATCTTCGACATGATGACGCCGTCGAAATCGACGCGCTCGGAGAAGGCCGCGGCCACGTTGACCACGTCCTGGCCGGTCATGGCGTCGACGACCATAAGGATCTGGTCGGGCTTCACCGCCGACTTGATGGCCTGGGCCTCTTCCATCATCTGCTCGTCGACGTGCAAACGACCCGCCGTGTCGACGATGACCACGTCGCGCAGGTTGTCGATGGCGTCCTGCACGCCTCCCTTGGCGATGGCCACCGGGTCCTTGCCGTCGCCGCGGAACACGCGCACGCCGATCTCGTTGCCGAGCGTTTCCAGCTGGTCTGCTGCGGCGGGACGATAAACGTCGCAGGCGGCCAGCAGCGGGCTGTGTCCTTCCTGCTTCAGACGGTACGCCAGCTTGGCGGCCGCGGTGGTTTTACCGGAGCCCTGCAGGCCCACCAGCATGATGACGTTGGGGATGCGGCTGGAGAGCACCAGCTTGCTGTCGGTGCGGCCGAGCAGCTCGGTGAGCTCGTCGGTGACAATCTTGATGACGTTTTGCGTCGGGGACAGGGAGTCGAGCACCTCGGCATCAAGGCAGCGCTCCTTCGTGCGCGCCACGAACTGCTTGACCACCTTGAAGTTGACGTCGGCTTCGAGCATGGCCATGCGAACCTCGCGCATGGCGGAGTTGATGTCGTCCTCGGTCAGGCGGCCCTTGCCGCGCAGGCCCGAGAAGATGCCTTGCAGGCGATCGGAAAGGTTATCGAACATGAAGCGCCTCTTCTTGCGTGTCACGTGTGCTTACAATCTTTTGGATTATAGCCGAAGGGCGGCGGGCGGAAACCTTCGGCCGGCAAAACAGCGAAGCGAGCCCATAAGGGCCCGCTTCGAGGATGCTTAGCGTGCAGATTCGTAAAGCAGGATGCCGTCGCCGTAGTCTTTGGCGACGATCCTGCCAGTGTCCACGAGATGGTTGAGGTACACGACTCCCTGGGTGAGCATGATGTAGCGCTGCATGATGGGGACATCGTCCCAGTCGTCGAACGGAACGTTCCATTTCAGCGTTCGGATGATCTTGTAGCCGGTAAGGTGCGGGATGCGCTCGATGATGCCGATCGCCTCATCCAGGCGCTTGCGGTGGTGTTCCACTAGCCATGTGAAACGGTCTTCGAAATCATCGCGAATGGGGCCGTGGGAATGGAACAGATGCTTCACGTGCAGGTTGTGCACCTTCTGCATGCTGTCGAAGTATGCCTGCAGACCATCTTTTCGATCGGGGAACAACGCGATCGAAGGGCTGATCACGAACAGCGCATGGTCGCCGCCGAACAGGATTCCGTTGCTCGGCTCGTACAGCGCCAGATGGCCAGCCGTGTGACCAGGCGTTTCAACCACGCGCAACGTATAGCGGCCAACCGTCACCTCGTCACCGTCGTGCATAAGGCAAGAGCGAAGGCGATCGGGGTCGAACATCTGCACCTCGATGCCCAAGCGCGCCGCCACCGAAAGGCTCCCGATCGGCACGCCCTGCCGACGGTACTCGCGACGCAGCGAATCAAGAAACATGCCCGTACGCGTAGCGCGCACGGTGGCAGCCTCCGTGGCTCCATAGAGCAGAAAACCGCCATGGGGCACAACCTGATCGACCAAGCCGGCGTGGTCCATGTGCAGGTGCGTGAGAAACCACGTGGCGCAATCGCGGTCGACTTTCAGCTTGTCAAGCGCATCGGAGAGCACGGCCGCACCCTCGTCGGTGGGCGCCCCCGTATCAACCACCAGCACGTCGCCGCCGTCTTTCATGACGTAGCAGTTCGTGGCGGACGTGGAGAGGTTTTCGAACGGCACCTCGATCTTGTAAATGTCCGGGTCGGAGAAAACCTGCTCGATAACGGCGCTCATGGCTTGACTCCCCTACTTCGCCTGGCGCTCGTCGAACGCGCCGACAAGGGCGCGGGCGAACTCGTGCGCATCGAAGTCGCGCAGGTCGTCAAGGCCCTCGCCCACGCCGATCTTGATGATGGGCAGCTCAAGCTCGTGGCTGACGGCAAGCGCGATGCCGCCCTTGGCCGTACCGTCGAGCTTCGTGACGATGAGCGCATCCAGCTCGAGCTCGCGGTTGAACTCGCGCGCCTGCTGCAAGCCGTTCTGGCCGGTGGTGGCATCGATGACGAGCACGGTGTAGACGGGCAGCTTCGAGCGCTTGCGCACCACGTTGACCACCTTCGCCAGCTCGCGCATGAGGTCTGCCGAGGTGTGAAGACGGCCGGCCGTGTCGATGAGCACCAGGTCGGCGTCTTCGGCCTCGGCGCGCTCGATGGTGTCGTAGCACACGCTTGCCGGGTCGGCGCCGCGCTCGCGCGTGACCATCTCCACGTCGGCGCGGCGCGCCCACACCTCAAGCTGCTCGATGGCGGCGGCGCGGAACGTGTCGGCGCTGCCCAGGATGACCTTGCGGCCAGCGTCGTGCGCTTCCTTGGACAGCTTGCCCACCGTGGTGGTCTTGCCCGTGCCGTTGATGCCCACGAACAGCACGCACGCCGGGTCGCCGCCGAGGATCTGCTGGCCGCCTTCAGTGAAGGTGTCGGCTATCTGATCGTTGAGCATGTCGAGCACGGCATAGGCATCGGGAAGCGCCTTACGCGTGGCCTGGTCGCGCAGGTTTTCCACGATGTCGCACGCCGCCGCGCCGCCGATGTCGGCCAGGATGAGCGTTTCCTCCAGGCCGTCCCAGAACTCCTCATCAAGGTCGGGACCGCGGTCGAGAAGGACGTTCATCTCCTCCTTGAACTTGTCGCGAGAACGTTGCAGCCCTTGGCTGATGCGGTCGAAAAATCCCATGTTGCTCCCCTTGTGTCGCAAACCGTCGCATGTTGTGCAGCGCCTTTCGGCATCGTTTCCCAACGGAGCGCCGATTGCACCGCGTGTTTCTTTCGGGAAGAAGTATACCCTGCCACCGATGGCAAGGCATCCCAGGCAGCAGGCGAACAAGAATTACACGGGGAAGGTAGAGCGGTAACCGGTTACAACCAGCACGCTTCCAGATACCTTGCCGCCATCCGGAAGGCTCCTCCGATTCCCGGCGTCACCGACAGCCGCAACTGGGATTCCCCGCATACCCGCAAACCCGCTCACACCGGAACTGCAACGTAGCAAAGAAAGCGGCCGCCGGGCCGCTTCCCTACTCCGCGTACTTCAGGGCGTGGTCGAGCTTCTGGCTGATCACCTTGGTGACGCCGTCGGATTGCATGGACACGCCGAACAGCACGTCGGACATCTCCATGGTGCGGCGCTGGTGCGTGATCATGATGAGCTGCGTGTCGTTGCGGATGGACTGCAGATACGCCGTGAGCCTGCGCAGGTTGCTGTCGTCGAGCGCCGCCTCCACCTCGTCGAGGATATAGAACGGCGCGCTGCGGATGCGGTAGACCGCGAACAGCAGCGCAAGCGCCGTGAGCGACTTCTCGCCGCCGGACATGAGCATCATCTTCGTGATGCGCTTGCCCGCCGGCTGCGCGCTGACCTCAACGCCGGTGTTCTCCAAGTCGTCGGGGTCGGTGAGGATGAGCTCGGCCGAGCCGCCCGGGAACAAGGCGGCGAAGATGCTGCGAAAGTTGTCGTTGACCGCGTTGAACGTGCTGACGAAGTCGTCTTTCATGCGCGC
>URQU01000043.1 GCA_900550055.1 uncultured Coriobacteriaceae bacterium | reverse complement strand
GCTGCTTTCCGGCTTGGTGGTGGTTCGCCAGGCGCTGCCGCATCCGTGGGGCGGCGTGCTGGTGCTCGGCATCTTCTTCAGCGTGTGGGCGAATGACTCTTTCGCCTACTTGGTCGGCAGCAAGTTCGGCAAGCATAAGCTGGCGCCGCGCGTGTCGCCGAAGAAAAGCTGGGAGGGCTTTTTCGCAGGTTTGGTGGGGTCGGCGCTGTTTTGGTGCCTGTTCACGCTTATCCCCGGGCTTAACCTGAGCATTCCCATGGCAATGGCGTTCGGCGTGATCAGCGGCCTGTGCGGCGTGCTGGGCGATTTGGCGGAAAGCCGCATCAAGCGCAACGTGGGCTTCAAGGATTCCGGCAAGCTGCTGCCGGGCCATGGCGGCCTGCTCGACCGTTGCGACAGCCTGTTTTTAGTGGCGGTCGCCTCGGCCATCCTGCTGGTGGCGGGCGGATGCATCCCCTTTAGCTGGTAAATCGGACGAGCCAACGTTCTTGCGGCGTTGGCTCGAGTTGTTTTCGCAGATGATTCGGAGGCTTTCATGAAACGCATCGTTGTTCTCGGATCTACGGGCTCCATTGGAACGCAAACGGTCGACGTGGTTCGGCAGCATTCCGACGAGCTGGAGATCGTCGGCTTGGCGGTGAACTCGCGCGTGAGCGACATGCTCATACAGGCGCGTGCCCATAACGTGCACAATCTTGCTGTGGGCGACGAGCGCTTGGCAGACCAGCCGATCGCGTCCGAGGTGCGCGAGCAGGCCGGCGCCCAGGGCGTGTGGGGCTTCGGCATGGACGCCGTGGTGGACCTGGTGCGTCTGCCCGAGGCGGATGCGGTGGTCAATGCGTTGGTGGGCGCCGCCGGTTTGCGTGCAAGCTATGAAACGCTGCGTGCGGGCAAGGTCCTTGCGTTGGCGAACAAGGAAAGCCTGGTGGTGGGCGGCGATCTGATCATGCCGCTGGCGGCGCAGGTGGATGCGCAACGCCGCGCGGCGGGCACGGCACCTGCGGTTGGCCCGGCCGGCGCCCTCATGCCCATCGACTCCGAGCACGGCGCCATTTACCAATGCCTGCTGGGCGAATCCGAGCGAGAGGTCTCCCGCTTGTGGGTTACGGCTTCAGGCGGCCCCTTCCGCGGTAGGAAGCGTTCCGATCTTGAGGACATCACCCCTGCTCAGGCGCTGAACCATCCCACGTGGAGCATGGGCGCGAAGATATCCATCGATTCGTCCACGCTTATGAACAAGGGCTTGGAGGTCATCGAGGCGCATCATCTGTTCAACATGCCCTACGACAAGATCAGCGTGGTGGTCCAGCCGCAAAGCGCCATCCACTCCATGGTGGAGTTCACCGATGGCAGCGTCAAGGCGCATCTGGGCACCACCGATATGCGCATCCCCATCCAGTTCGCGCTCAGCTATCCGCAGCGTTGGGAGGCGCCCGTCGAGCCTTTGGATTTCACCAAGCTGGGAAGCCTGGAGTTCGCTCCGGCCGATACCGACACGTTCCGTTGCCTGGAACTTGCCCGTCACGCCGGCGGCGTTGGCGGAACGCTACCGTGCGTCATGAACGCCGCCAACGAGGTGGCGGTGGCGGCATTTTTGGCGGAGCAGGGCAGCTACCTGGGCATCGCCGAGTGCGTGGAGACCGTCATGGACGCGCACGAGCGCGAGGGCGTGCAGAAGGTGGAAAGCCTCGAGCAGCTGCAGGCGCTTGACGCATGGGCCCGCGAAACCGCCCGCAAGTCGGTGCGCTAGCGATTTGCCTTCAGGCTTCCATGCCCATTTCCAATCGCGTGCATCGTGTGGTTATGGTTCCGCTTCGGTAACGGGGCGGAACCTCTTTTTATAATGAGACGGATTCCAATGCGCGGGGCGTCAAGTGAAGTCCCGCTTCGTCGTATGTCCGCAGCTAAGGCAAGGAGCCCGTTGTTGAACGTCATCCTCATGATCTTGTACTGCACCATCGTGCTGGGCATCTTGGTTGTCATCCACGAAGGCGGCCACTATCTGGCGTCGCGCGCCTTCGGCGTGCGCGTCACCGAGTTCATGCTGGGCATGCCGGGCCCCAACATCGGCTTCAAGAAATGGGGCACGAAGTTCGGCGTCACGCCCTTTTTGCTGGGCGGTTATGCACGCGTGTGCGGTATGGAGCCGGGCGAGATGAGCCCGAATCTGGAGCCGGTGCTGGCGGCGCTGTACCGTCGAGGTACGGCGAACATGGAGGATATCGCGCGCGATTGCGGCATCTCCGATGAGGATGCGCTCAAGGCGCTCGATGAGCTGGTGGACTGGGGAAGCTGCACGGGTCCCACGAAGAAGGACGAGTACAACACGTATCGCGCCGCAGAGGTCATCCCCTCCAAGAAACAGGTCCGGGCGGCGGTTCAGGCAGGCAAGCCGGCGCCGCAGCGCTATGCCGAAGGGCAGGCGCGCCCGGTCGAGGATGCCCATGCGCTGTTCGAGAGCGAGTATCGGCAGCAATATCGCAGCCTTCCGTTTTGGAAGCGCTCGGTCATCCTGCTGGCCGGCATTGCGGTCAACCTGCTGTTCGCCATGTTGGTGTTCGTGGTGCTGTTCAGCGTCATCGGCTTCGATGTACGGATGCAATCGGGCGAGGTGACGCACATGACGGTGGACCCGGGCCGCGCCATCGTGGCGGGCTTCACCTATATCGGCATGGTCGTGCAGGCGGTTGCAGGCCTGTTCAACCCGGCAACAGCGGCGCAAACGGTGTCGGATTCGTCTTCGGTGGTGGGCATCGCCGTGATGTCGAAGCAGTTCGCCGATGCGGGCTTGGTGCCGTTCATGCAGTTCATGGCCATGATCTCGGTATCGCTGGGCATCATGAACCTGCTGCCCATCCCGCCGCTCGACGGCGGCCGCTTCGTCGTCGAGGTGTTCCAGAAGCTGTCGAACAAGGTGGTCTCCATGCGCGCCATGAACGCCATGAGCGCCGCCGGCATGGCATTGTTCCTGATGTTTTTCCTGGTCATGGTCAATCAGGATGTGCAGCGCATCATCTCGGGGACGTTCTTCGGGCAATAGGAGGCTACACTTCCATCCCGTGTATCGCGTAAGCCGGCAGGGTGCTCGCCCCCCTTGCCGGCTTTTTCTTCGCCTGTTGCTTGTATACGTTTCGCCAACGAGGGGCGCTACGCTGGTAGAATAGCCGCTATGGAAACTAACGAGAACATGGGCAACGCGTGCGCCGCGGCTCCTTCGGGGGCCGCGGCCTGCCCGTTGCCGCAGGACGCTATGCGTCCCAATCAGAAAACGCGCCAGGTGCACGTGGGCAACGTGGCGCTTGGCGGTGGCGCTCCCGTGGTGGTGCAGTCCATGCTCAACGCCCCGGCCGATGATGCGCAGGCCAACCTCGCGCAGATCCAGCAGCTGGCCGATGCCGGCTGCGAGGTCGTGCGCATGGCCATCCCGCGCCGCAGCTGCCTGGACACGTTCCAGGCCGTGTGCGAGGCATCGCCTTTGCCCGTCGTGGCCGACGTGCACTTCGACGCGACCATTGCCATCGAGGCGGCGCGCCGCGGCGCGGCGAAGCTGCGCATCAATCCCGGCAACATCGGCGGCTTGGGGAAAACCGATGCCGTGCTCGACGCCGCCGGGCAGGCAGGCATCCCCATCCGCATCGGCGTGAACGCCGGCTCGCTTGACCAGGCCCTGGCCGAGCGCAGCGATCTTTCGCTTCCCGAGAAGCTGGCCGCCTCCGCACGCCAGTACGTGGAATACTGCGAGGGCCGCGGCTTCCACGACCTGGTGGTCAGCGCGAAGGCCCATGACGTCATGACCACAGTGCGCACGTACCGCCAGCTGGCGCGCGATATCCCGCACATCCCGCTGCATATCGGCGTCACCGAGGCGGGCACCACGTTCCAAGGCGTCATCAAAAGCGCCTCCGGCTTGGGTATCCTGCTCGAACAGGGTATCGGCGACACCATGCGCATCTCGCTCACCGACGACCCGGTCACGGAAATGCGCGCCTGCTGGGCGCTGCTTGGCGCACTGGACCTGCGTCGCCGAAATCCCGAGCTGATCAGCTGCCCCACATGCGGTAGGTGCCAGGTCGACCTGATCGGGCTGGCGCAGGAAGTGGAGCGGCGCATCGCCTGCTTGGACAAGCCGTTGAAGGTGGCCGTCATGGGCTGCGTCGTCAACGGGCCGGGCGAGGCCGCCGATGCCGATATCGGCGTGGCCTGCGGCAAGGGCGTGGGCGTGGTGTTCCGCCACGGCCAAACCGTTCGAAAAGTGGAAGAAGGCGCCATCGTCGACGCTTTACTGGAAGAGATAAAGGACCTGTAAATGAACAACGCCAACATCACGCGCATGAGCACCCTGTACGCTCCCACGCTCAAGGAAGATCCCACCGATGCCGAGATCGCCAGCCACAAGCTGCTGCTGCGCGCCGGCTTCATCCGCAAGACCGCTGCCGGCATTTACACGTTTTTGCCCCTGGGCAAGCGCGTGCTGACCAAGATCGAGAACATCGTGCGCGAGGAGATGGACGCATGCGGCGCCCAGGAGATCCGCATGCCCATGCTCCAGCCCGAGGGGCTGTGGCAGGAATCCGGCCGCGCCGACGCATACGGCCCCGAGCGCATGCGCCTCAACGACCGTCACGACCATGAGTTCTGCCTCGGCCCCACTCATGAGGAGCTCATCACCGCGCTCGTGCGCGCCGAGCTGCGCTCTTACAAGCAGCTGCCGCTGAACATGTACCAGATCCAGACGAAGTTCCGCGACGAGATCCGCCCGCGCTTCGGTCTTCTGCGCAGCCGCGAGTTCGTCATGAAGGACGGCTACAGCTTCCATGACACGCAGGAGTCGCTGCAGGAGGAATACGACAGGATGTACGCGGCCTACGAGCGCATCTGCGCGCGTTGCGGCCTTGAGTTCCGCCCCGTGCAGGCCGATGCCGGTCAGATCGGCGGCGCGGTCACCTGCGAGTTCCACGCGCTCGCCGAGGCGGGCGAGTCCGCGCTGGTGTACTGCGATTGCGGCTACGCCGCAAGCGATGAGGTGGGCGAGGGCCTGGCGCGCCCCACGGTCTACGACGTGCCCGAGATGGAGAAGGTGGCCACGCCCGGCGTGCATACCATCGCCGAGCTCGCCGAGTTCCTGGGTATCCCCGAATCCTCCACGGTAAAGGCGCTTTCCGGCAAGAACGACGAGGGCAAGCTCGTCGTGCTGTTCGTCCCCGGTGACCATGAGGTGAACGAGGAGAAGGCCGCTCGCGCTGCCGGCGGCTTCACCATCCTCACCGACGAGGACATGGAGGCCTACGGCCTGCACAAGGGCTCCATGGGCCCGGTCGGCCTGCCCGAGAATGCCTTCGTCATCGCGGCCAACAGCTTGAAGGCGGTGCCGAAGTGGGTCGTCGGCGCAAACGAGGACGGTTATCACTACGTGGGCGCGCAGCTTGGCAAGGACTTCAAGGTCGACCAGTGGGCCGACATCATCACCGTCAAGCCCGGCGACTGCTGCCCGAAGTGCGGTATGGAGCTCAAGGGCGCGCGCGGCATCGAGGTTGCGCAGGTGTTCCAGCTCGGCGACAAGTACTCTCGCGCCATGAACGCCACCTTCATGAACAAGGACGGCAAGGAGCAGCCGTTCATCATGGGTTGCTACGGCGTGGGCGTGTCCCGCACCTTGGCCGCCATCATCGAGCAGCACAACGATGAGAACGGTATGATCTGGCCGATGTCCGTGGCGCCGGCACACGTGTGCATCCTTCCGCTCGCTACTGGCGATGACCTGGTGCAGCCTGCTGCCGAGAAGCTGGCCGAGGAACTGGCCGGTTTGGGCTTGGAAGTGGTTATCGACGACCGCAAGGAGCGCGCGGGCGTTAAGTTCGCCGAGGCCGACCTGATGGGCTGGCCGCTGCAGATCGTCATGGGCAAGCGCGGCTTGACCGAGGGCAAGGTTGAGATCAAGCGCCGTGCCACGGGAGAGCGCCGCGATATCTCGCTGGAGGGTTTAGCTGAGGCTTTGAGTTTCGCCAAGGGCGCCCAGCGCCGTTGGGGCAATAACCTGAACGCCTTCGCCGGTCTGTTCTCCGGGAAGGCCGAATAGCGCTTTCGCGAACGCGTATCCCCTACGGGCCCGGCAGATGCCGGGCCCGTTTCGGTTGTATTGGGGGCTTGCGTTCGGCTGGCTGCGGTCCCGCGGTTGTTCGGGTTGGCTTGCGCTCGACAGGCTGCTGCGCCCGCGGGCGTTTGGGGCGGTTCGCGGCTAGGCGGGTCGCCCGCTTACCCTCGGCGCTCTTCGTAGCGCTGCGCCACCCAGGTGCGCACGGTTTGCACGAACGCCCGTGTGGCGGCCGAGGCGGTGTCCGCAGACCGCATGGCGATGGATATCTCCCGCCGCATCTTCAGTTGCGGCGGGAGCACGGTCAAGGGGAGCGTGGCGTCTTCGAGCAGCAATCCCGGCAGTATGCTGAAGCCAAGCCCCTTGCTCACCATGTTCATGACGTTGTAATCGCTATCGACGGCGAAACGCACGTGCGGTTTCGCCCCGCTGTTGCGCAGCAGCGCTTCCGCTTCCCGTATCGATCTGCTTCGCGGTTGGATGAAAGGCTCCTCGGCAAGCGTTCGCGTAGGAACGTGGTCGGCATGCCCAAGCGCATGGTCTGGCGGCAGCAGCACCATGATCGGGTCGTCATGCAAGGGGATGGATTTAAGCGCCCGTTTCGCGGGCGCGACCAAAAACCCGCAATCAGCATCCCCGTGCCATAGGGCGCGCTCAAGTTCTGCTTCGTCGTCAATGCACATCAGATGCAGCTCCACGCCGGGGCATTTCCGCTCAAAGGTCTTCACCATGCCGGGAAACCAATGGGTGGAGATGCTGGTGGGCGCAGCGACGCGCACCGCGCCGCGATCCAGGCGCCTCAGCTCGGCTATCCGGCTTGCCAGCTGCCGTTCGCCGTTGCAAACGTTGGAGATCCACGGCAGCAGGTCCTCGCCTTCGGCTGACAGGTGGGCTTCCCCGTAATCACGTATGACCAATTGCACGCCCATCTCCTTTTCCAAGGAAGATATCATGCCGCTGATGCCTGATTGCGAGTAGCCAAGATCGTTTGCCGCTTGCGTGAAGCTGCCGGTCTCGGCAACGCGCAGCAGTGCTTTATACTTCGGGTTCACCATATGATGCTCCTTTGTGGGATGCAGCGGTTTTGGCAAGCGGCGGCGATGGTCTCGCGCCGCGACGATGCGGATGGGTTGTCCGCACGTACGAGTCCGGCAAGTTGGGATGATATGCGCCTGGGGGAGGTCCCCCAACAAGTGAGCATTGTAGCCGCAAGGGCACATGCTGCATCCGGCAAGGCGAAAGGGAAGGCCGTGAAGCTCCTTTTTGCGCGGGGACCGGCATGGCGCAGCTCGGTCGGCATGACCGCCGAGCAGCGTAAGGTATCGTTTCGGCTTCAACTTCGCACTTGAGGTCGCCCGGACGGTCGGGCGTGTAGCATTATAGGTATCGTAAGGGGCTTGCCGAATGTGCGAGCGTATCGAAAGGGGAATCAGATATGGCAACGATCGGCGATGGTTTCAAGGACATCTTCCTGGCTGGCGTGGGGGCTATGGCCATCACGGGCGAGAAGGCGACGAATCTGGTAAGCACGCTTATCGCGAAAGGCGAGCTTACCGTTGAGCAGGGCAAGCAGATCAACACCGAGCTTGCGCACAAGGCGCCGAACGCCGCGGAGTCGGCACGTTTCGATGCGCTCGAGGCGCGCATGTCGGTTATGACCCCCGAGGAGCGCGAGGCCTTCGCCGCGAAGGCGGCAGAGATCGCGGCGCGCCCGGCGGCGCAGCCTGTGCAGGAGCAGCCGCAAGCCGATGGCTCCCAGGACTCTTCCGAGCAGGCTGAAGCATCCGCCGAGCAATAGGGGTCGCGTGCTTTCATGGCCGACAACACGCTGTTGAAATACTTCTTCTCATCGGGTTCCGAGGTAGACCCCGAGGGGCAGTTCAACCTCACGCGCAAAACGCGCACGCAAAGGCTGCGCGAGATATACACCATCATGCAGAAGCACCATTTCACGAAGGGGTTCACGCCCGAATCCTTCCGCAGCATGCTGGAGGGCCTGGGCCCCAGCTTCGTGAAGATCGGGCAGACGCTTTCAACCCGTTCGGAGATCTTGCCCAAGGCCTATTGCGATGAGCTTAAGAAGCTGCAGGCAAGGTCGAAGCCGCTTCCGTTCGATGAGATGCTTGCGGCCATGGACGCTATCTACGGGGACGAACGCGAAAAGCTGTTCGCCGAGATCGATCCCAAGCCGCTTGGAAGCGCTTCCTTAGCGCAGGTGCATAAGGCGCGCCTTGCCGATGGCAGCGTGGTGGCGGTGAAGATTCAGCGACCGGGGGTACGCGCCACCATGGCGCAGGATATCGATATCATGCGCATCGTGGCTCGGCAGGCGTCTCGTTTCATCAAAGACGGGCAGATGCTTGATTTGCGCGATGTGGTCGAGGAGCTGTGGGCAACGTTTCTCGAGGAAACGGATTTCAAGCGGGAAGCGGCCAATCTGCAGGAGTTCGCGTTGCTGAACAAGGATGTGGCCTTCATCGCATGTCCGAAGGTGTATCCGGAACTGTGCCGTGAGAGCATCCTGGTCATGGAGTACGTCGACGGCGTTCCAATCGACGACTTCGAGAAGCTGCGCGATGCAGGATACGATCTGCAAGAGATCGGCGAGAAGATCTTGGACAACTACGCCACGCAGGTGTTAGATTTCGGCTTTTTCCATGCCGATCCGCATCCGGGCAACATGTTGGTGCGCGATGGGAAGATCGTCTACATCGACCTTGGCATGATGGGCCGCTTATCCCCGCGCGACCGCGCGGGGTTCGGCGCCATCATCAACGCCGTGGGGATGCAAAGCGCCTCGGAGCTTAAAGATGCGCTGCTGGCGTTTGCCATCCAGCGCGACAATAACGCCATCGACCATACGCGTTTTCTGGCCGATCTTGATTTGCTGCTGAAGGACTACGGCTCATGCGATGTCAGCGCCATCGATGTCGGGCAGCTGCTCTCGGATATCTTGAACCTTACGCGTCAATGCAAGGTCACGCTGCCGCCGTCCATCACCAGCGTGTCGCGCGGCATCGTCACGCTTGAGGGCACCGTTATGCCGCTCATTCCCAATGAGAACATGGTGTCCATCATCAACGCGCATATTCGGCGCACAAAGGATACGAAAGCCGAGCTGATAGGCGCTATGCAGGAATTGGCGCTGGCGCTGCGCGCCGCGGGCTCGGGCTCGCTGGATACGGCGAAGTATGCCGGCCAGGCGCTGCATATGCTTACGCGCGGGCAGGTGAAGGTGAACATGGAGGTTTTGGGCTCCGAGGCGCCTATGCGCAGCCTTTCGGTCATCATCAACAGGTTGTCGCTGGGCATTATCATAGCCGGTCTGTTCATCGGCTCGTCCATGGTCGCCTTGTCCACTATGGAGCCACGCGTTCTTGGGGTTCCCGCACTGTCCTTCTTCGGGTATCTGGGTGCATTCGTGCTGTCCGTCTTGGTGGTTACGGACATCCTGCGAAGGCGAAGGTAGCGCCTTCGATGCCATATGCGAGAGATGTGCGGCCCCTTGTTGCGTGCGAATGCGTATCAATGTGCGCGTTGGGGGGCGCTGGGTGTTCGAGCGTCGGGAATGCGATGAAATAGCGCCTGAAAAGGCGCTATTTCATCGCATTCCCGGTTTTGATTTTCGGCAAAATGCCGCTTGCTACGACTTCATCTTCGTTTCCGTCTTGCATTTCGGGCATACCACGCGCATTGTGCCTTTCCCGCGGGGCACGGAAAGCTCCTGTCCGCAGTGTTTGCAGCGGAAGTACTTGGCGGTCTTGCGGTTGGACCATTTCTTCTTTGCAAGCTCGTAGCTGCGGCGCGGTTTGGCGGACAGGCGCAAATACTTCTGGTTTTCCTGGCGGCGTTTCCCGATGTTCTTCGAGCAGGTGCGCCAAATGGCCAGCGCCATCGCCGCAAGCGCGACATAGGAAAGCCATCCGCAGCGCGGGAGGATGGAGGCTAACATGGTGATGATGCCCAGCGCCACCAGCGCGTTGCCAAGGTCGTCGTTGCCGTAGCGGCCTTGCATCCATACGGCGGTGCGTTGAGCTAATCGCTGGAAGAAGTTTTTCATAGAGGTGCCTAACGTTTCGGTGGTGCGGCGTATCGCGCCCCGCAAGGTGAGTTTGCTGCCTTGCGGGGCGCGATGTCCACTGTATGCTCTTTCCTTACGCGAGGGAGTGCGTGCTGGCGGGCGTTACCTAACGGTTTCCCGTTCTCCGCATGGCTTTGCAAACGGGAGAGGGCATCGTAGGCGGTGACGTTGCGTTTGCGTCATCGCGCCTTATCGTAGGGATAAGTTCGCCCGATCAAGGATGTCCTTCACTGTTTGCGGCTGCTGGTCGCACAGTAGCGGGAAGGGTATCGGGGAAGCGGGATCGTCCTCGAATCGGTCGGTTAGGAACTTCATGTACCAGGTGACGTCATGCCATTGCCCGCTTTTGAAACCGGCATGGCGCTGATGACCCATCACCTCGAACCCGAGGTTTTCGTGCAGGCGTCGGCTGGGTTCGTTCGGGCTGGTCACAATGCCATATACCGCTTTGATGCCCTGCGCGGCGCACAAGTCGATGAGCGTGCGGTACAGCACGGCGCCCAGCCCATGGCCCTGCGCGGTGGGCGAAAGATACACGGAAAGCTCGGAGTTCCATCGGTATGCGCCGCGCTCTCGCAGCTCGTGGGCGTAAGCGTAGCCCACCACCGTGCCGTCAAGCTCGGCAACCAGGTAAGGGTGGGCGGCAAGCACGCCGTCCGTACGGGCTTGAAAGGCCTCGCGCGCGGGCACTTCTTCCTCGAACGTTATGGACGTGTCTATGTAGGGCGCGTAGATGCTCAAGATGGCGTCGGAGTCGGCGCTGGTCGCAAGACGGATGACGGGAGTTGTCATGAAAGGGCTCCTTCTCGTTTTCAATCAGGATCCCATGGTACTACTGCTTTGCGGGGGTTGTGTGGCGCTCGATCCATGGCTTGGTTCTTTGCTGCCAAGACCGGCTCGACGCGGTCATCGGTCAGCTCGTGATTCGGAATCGCTTTGCGGATGCGATGCAGGCCGATTGTGGGGACGCGATGCGGGGCTGCTTGTTGGGGAGCGTCGCGATGCCTGACGGCGTCGGCTCGTTTCCGCGAGGCTTCGGTCTTTCCGTTTCGGGTGCGCGCCCTATGGAAAACCCGACGAATCGTTCGTGTTTGCGGTATACTCCGTAGACACATGCATAGACGAAGACAGCGGCGCGCATCATCGCGGTCGGCAGAGACGGGTCTCATCGGCTGAAAGGACCCGGGCGGCAGGCGCACCGATTCCCTTCCGAGCATCATGACTGAAAGCGGGGCGCGGCAAGCGCGGACGTTTTAGTAGGCCGTGGCGGCAGCCCTCCGTTATCGGGGCGAATGAAGCGGGCGGTTCGCGCAGGTGCGCGTCCGTCAACCAAGGTGGTACCGCGAGAGCCTTCTCTCGTCCTTGGACTGGGTAAATCCCAGGCCAAAGGCGAAGAGGGCTCTTTTTTGTTGGCCGCATACGGCGGCCGTCGGCAAATATGGAAAGGATCGGACACATGGCAATCGTGGACGAGCTGTCGGCGTTGCGCACGAGCACGCTGGCCGCCATCGAACAGGCTGCGGACACTTCCGCGCTCGAGGAGGTGCGCGTGGCGGTGCTGGGCAAGGCCGGCACGCTGACGGGCTACCTGCGCGGCATGGGCCAGGTGGCGAAGGAAGAGCGCGCCGCCGTGGGCAAAGCGGTGAACGAGGTGCGCGGCGCCGTCGAGACGGCGCTCGAGGAGCGCAAGCGCGCGCTTGCCGCCAAGGAGCTTGAGGCGGCTATCGATGCGGCGGCCGTCGACGTCACGCTGCCCGGCCGCGGCCAGCAGGTGGGCACGCGCCACCTCATCAACGCAATTACCGACCAGGTCTCCGAGATCTTCCTGGGCTTGGGCTACACCGTGGCTCAAGGTCCCGAGGTGGAAACCGACTACTATAACTTCGAAGCGCTCAACGCCCCGGCAGACCACCCCAGCCGCAGCATGCAGGACACCTTCTACGTGGTCGACCGCTCCGGCGAGGAGTCCGCGGTGCGCGGCGAGTCCAAAGTGCTGCTGCGCACGCAGACCTCTGGCGTGCAGGTGCACGTCATGGAGCAGCAGAAGCCGCCCATCTACATCATCGCCCCGGGCAAGGTGTATCGCCGCGATGTCGCCGACCCCAGTCATCTGCCGCAGTTCACGCAGATCGAAGGCCTGGTCGTCGACAAGGGCATCTCGTTCGGCGACCTGAAGGGCACGCTCGACTACTTCTGCAAGCAGATGTTCGGCCCCGATCGCAAGACGCGTTTCCGCGCCCACTACTTCCCGTTCACCGAGCCTTCCGCCGAGGCCGACGTCAGCTGCGGCGTGTGCGGCGGCACGGGTCATCTGCACGACGGCGAGCGCTGCCGCATGTGCAAGGGCACGGGCTGGCTGGAAATCTTGGGCTGCGGCATGGTCGACCCCAACGTGCTCAGCATGTCGGGCATCGACCCGGAGGAGTATTCGGGCTTCGCGTTCGGCGTGGGCGTCGAGCGCGTTGCGTGCTTGAAGTACAACGTCCCCGACCTGCGCATGCTGCTCGAGGGCGATATGCGTTTCCTTCGCCAGTTCTAGCCCCGTTTGCTCGACGGCGGCGAGGTCGCTCGGCGGCGCGGATCGGCGGAACCTAGCTCGGGTTTTCCGCTTTCGACGCACGGGCGATGGCCGTGCTCGGCTTGGCCGGATGCGTTTGATACGGCGCTTCGCCATCCAGGCCGATCTCGGCAAGCTCGGCCGTCCCACTGATTTTCATCGGCCTTGGCCGATGTCATAGAAAGAGAATGTCATGAAAGTATCGCTGAAATGGCTGAACGAATACGTTGAGGTCCCTACGGACATCAAGGCGTTCTGCGACAAACTCGACCTTACGGGAACGGGCGTGGAGGGCGTTGAGACGCTTGGCGCCGCGTTCGACCATGTGGTAACCGCCAAGGTGCTCAAAAAGGAGCATCATCCCGACTCCGATCACATGTGGGTGTGCTCGGTCGACGTGGGCGGGCTCAACGTCGACAAAGAAGGCAACCCCGAGCCGCTGCAGATCGTCTGCGGCGCCCAGAACTTCAACGAGGGCGACCA
>URQU01000042.1 GCA_900550055.1 uncultured Coriobacteriaceae bacterium | reverse complement strand
GGCCGCACGCACGGCATCCACGCCGAGCCCATGACGTTCGGCATGAAGTTCGGCAGCTGGGCTTGGGCGCTCAAGCGCGCGCAGACCCGCTTGGAGCAGGCTCGCGAGGTCGCCGCAACCGGTGCCATCTCCGGCGCGGTGGGCACGTACTCCAGCATCGACCCCTACGTTGAGAAGTACGTCTGCGAGAAGCTGGGCCTGACGCCCGACCCGCTGTCCACCCAAGTGCTGGCGCGCGACCGCCATGCCCAGGTCATGTGCGCGCTCGCCTGCGCCGCCGCAACGCTGGAGTCCATCGCCATGCAGGTGCGCCTGCTGCAGCAGACCGACGTCATCGAGGCGGAGGAGCCGTTCAAGAAGGGCCAGAAGGGCTCGTCGGCAATGCCCCACAAGCGCAACCCCATCACGGCCGAGCGCGTGTGCGGCCTTGCGCGCTGTGTGAAGGCGAACGCCCAGGTAGCGCTCGATAACGTGGCGCTGTGGTTCGAGCGCGACATCAGCCACTCCGGCACCGAGCGCGTGGCGCTGGCCGACAGCTTCATCGCGCTGGACTACATGTTCGCCAAGATGCAGTGGATCTTGGACGGCCTGCAAACCTATCCGGCGAAGATGGAGCACAACGTGTGGCGCACCAAGGGCCTCATCTTCTCCAGCAAGGTGCTGCTGGCCCTGGTGAACACGGGTATCACCCGCGAGGAGGCGTACGTCATCGTGCAGCGCAACGCCATGGCCGTGTGGGAGGACATTCAGAACGCTATCGACGGACCCACGTATCGCGAGCGTTTGGAGGCCGATCCCGAGGCCAAGCTGTCCAAGGAGACGCTCGACGAGATCTTCGATCCGTGGGACTTCCTGACCCGCAAGGACGAGGTGTTCAAGCGCCTGGAGGGCCTCGAGTTCTAAACGGCGGATGCGCAGATGCGCATCCGGCTCGCGACAAACTAGCGAATACAGAAGCGCCGCGACTTCAAGCCGCGGCGCTTCTTGCTGTCTGTCGACGGTTTTCCGAGGTTGCGTGCGGGAGCGGTCTTCGTTCCCGCGCCCGCTGCCCGTTATGCGCGCAGGAACGCCTCGTATCCGCGTTCGGCCTCGTAGATGTCGGCCTTGCTGGTGGCCTCCCAGGGGCTGTGCATGGAAAGCACCGCCACGCCGGAGTCGATGACGTCCATGCCGTACTTGGCGGGGATGTACGCGATGGTCCCGCCGCCGCCGGCGTCGACCTTGCCCAGCTCGCAGGTTTGGAACTGCACGCCGGCGTCGTCCATGATCTTGCGGATGCGCGCCATGTACTCGGCGCGGGCATCGTTGCTGCCCGACTTGCCGCGCGCCCCCGTGTACTTGTTGAACACCAGGCCGTGGCCCAGGTATGCGCTGTTCTTCGCCTCGAACACGTTGGCGTAGGCGGGGTCGAAGCCTGCGGAGACGTCGGAGGAGAGCATGGCGGAAGCGGCCAGCGCGCGGCGCAGCGGCAGCATGCCGCCCTCGCCGGCAAGTTCCATGATCTCGGCGATGGTGTTCTCGAAGAACTGCGAGGCCATGCCCGTGGCGCCCACGCTGCCGATCTCCTCCTTGTCCACGAGCACGCACACGGCGGCGCGGTCGAGCTCCTCGCCGGCAACGGCTAGCTGCGCCACCAGCGAGGTGTAGGCGCATACGCTGTCGTCCTGCCCGTAACCCAGCACCATGCTACGGTCGAAGCCTAGGTCGCGGGCACGGCCGGCGGGAACGACCTCAAGCTCGGCGGACAGGAAGTCCTCTTCCTCGATGCCGTATTTGTCGGCAAGCAGCTTCAGAGCGAAAGCCTTCACGGGGTCCTTCTGCTCCTTGGCCTCGCCATCCTCGTCGCGCATCACCAGCGGGCGGTTGCCGACCAGGATGTCAAGCGCCTCGCCTTCCACGACCTCGTTGGCCTTCTTGCCCATCTGCTGGTTCGCCAGGTGGATGAGCAGGTCGGAGATGCAGAAGACGGGATCGTCGGCGTCCTCGCCGATCTTCACGTCCACCACGCTGCCGTCCTTCTTGGCGATCACGCCGTGCAGCGCCAGCGGGACGGTGACCCATTGGTAGTGCTTGATGCCGCCGTAGTAATGGGTGTCCATGAAGGCAAGCTCGCTGGACTCGTACAGCGGGTTCTGCTTGACGTCCAGGCGCGGGCTGTCGATGTGCGCACCAAGGATGTTCATGCCGTCGGTCAGCGGGCGGGCGCCCAGCTGCACCAGGATGACGGCCTTGTTGCGCATGGTTGCCCACACCTTGTCGCCGGGGGCAAGCTTGCGGCCTGCGGAGATGGCGGTGTCAAGGTTTTCGTAGCCGGCGGCCTCGGCGCTGCGGATGGCTGCGGCGGAGAACTCGCGCTCGGTCTTGTTCTCGGAGATGAAGTCGATGTAGCCGGCGGCGAGCTGCTCGAGCTCGGCCAGCTGGTCCTCATCGTAGCGTTTCCACGCGGATTCGCGTTCCATATACGCTCCTTGCATTCGGGGATCGTTGCTCGCAGACGATAGTACGCCAACAGTCGCGGGCATGCTAGGAGGGGAAGGGGCGCAACCGGGAAAGCCGACAACTGCGCCGGCGACGATTGCGGTTTGCGGAGAAGGTAACGGATTCCACGCATTTCGCGAAAACGGGGCGGATGGGGCGCGCGGCGGGGGGATAATCATAGCGATTGTCTTCAAATTCGAAAGGCGGCTGCATGCTGCAACTGATAAACGTGTGCAAGTCCTACACCACCGCGGACTTCACGCAAACCGCGCTCGATCATGTGTCGGTGGCCTTCCGCGACAACGAGTTCGTGGCGGTGCTGGGCCCTTCGGGCTCGGGCAAGACCACCATGCTCAACATCATCGGCGGCCTTGATCATTACGACGACGGAAACCTGCTCATCGACGGCGTGTCCACAAGCGAGTACAAAGATCGCGATTGGGACGCATATCGCAACAACCGCATCGGCTTCGTGTTCCAAGCCTACAACCTTATCCCACATCAGACCATTCTGGAAAACGTCGAGCTGGCCCTCACGCTTTCCGGCGTGTCCCGTGCCGAGCGTCGTCAGTGCGCCGTCGAGGCGCTCGGCCGCGTGGGGCTTGCAGAGCATGTCAACAAGAAGCCTAGCCAGCTCTCCGGCGGCCAGATGCAGCGCGTCGCCATCGCCCGTGCGCTCATCAACGACCCCGAGATCTTGCTGGCAGACGAGCCTACGGGCGCGCTCGATTCCAAGACCAGCGTGCAAATCATGGATCTGCTCACTGAGATTGCGGACGATCGTCTGGTCATTATGGTCACGCATAACCCCGAGCTGGCGCAGCGCTACGCTACGCGCATCGTCACCTTGGCAGACGGCGTCATCCGCGACGATACCCGCCCGTTCGACCCGGCGGCCGAGAATAGCCCGCGCCGCGCCGCGAAGCAAGCTCGCCGCACCAGCATGTCGTTCCTCACGGCGCTTTCCCTGTCGTTCAAAAACCTGCTCACGAAGAAGGGCCGCACGCTCATGACGGCGTTCGCGGGCAGCATCGGCATCATCGGCATTGCCGCCATCTTGTCGCTGGCCAACGGCGTGAACAGCTACATCGCCAATGTGGAAGAGGAGACGCTTTCCGAATACCCGTTGCAGATCCAGGACCAAGGGTTCGACATGACCAGCATGATGGGGCTCGGCAGCGGTTCGGAAGGCTCGTCGGCGGAGAAGGCCCAGGATGACGCATCCGATGACGATTCGGGTAAGCCCGTGCACGAGTCGAAGATGATCGCGAGCACCTTCGACAGCATCGGCAGCAACGACCTTACGTCGTTGAAGGAATACCTCGACTCGGGCGAATCGGGCGTGGAGCCGTATGTGAGCTCCATCGAGTACGGCTACAATGTCACGCCGCAGATCTTCGGCTCCGACACGTCGGGCGGCGCGCATCAGGTGAACCCGGACAAGTCGTTCGCCAGCATCGGTCTGGGCTCCTCCACGGCTTCGAACGGCATCATGTCGTCGATGATGAGCACCAACATCTTCTACAAGCTGCCCGACAACATGGGCATGGTCGAGGGCCAATACGACGTTATGGCAGGTCATTGGCCCGAAAACTACGACGAGATCGTGCTGGTGCTCACCCCGGGCGGCAGCGTGAGCGATTTCATGCTCTACTCCATGGGTTTGCGCGACCATGCCGAGCTCGAGAGCATGGTGCGCGCCTTCGCCAACGAGGAGGCCGTCAATGTGCCGAGCGACAGCCTGTCGTTTTCCTATAACGACCTGATGGGCGTCACCTTCAAGCTGGTGAACGCCGCGGACTTCTACCAGCGCGACGACGAATACGGCGTGTGGAAGGACAAATCCGGCGACGATGCCTACATGAGGAACCTGGTGGACAACGGGGAAACGCTGAAGATCGCGGGCGTCGTGAAGCCGAAGGAGGGCGCGAAGATCACCTCCCTGCAGACGGGGCTGTACTACCCCTCAAGCTTGGTGAACCACCTGATCGACCAGGCGGGGAACACCCAGATCGTGCAGGACCAGAAGGCGAACCCGGCGACGAACGTGATCACGGGCAAGTCGTTCGCCGATGAGGAAAACGACCAGAAAAACGGCAACGGCTTCGATATGTCAAGCCTGTTCACCATCGACGGGCAGAAGCTGCAGAGCGCCTTCACGTTCGACGAGAGCGCGCTGGCCGCGGGGCTGCAGGAAGCCGATTTGGGCGCCAGCATGGATTTGTCGGGCATGAACCTGGATCTTTCCAGCTTGCCTGTCTTCGATGCATCCTCTATCAGCATCGACCTGAGCGCCATCGACGTAAGCAAGCTCAATCTTGATTTCAGCGGGCTGGACATCAGCTTCGACGGCGTGCGGCCCACCATAAAAACCGATGTGCTCACCGCCGGCGTCATGGGCATCGTGCAAGGGTACCCTGCATGGCTGGCGGCGCATCCGGAATATGCGGGCAGCGTCGATACGGCCGTGGCGGCATATCTAGCCGATCCCGCCACGCAGGCCGCCATGCAGCAGATCATCGCCGACTCCGTCGATTTCAGCGGCATGTCAAGCCAGATCGAGCAGCAGCTGCGCGATAAGCTTTCGCAGCAGATCGGCCAGCAGCTCCAGCAGCAGCTGCTTCCGGCACTGACCCAGGCCATCTCCTCGCAGCTGCAAACGCAGCTCGGCGCTGCCATGCAAACCTATATGCAAAGCGCCATGGCGCAGGTGATGACCCGGTTCGCAAGCGCGATGCAGCAGCAGGTATCCGCCGCGATGAACTCGTATATGACCAGGCTCGCTGGCAATATGTCCAGCGCCATGGGCATCGACGAATCCGCGTTCGCCGACGCCTTCCAGATGAGCATGGATGAGAACGAGCTTGCCGAGCTCATGGCAAGCCTCATGTCCACCGAGCAGTCCAGCTACGACAACAACATGAAGAAGCTGGGCTGGGCGGATTACGCCAAGCCCGCCAGCATCGACATCTACCCGAAGGATTTCCCCAGCAAGCAAAGCGTCATCGATATCCTCGACGCCTACAACGACCGCATGGAGTCGAACGGCGAAGAGGGCAAGGTTGTCAGCTACACCGATATCGTGGGCGCGCTGATGAGCTCGGTCACCACCATCGTGAACATGATCAGCTACGTGCTGGTGGCGTTCGTCGCCATCTCGTTGGTGGTCAGCTCCATCATGATCGGGGTGATCACCTATATCAGCGTGCTCGAGCGCAAGAAGGAGATCGGCATCCTGCGTTCCATCGGCGCTAGCAAAGGCGATATCAGCCGCGTGTTCAACGCCGAGACCGTCATCGTGGGCTTCACGGCAGGCGCCATCGGCATCGGGTTGACCGCGCTTGCCTGCATTCCCGCCAACGCCATCGTGTACTCGCTGTTCGACGTCCGCAACGTGGCGATCCTGCCCTGGCAGGCGGCGGTGGTGCTCGTGGCCATCAGCGTGTTGCTCACGTTCCTGGCGGGCCTTATCCCCTCAAGCGCCGCCAGCAGAAAGGACCCGGTCGAGGCCCTGCGGTCGGAATAAGGCGACCGCGTTCGGTAACGTTTCTGGCGGCAGATCCCGCTTTCCGCTACACTGCAAGGGTTGATTGTGAGCGCCCGGCGTATCGCTACGCCGGGCGTTTTTGCGTTACGCGCGCCGCGACGCGCGGTTTGGAGGACGAATGGAACGCGAGAAGTTTGGAACCCGTCTTGGGTTCATTCTGGTGAGCGCAGGCTGCGCCATCGGCTTGGGCAACGTATGGCGCTTCCCCTATATCACGGGAGAATACGGCGGGGCGGCGTTCGTGATCATGTACCTGGTGTTCCTGGCCATCTTCGCGCTTCCGGCCCTCATCATGGAGTTCGCCGCCGGCCGCGCAAGCCAGCGCTCCATCGCGCGCAGCTACGATGTTCTTGAGCCGGCGGGCACGAAGTGGCACACGTTCAAATGGCTGGCCCTTGCCGGCAACTACCTGCTCATGATGTTCTACACCACCGTGGGCGGCTGGATGCTCGCCTTCGTGGTGAAAAGCGCCTCCGGCGAGTTCGTGGGGCTGGAAAGTTCCCAGGTGGCCGACGTCTTCAATGGCCTGCTCGCCGACCCGGTGCAGCTTGCCGTGTACATGTTCATCATCGTGGGCGTGGGTGTGGGCGTCACGCGCGCCGGCGTGCAGAAGGGCGTGGAGCGCGTGACGAAGGTCATGATGATGGCCCTGTTCGTGGTGCTTGTGGCCCTGTGCGTGCGCGCGGTCACGCTGCCGGGCGCGGCCGAGGGCCTGCGCTTCTATCTGATGCCCGATTTCAGCAAGATGTTCGCCGGCGCCACGCTGGCCGAGCAGCTGGCAACGTTCGGCGATGCCGTGTACGCGGCCATGGGCCAGGCGTTCTTCACCGTCTCGGTCGGCATGGGCGGCATGTCTATCTTCGGCAGCTACATCGGCAAGGACCACACGCTCACGGGCGAGGCGGTGCGCGTGGCCGGCCTCGATACGCTCGTGGCGCTGATGGCGGGTCTGGTCATCTTCCCGTCCTGCTTCGCGTTCGGCGTGGAGCCGGGTTCGGGCCCGGGCCTGGTGTTCATCACGCTGCCCAGCGTGTTCAACGAGATGCCGTTCGGCCAGCTGTGGGCCGTGCTGTTCTTCGTGTTCATGACGTTTGCCGCGCTGTCCACCGTCATCGCCGTGTTCGAGAACATCATGAGCTTCACCATGGACCAGTGGGGGACGCCGCGCAAGAAGGCGTGCCTGGTCAACGGAGTGCTGCTGGCAGTGCTCAGCATGCCGTGCGTCCTGGGCTTCAACGTGCTGGCGGGCTTTACGGTCCCGGGCATCGGCGACATCCAGGCCATCGAGGACTTCCTGGTGTCGAACAATATCCTGCCATGGGGCGGCTTGCTGCTGGTGCTGTTCTGCACGCGCAAAAGCGGCTGGGGCTGGGAAGGCTTCCTGGCGGAGGCCGATACGGGCAGCGGCCTGAAGTTCCCGCGATGGGCGCGCGGCTACGTGACCTACGTCATCCCCGTGGGCATGCTCATCGTGTTCGCTATGGGTTACGCTCCCATCATCGCGAAATGGGCGGGGCTGGGCTGATAAGGCTTCGAAATCGTATATCGCGCCTGGTAGGGCCGCTGGGGAACCGGCGGTCCTTTTTGCTGCCCGAGACGCTGTTCTTCGTGCGTTTCTCCACATTCTCCGCTATTTGCCGGCCCGCCCTCGCAATCGGGCCGTCGGCGTGACTATAATGGCTAGCAACGAAAATCCCGTTGCGAGAGAAGGAGCCGTCTCCCATGGCTTATTATTACGACGAGCCGTCACGTACGTTCAACGAGTATCTTCTGGTACCTGGTCATACGCCTGCTACGTGCGTTCCGGCGTCGGTGAGCCTGAAAACCCCGTTGGTCAAGTACCGCAAGGGCCAGGAAGAGTGCCCGCTTTCGCTCAATATCCCCATGGTCAGCGCCATCATGGCCGCCGTGTCCGACGACAACATGGCCGTCGCCCTGGCAACCGAGGGCGGTCTGAGCTTCATCTACGGCAACCAGACCATCGAGCAGGAAGCTGCCATGGTCGCCCGCGTGAAGAACTACAAGGCCGGCTTCGTCGAGTCCGACGCCAACCTTTCCCCTGACATGACGCTTAACCAGGTTGTTGCCCTGAAGGAGCAGACGGGCCACTCCACCATGCCCGTCACCGACGATGGCTCCGCCCACGGCAAGCTGCTCGGCGTCGTCACCGAGCGCGACTACCGCCTGTCCCGCATGACCGGTGAGGAGAAGGTCTCCGAGTTCATGACCCCGCTCGAGAAGCTGGTCACCGCCTCCGAGGACACCTCCCTCAAGGTCGCCAACGACATCATCTGGGATCACAAGCTGAACTCCCTGCCGCTGGTTGATGCCGAGGGCAATCTGGTTTACATGGTGTTCCGCAAGGACTACGACAGCCATAAGTCCAACCCCAATGAAATGCTCGACAGCCACAAGCGCTACATCGTGGGCGCGGGCATCAACTCCCGCGACTACGCCGAGCGCGTGCCGGCGCTGGTCGAGGCGGGCGCCGACGTACTGTGCATCGACAGCTCCGAGGGCTATTCCGACTGGCAGAAGATGACCATCGAGTGGGTTCGCGAGCATTACGGCGACTCTGTCAAGATCGGCGCAGGCAACGTCGTCGACGGCGAGGGCTTCCGCTTCCTGGCAGAGGCTGGCGCCGACTTCGTGAAGATCGGCATCGGCGGCGGTTCCATCTGCATCACCCGCGAGACCAAGGGCATCGGCCGCGGCCAGGCCACGGCAACCATCGAGGTGGCCAAGGCCCGCGACGAGTACTTCAAGGAAACCGGCATCTACGTGCCCATCTGCTCCGACGGCGGCATCGTCTACGACCACCACATCTCCCTGGCGCTGGCCATGGGCGCCGACTTCGTCATGCTGGGCCGTTACTTCGCCCGCTTCGACGAGTCCCCGTCGGCCAAGGTCATGGTCAACGGCACTTACATGAAGGAATACTGGGGCGAGGGCTCTGCCCGTGCCCGCAACTGGGGCCGTTACGACCTGGGCGGCAAGAAGAGCCTGTCGTTCGAGGAGGGCGTCGACTCCTACGTGCCGTACGCCGGCCCGCTTAAGGACAATATCGCGGTCACGCTGTTGAAGATCAAGTCCACCATGTGCAACTGCGGTGCGCTCACCATCCCCGAGTTCCAGGACAAGGCCAAGCTCACCGTCATCAGCTCCACTTCCATCGTCGAGGGCGGCGCGCACGATGTCGTGCTCAAGGACAAGGCTCCTTACGCCTCCAACATGCGCTAAGCTTGTCGTCTAGCTAAACTCCAAGCCTCGCAAAGGCTTCGAATCGCCCCCGTTTCCCGGTGCGGAAGCGGGGGCGCTTTTGGTTTGCGGGACGGACATACGGCCGCCAGAACGGGAAGTGCGCCGAAAAAAGAGGCATTGGCAAAGGCCGATGCCTCTTTGGTTTGCTTAAGTTCGTCTCTCGTCCGATCGCCTGGACGGAATGCCTCTGGGAATTGCGCCGATTGCGTCGGTGTAGGCCGCCTCGGCCAGGGCCGCCGATTTCATTGCCGCGAGAACCAGCTGCTCGGCTCTGGCTGCGGCCCCATACGCAGGGAGATGCTCTCGCAGAGCCGCTATCGAGCGGTTACGCCCTCGCTCTCCCCGATGATGCGGTGCAATTCCTTGATGTAGCGGTTCAAAAGCTCAGAAGGCTTGCGTTCGTTGTGCATGATGTACCCCACGGTCATACGCTCGTCGGTATCAAGGGGGATGCTGACGATGCCCGTATGCATCTCGCTCGAAAGCACGCCCGTGGAAAGCGTGTATCCGTTGTAGCTGGTCAGCAGGTTGGAAAGCGTGCCGCGGTCGGAGATGCGGATGTTGCGGGAGTGCTCGACGTAGCTGAGCGGCTCCTCGGAGTAGTAGAACGAGTTCGCGGTGCCCTGTTCGAAGCTGTAGCGAGGCCACGCGGTCAGCTCCTCGGGCTTGATGATGTCGCGTCCGGCCAGCGGGTGGCTCTCGCCCACGAACACATGCACGCCCGCGTCGAACAGCGGGTAGAACGACACATCGGCGTCGTCGAAGGCCTTCTGCATGACGCGCTGGTTAAACGCGTCCAGGTACAGTATGCCCACTTCGCTGCGGAACGACCGCACATCGTCGATGATCTCGGCGGTGGTGGTTTCCCGAAGGGTGAAATCGAAGAAATCACCCTCGCATTGCTCGACCACGTTCACGAAGGCCTCCACGCTGAAGGCGTAGTGCTGGGTGGACACCGCCAGGCGTGCCTGGGGCTTCTCCTTGTTGGCGTAGTGCGATTCCAGCATGTTCGCCTGCTCGATGACCTGGCGTGCGTAACCGAGCAGCTCGGTGCCGTCGTTGGTCAACGTCACACCGCGGTTGCTGCGCGTGAAGATGGAGATGCCGAGCTCCTGCTCAAGTTCCTTGATGGCGGTGGATAGGTTCGACTGCGACGCGTAAAGGTTCTGAGCGGCGGCGTTGATCGACCCGTATTCGGCAATGGCAATGAGGTAACGAAGCTGTTGAAGCGTCATGGTTGCGTCCTTCGCGAAAGATAGCGTTGCAACGCATTGTAAGGCCCGCAGGTTGCAATTGCGGCGGCAAGATGAATTCACCATTTTCCCGTTGACCGTTTCGTAGGGCACCGGTAAAATGAAAAGCCGCGCATATGCGAAGTGGGCCTTTAGCTCAGTCGGTAGAGCAGGGGACTTTTAATCCCAAGGTCGTGGGTTCGATCCCCACAGGGCCCACCACTTTTTGCGCAGGGCCGCCACGGCGGTTCGAATGCACTGGGCCATCGTCCAACGGCAGGACTCTGGTTTTTGGTACCAGCTACCTAGGTTCGAATCCTAGTGGCCCAGCCATTTAACGTTTCAGCCTCCCGATCGGGAGGTTTTTTATTGCCCAAGAAGAGTCGGAACGCATGATTTCTCTTGCAATGCCCTTGACGCGTCGCGGTAAAAGGGTATAGTTGCAAGAATCTGAACGCGAATCTCATCTTATTCATTCTCACGCGTTAAGCCGACAAGGCGGCTGCGCACTGCGCGAATACCTGGCGGCCTCGCCCAATCTCAGCGGTGAAGGCTGCGCGGCATCTAGACCGCACGCCTGACATGCAGGTATCGAAAAGCCACGAGCTCCTCTGGTCTTGTGCGCTTTGTGTATTTTCCCCACACAACTCAATAAGTTTGATATCATTCCGGATTGCTGCGAAAAGACGAAATTAGTTTGAAGGAGCACCGTTGACCAAGCAAGATGTTATCGAACTGGGTGGTAAGGTTCTGGAAGCCCTGCCGAACGCCATGTTCAAGGTGGAGCTGGAAAACGGCCACCAAATCCTGGCCCACATTTCCGGCAAGATGCGTATGCATTACATCAAGATCTTGCCCGGCGACAAGGTGACGGTCGAACTGTCCGTCTACGACTTGAACCGCGGGCGCATCACGTACCGCTTCAAGTAGTCTCAGCCCGCGCGCAAGCCGGCGCGCCAGTGTCCCCGAGAATAATCACCTGCGGCTGGGTGTGTACATATAGGACCGCATTAACCGAAAGGAAATTGAAATGAAGGTACGTCCTTCGGTCAAGAAAATGTGCGACAAGTGCAAGATCATTCGACGCCATGGCAAGGTCCTCGTTATCTGCGAGAACCCCCGTCATAAGCAGCGTCAAGGCTAGGAAGAAAGAGGAGATAAACCTATGGCACGTCTTGTTGGTGTCGACCTTCCTCGCGACAAGCGCATTGAAGTCGGCTTGACCTACATCTACGGCATTGGCCTGACCACGTCCAAGAAGATCTTGGCTGAGACGGGCATCAATCCGGACACGCGCACGAACGACCTCACCGAAGAGGATCTCGTCAAGCTGCGCGACTACATCCAGAACAACATCAAGGTGGAGGGCGACCTGCACCGCGAGGTGTCTCAGAACATCAAGCGCCTTATGGAAATCGGCTGCTACCGTGGCCTGCGTCATCGCAAGGGCCTGCCCGTTCGCGGTCAGCGCACCCACACGAATGCCCGTACCCGCAAGGGTCCCCGCAAGCAAATCGGCGGCAAGAAGAAGTAAGTAAGGGAGCTAAGAAGTGGCAACTAAGAAAAACGTGCGCACGCGCATCAAGCGCTCCGAGCGCAAGAACATTGCCGTTGGCGCTGCGCATATCAAGTCTACGTTCAACAACACCATCGTCAGCATCACCGATCCTCAGGGCAACGTGATCTCTTGGCAGTCCGCCGGTACCGTCGGCTTCAAGGGCTCCCGTAAGTCCACGCCGTTTGCCGCGCAGATGGCTGCTGAGGCTGCTGCCAAGACAGCTATGGAGCACGGCCTGAAGAAGGTCGCCGTTTACGTGAAGGGCCCCGGCTCGGGTCGTGAGACGGCTATCCGTTCGCTGCAGGCTACCGGTCTGGAAGTCGCCAGCATTCAGGACTGCACCCCCATTCCGCACAACGGCTGCCGCCCCAAGAAGCGTCGTCGCGTGTAACTGAAAGGATCTATTTACTATGGCTATCAATAGAACTCCGGTTCTTAAGCGCTGCCGCCAGCTGGGCCTGGATCCCGTTGTGCTGGGTTACAGCAGCTCCAAGACTTCCAAGCGCGAGCCCAAGCGTCGTCGTAAGGAATCCGAGTACGCGATGCAGCTTCGCGAAAAGCAGAAGGTCAAGTTCATCTACGGCGTGCTGGAGAAGCAGTTCCATGGCTACTTCAACAAGGCCAAGTCCATGCCGGGCATCACGGGTGACAACCTCATGATCATCCTGGAGTCCCGTCTGGACAGCGTGATCTTCCGTCTGGGCTTTGCCCGCACCCGCAAGGAAGCTCGTCAGATCGTGACCCACGGCCACATCACCGTCAACGGCCGCCGCGTGGACATCCCGTCCTACCGCGTCAAGGCCGGCGACAAGATCGCCGTTGCCGACAAGTCCAAGGAACTGCTGGTCATTAAGAGCGCTCTGGTCTCCAACGCCCGCTTCCAGGTTCCGGCTTGGCTTGAGGTTGACATCGAGAAGCTGCAGGGCAGCGTTCTGGCTCTTCCGACCCGCGATCAGATCGATCTCGACATCCGCGAACAGCTCATCGTCGAGCTCTACTCCAAGTAATCGCGCTAGTAAGGAGGCTTACCCAACATGACAGAGTTCATGAGGCCGACGGTAACAACGGAAGAAGTCAACGATACTGTTGCGCGTTTCATCGTGGAACCGCTGGAGCGTGGCTACGGCTATACGCTGGGTAACAGCATGCGTCGCGTTCTGCTGTCGTCTCTCGACGGCGCCAAGGCGACGGCCATCCAAATCGACGGTGTGCAGCACGAGTTCACCACGGCCGAAGGCGTTATCGAAGATATCACCGATATCGTCCTGAACGTCAAAGGCCTGGTCTTCTCGGCTCTCAATGACGACGTGGAAGAGGCCACGGCTCATGTTTCTGCCGAGGGCCCCTGCGTTGTGACCGGTGCGGACCTGCAGGTCCCCACCGAGTTCACGCTGATCAACCCCGAGCAGGTCATTGCCACGGTTGCCGACGGCGGCCAGCTTGACATGACGGTCCGTATCGGCGTGGGCCGCGGTTACGTTTCCGCCGAGCGCAACAAGCGCACGGAGGATCCTATCGGCGTCATCCATGTCGACTCGCTGTTCTCCCCGGTTCGCCGTTGCACGATGAACGTGACCGACACCCGCGTGGGCCAGCGTACCGACTACGATAAGTTGGTTTTGGAGGTTGAGACGGACGGCTCCATCGAGCCTATCGATGCGGTCACCCGTGCTGCCAACATCATCAACCAGTACATGGGCGCGTTCCTCAGCCTGACCAGCACCCCCGAAGAGGAAGAGGGCGAAGTGCCGTCCATCTTCGCTCCGGAGGGTCAGGAGTCGAACGCCGAGCTGGACAAGCAGATCGAGGACCTGGACCTGTCCGTCCGCTCGTACAACTGCCTGAAGCGTGCCGGCATCCATTCGGTGCGCCAGCTGGTCGAGTTCTCCGAGAACGACCTGCTGAACATCAGGAACTTTGGTGCGAAGTCCATTGAGGAAGTGAAGGACAAGCTCATTTCCATGGACCTCAATTTGAAGCAATAGGAGAAACCTACCATGAGGCATAACTACAAGGGCCGCAAGCTGGGCACCGACTTTGCCCATACCAAGGCCATGAAGCGTAGTCTGGTGCAGGCGCTGTTCCTCAACGACCGCATCAAGACCATCGAGTCCCGCGCTAAGGAAATCCGCCCCGATGTCGACAAGATCATCACCTGGGCGAAGAAGGGCGACCTGCATAGCCGTCGTCTGGCCATCGCTGCGCTGAGCAACGACAAGGAACTGGTCCGCGAGATCTTCGAGAAGGTCGAGCAGGGCATGTTCGCCGATCGTCAGGGTGGCTACACCCGCATCATGAAGCTGGGCAACCGCAAGGGCGACAACGCTCCCATGGTCATCATGGAGCTCGT
>URQU01000041.1 GCA_900550055.1 uncultured Coriobacteriaceae bacterium | reverse complement strand
TATATGCGCCGATCGGACGCCGGCCCCCGACGGGCCGGCGCCCGCTGCGCCCGGGGCGTGCGCGCGGGGCGCCGCGCGCACGCGCGCGCCGAGAAGGCCCGCGGGGGGATCGCCCCCTGCGGGCCTTTTGTGCATTTGGCGGCAATCTGGCTTTACGATGCTGGCGGCGTCGTGCCGCCAGAGCATCCCGCGCGGACTTTCCTCGTTTCGGCAGCCTTGCCCGGCGGGGCCCTGCGCGCATCGCATGCGCCGAAGTCCCACAGAGGGGAATCCTCTCTGTGGGACTTTCTGCGTTTTGAAGTCGAGAAGCGTTTGTTGGATGTCTGGCTTTTCTCCGTGCGTGTGCTTTGGAGCCATGCGGGTTCGCGGTTTCGGCTGTTACCTAATTGTGTATGAAACGTGGATGGTGGGTAGACTATACTTCTGTTTAGGGATTGGAGTGAATGCTCGCGATTTTGCAGACTATTTCTATGGGCTGCAAGGGAGGAGATCAATCATGGCTGTTGATAAGATGCTTGTTGCGTTCGATGAATCTGAGGGCTCTAAAAAGGCGCTCAAGACCGCATCCGAATTGGCTGCGGCAAATCCGAATGCCCATATCGACCTTGTCTATGTGGTACCTATTCCGATGTTGAACTCTGATCAGATGGCCAGCTTCCAAAGCATTTTGGATTTGATGATCTCCGATGGCGAAGATTTGTTGGCGGCTGCTGCAAATAATATGGGCGATGATGTTTCGGCTCGCACTGACTCGCTTTTGCTGACCGGTACCAATCCTGCTAGCGAGATCCTTCGACTTGCGGATCAGCGCGATTATGACATGATCGTGATTGGAAATAGGGGGCTTTCCGGTTTGAAGGAGTATACGGGCAGCGTTAGCCACAAGGTGCTTGCTGGAGCTAAGGTTCCTGTGCTGGTTGTAAAATAGCCTCAGGATTCTCATTCGATTTTTGATTGGCCGTATGCGAATATTCGCATACGGCCAATTGTCCTGTATGGGGCGCACTCGCCGAAAGGCCGTTAAGGCGCATTACATGGAGCGCAAGCTTCAGAAAATGCTTGAGAGTATTTTCGTATTGGCGAGTGCGCGGTTTTCTACCTTGCGCGTAGCTCCCAGAAGGCAACAGCGCTTGCTGCTGCTACGTTGAGGCTATCGACTCCGTGTGCCATGGGGATGCGCACGGTGTAGTCGCAATGCGCAATAGTGCTTGCTGCTAGGCCGTCGCCTTCGGTTCCCAGCACCAGAGCAAGGCGTTCTTCGCTGGCAAGTTGTGGGTCGTCGATAGCGATTGAATCATTTGACAGCGCTAACGCAGCTGTCTTGAACCCAAGGCTGTGCAGAAGAGGGATTCCGTCATGTGTCCACGAGCCTGCTCCTGTGGCCCCTGAGTCGGCGCCGATACGGGCCCAAGGAACTTGGAACACGGTTCCCATGGAAACGCGTACCGCTCGACGATAAAGCGGATCGTAGCACGCTTGCGTGACGAGCACTGCGTCTATTCCAAGCGCGGCTGCGCTGCGGAAGATGGCTCCGACATTAGTGTGGTTCGTGATGTCTTCGAGCACGGCTACTCTTCGGGCGTCGCGGCATACTTCTTCTACGCTTGCAGCGATGGGGCGCCGGAAGGCCCCGAGCGCACCGCGGGTGAGTTCAAAGCCGGTCAGCTGCTTGAGTTCGCCATGCGGGAGTATGAACACCGGAAGATCGAAATCCAGGTATCGTTGCTTGATTCGCTCGATGATGGGCTCCATGCCGGGAAGGAACTTCTCCTCCATCAGCAGCGACAGCGGTTGCATGCCGCCTTCGACAGCACGTTCGATGACCTTCGATGACTCGGCGATGAACATGCCCTTCTCGGGTTCGAGCTTGTTTCGCAGTTGCACCTCCGTCAGGCGCGCATATGCGTCAAGGCGGGGGTCGTCTATGGTGCTGACGTTGATGATCATGAGCCGTTCTTCCTGTTCGATGTTGCTTGGGATTAATGATACCCGATACCCGCAATGATGCGCAGCATGTGCGCGGAACCTGCAGTAGGGCGTGATGGGACGGCGGCTTGGCAGCGTGCGTAAGGGCGGCAAGGCCTCATGAGATGACGGCGGGTGAAAGAGCGGGTAAGCAGGCAAAATAGGCCGGTAACCAGGCGGCATAACAGGTAAAGAGACGGGTAAACAGGCAGGCAGGGAAGCCTCGATCATGCTCTCCGGCGATTCCGCAGCTTGCTTTGAGGCAATAATGACCGAATCGAGGATAAGACGTGCGCCTTTGGTTTTTACTGCTGGCAATACGGGATGGCCTCTGAATTGTTTTTGCTGCCGTGATACGGGCTCGGCTCCTCGGGCTGCAGCGGTGCTGTCTCATTAAAGATGCCGGGTGATGGAAGATGAGCGGAAAGCGCCCTGGGGGCTGCTGCGGTCTCGCCGCGTTGAAGGGTATACTCTTTAACAAATCGAACTCGACGAAGGAGCATGGTATGTCGGCATCGCAACATGAGAATGCGCTTGAGCGGGCGGCGCATCCTGAACAGCATCCCGCGTTCGACCAGTTCGTAGCAACGATTTCGGCGTTGCGTGCGCCAGACGGCTGCCCATGGGACCGTGAGCAGACGCATTCGTCTATCGCTCACAACATGATCGAAGAGGCGTATGAAGCAGTCGATGCCATCGAGATGGGTGACGTTTCCCATATGCGCGAGGAGCTGGGCGATGTCCTGTTGCAGGTGGTGCTGCAAAGTCAGATAGCGGCCGATGCGGGCGAGTTCGATATCGAAGACGTTGCAGCGGACGTGGACGCAAAGATGGTCAGACGTCACCCTCACGTGTTTGGGGACGAGGCGGCGGCCGGCGCCTCTGAGGTGTTGAGCCTGTGGGACAAGGTGAAGCTCCAGGAAAAGCAGGCGGCCGATCAGGCCGGTGAGGAAGGCGGAGACGAACCGCCGGCCGGGTTGCTGGACGGCGTGCCGGTAAGCTTTCCGGCTCTGATGCAGGCGCAGAAGATCTCGCGCAAGGCGGCTGCGGCCGGATTCGAGTGGGATACGCTCGAAGATGTGTGGGACCAGGTTCGAAGCGAAATCGACGAGCTCGATGAGGCATATGACCAGGCTCCGAAGGCAGCCAACGGCAAGGTCGAAGGCGATCCCGAGGCCATCGCTCATGTGGAGGAGGAGCTGGGCGATGTGCTGTTCAGCATGGTTAACGTCGCCCGCCGCATGGGCGTGAACGCCGAGAACGCGTTGCGTGCTAGCTGCCGCAAGTTCCGGACACGTTGGTCTGCCATGGAGCAGTCGGCGTTTGATCAGGGCGTACGCCTTGAGGATATGACCTGCGAGGAGCAAAACCGCTTGTGGGAGCAGGCGAAGTCCGATTTGCGCGATTAAGCGCGATCGACAGGATGGGGAGCTAGCCGTGGTAACGGAACGGTAAGAAAGCCCTTGCCGCTCTGTAAACCTTGCCTTCCGTGCGCTACCATAGTTTCGATCGATAGCATGCGCCGCAAGCCCTTTGGCCTGCGGCGCATATTTTAAAAGCGTGAACTGCGTGAATCGTAGATATACCGCATCGATGGGTGCGGAGAAGGAGCAAGCCCATGAGCGCGACCGGTGAACCCGATTTCAAAACCGCGGAAAGGTTGCAGGGCCGTACCGTGGAGGACGATGCCGCAAAGCAATTGCCCATCCCGAACGTGCCCGATCTTTCGGCGTTCGATATGAATGGGAATCTGTATATGACCTCCGAGAGCATGGAAAAGCTGCATCAGGCTAGCGTGGAGACCCAGTCGATCATGCAGAAGTACCGGGCTGCCATGAGGGAGATGCAGGTTCGCCTGGAGATTCTGGACCAGGATTTGAACCTGAAGAAGCATCGCAACCCCATCCATCATATTGAAAGCCGCTTGAAAACGCCTGCGAGCATCTACGAGAAAATCGGGCGTTACGGGTATGAGGCAACGCTTGAGAACATGGAGCGCTATATCCTCGACATTGCCGGCATCCGCGTTATCTGCCCCTATATCCAGGACGTATACAGTTTGTTCGAGCTGCTTAACCGTCAAGACGATCTTGAGATCGTGAAGGTGAAGGACTATATCGCCTCGCCGAAGCCGAACGGGTATCGCAGCCTTCACGTTATTGCGCGCATCCCCGTGTTCTTCATGGATAAGAAGGAATCCATTCCCGTGGAGATTCAGCTGAGAACGCTGGCGATGGATTTCTGGGCAAGCCTGGAGCACGATTTGAAATACAAAGCCGTCAGCGAAGTACAAGGCATCGATGCAAGCAGCGAACTGAAGGATTGCAGTAGGATCATCGAGGAAGTCGAGTCCCGTATGCAGGTGCTGGCGGGTGCCTTGGAACCCGAAGAGTAGCTATCATGAAGCGCTATGTCACAGATGCGAACAATACGCTGTCTCAGGACGAGCTGAATTTCGCGCGTAATCCCAATGCCGAGCTCAATTTGATCACTTGCCGCCCTGATGTGGCGTATCAGCGCATCTCGGGGTTCGGTGGCGCGTTCACGGAGGCGGCGGCAAACGTGTTCGCCTTGATGCCTCCCGAGCTGCAAGATCGTTTTCTGCTGCTGTGCTTCGGAGGGGCGAAAGATGGCGATCCGGCTGCTGGTGGGAATGCGTACAGCTTATGCCGCACGCATATCCAAAGCTGCGATTTCGCGTTGGGCAACTACTCGTATGTCAGGCCCTTCGATTCTAGCCTGCGATCGTTCACTATAAGCCGCGATAGGCAGCTGCTGCTTCCGTTCATCAAGTGCGGGCTTGCGGTGAACCCGCAGCTGCAGTTATTCGCAAGCCCCTGGAGCCCGCCGGCGTTCATGAAGACCAACCGCCGCATGAACGGGGGTGGCAAGCTGCGTCGTTCGCAGTATGAGGCATGGGCTGAGGTGCTGGCGAAATACGTGGATGCATATGCTCGCGAGGGCGTGCGCATCAGCCGTATGAGCGTGCAAAACGAGCCTATGGCAAGCCAGGCGTGGGATTCGTGCCTGTTCAGTGCGGAAGAGGAAGCTCAATTCGCGGCAGCGTATCTGCGTCCGGCGCTGGATGCGTCGGGGCATGGCGATGTGAAGCTGTTCGCTTGGGATCACAACACCGACAAGATATTGTCGCGCGTTCAGTCCACCTTCGGGGCGCCGGTGAATCAGGCGGGGAAGCTTCCGCTTGCCGCCGCCGGCTGGCGAGCCGAGGGCACGGTGGCCTCCGATGCCTTTGCGGGTGTTGCGTTCCATTGGTATGCGGGCGACCATTTCGAGCAGGTGGGCGAGGTGGCGCGGCGTTGGCCGGACAAGGAGCTGCTGTTCACCGAAGGTTGCGTGGAGTATACGCGGGGCGAAGAGCGCAAGGCCACGCAGGAGCGCAAGGCGGAGCAGTATGCGCATGCCATCATAGGCAGCCTGAACGCGGGCGCTGCCGGATTCATCGATTGGAATCTGTTGCTCAATGAGAAGGGCGGGCCGAATCATGCCCGCAACTTCTGCGAAGCGCCGTTGATGTACGATCGCGACAAGCGCGAGTTGGTGGCAAATCGATCGTTCTTCTATATGGCGCACTTCTCGCGTTTTGCGCCGGTAGGCTCCCGTCGTTTCCTGACCTCGCGTTATACCGACGATCTGGAGACGGTGGGCTTCCTGCGCCCCGATGGGTCGCGTGCGCTGGTCGTGCTGAATCGTCATGCCAGGCCGCGAAAGCTCCTGGTATCGGAAGGGGTGTTCACGGCGGAGTGCAAGGCGGCGGGGCATAGCATAACCACGTTGGTGTGGGATGCGGATGAGGTGCGAGACAAGTAATCCTTTGCGGTTGCGGCGGTCTTGCCGCGGCTTGCCATGATGTCCGATCTGGGATTTGCGGTCGGTGGTGTCATTTGCGGCTGTGTTGGTTTTCGCTGTAGCCCTTTGCCGTTGCGGCGATTGCCGTCGTGGTCCGTGACGCTTGGCCCGGAGCTCGCGATTTGCGGCGCTTTTCTGCGCGAGAGATGAATTTCGTCGCCGTTCGAAGCTGTCCTTGACCTGAAGTGCGCTCCAGCCTTTACCATCGAATGAGACGAGAGGAGCATTCGATGACTGTAGAGAACAACACCGTGTCGAAGCTGGGCTTCGGCTGCATGCGATTTCCGCTTACCGACCCCAAGGATGTCACCGCCATCGACATCGAGCAGGTCAAGGAGATGGTCGACCTGTTCATGGACGCCGGCGGCACGTATTTCGATACCGCTTTCGTTTACCATAACGGGCATTCCGAGGTGGCGTTGCGCGAGGCTCTGGTGGAGCGTTATCCGCGTGATAGCTTCACCATTGCTACGAAGTGCCTCGCCTGGGCGTTGCCTGATGCCGAAACCGCCAAGGCGTGCCTGGACACGTCCCTTGAGCGGTTGGGCGCCGACTACGTGGATTATTACCTGTTGCACAACGTTGGCGGCGAGCGTACGAAGAAGTTCGACGACTTCGGTATGTGGGAATGGGCGCAGGAGATGAAGGCGGCAGGCAAGATCCGCAACGTGGGCTTCAGCATGCACGACGGCGCGGAGACGCTCGATCAGCTGCTCAACGATCATCCCGAGGTGGACTTCATCCAGTTGCAGGTGAACTATCTGGACTGGGAAAGCCCCGTGGTGCAATCGCGCCGCAATATGGAGGTTGCTCGCAAGCATGGCAAGCCGGTGGTGGTCATGGAGCCTGCGCGCGGCGGCCGTTTGGCCGATTTGCCGGCTGCCGTTGCGGCGCCGTTGCTGGAGGCGCGCCCGGATTTGAGCCAGGCGTCGTGGGCGTATCGTTTCTGCTATAACCAGCCCGGCGTTCTCACCGTGCTTTCCGGCATGTCCACGCCCGATCAGATGAGGCAGAACATCGCCGAATGGCACGAGCACGGCGGCGTGTTCTCCCCAAGGGAGCAGAAGGCGCTGGATGCGGCGCGCGAGGTGCTGGCGGCTATACCCACGGTGCCGTGCACCAATTGCCGTTACTGCGTGAAGGACTGCCCGCAGCAAGTTGCCATTCCCGAGATCATGAATCTGCTGAACCTGGAGGTTCAGACGGAGAACACCGAGTTCGCCAAGCAGCAATATAGCTGGCAGGCGGCGCCGGGCCGTGCGAGCGACTGCATCCAATGCGGCGCATGCGAGGCCATGTGCCCGCAGAGCATCAACATCATCGAGCAGCTTGAGAAGGCCGCCGAGCATTTCGAGTAGGGGTTTGGGGCCGGTTGCGGCCGAAAAGGTTGACGAGCGTTTCGGGCGGAGCCGCTGCGGGGATGGGGTCGCTGAGAAGGCGCCCGAACGCTCCTGAGCCACAATGCTGAGTTGGCGTGGTCGCGGGAGACATCCGAGCATTGTGGATTCGCAATGCGGGACAGGTTCGAAGCTGTGATGTGCGAACGGGGTCGAAGGCGGTGTGCGCCTTCGACCCCGTTCGTTTTCGCCGTCTGCATTGCAGGCGGCGTTTTACTGTCCGCTTGTCAGCGCTTTGCTAGGCAAGCTTGCCCTGCAGCTCCTTCGCGGCCGCGGCTTTGTCGAAGTTGCCGCCGGTGCGCTTGGTGAGTTCGCCCATGACGCGCCCCATCTCCTTCTTCGTGGTTGCGCCCGTTTCGGACAGCACGGTGTCGATAAGCGCCGAAAGTTGTTCGCCGGCCAGCTGCTGCGGAAGCAGCTCTTCGAGCATCTTCACCTGGGCGGTGAGCATGTCGGTGCGCTCCTGGTTGTTGCCGGCCTTGATGGAGCCCTCTAGCGTTTCCTTGGTTTGCTTGATGACGCGTTTGGTCATGTCGTCGACGTCTTGCTCCGTGATCTCGCGGCGCTCGTTCACCTCGATGTCCTTGACCTCGCCGTGCACTTGGCGAAGGATGGACAGGCGTACCTTGTCGTGTGCCTTCAGGGCTTGCTTGATGTGTTCTTTCAGCTCGTCGTATTGCATGTGCGCTCCTTGATTTCGAGGTCCTGCGGCGCCTGGCGCCAGGTGTTCCACCTGCTAGTATAACGCCGCTTGCAAGACGCTGGCTTCCGCTGCGCAGCCGCATCGCTACAGGTGCGCAGCATACGGGAGCCGTTATGCCGTCCGTATGGTATAACTGGTGCCTATGGATACTGAAACGACATACCCCGCATCGCCGGATATGCCTTCCGGCGCCGGTGAAGCCCCTGCAACACCTGCCGCATCCCATGCCTGGACCCCGTCGCAGTTCAAGCCGCGCGACCTGCGCAAGGCTCGGGCGCATCGCCACGAGCCTGCGGAGACCTCGGCGAACGAGGCGAACAGGAAGCGCAACGTGCGCGAGTACACGCTGGGAGAGGAGATAGCCAACTCCATTTCGCACGGCGTCGGCGCGCTTCTGGCCATCGCCGCCATCCCTATTCTCGTGGTGAAGGCGGTAAACCACGGCGGCGGCATCTTGCTGTTCGCCGCGCTGGTGTACACGCTCACCATGCTGCTGGAATACACCATGTCCACGCTGTATCACGCATTGGCGGTCGACAAGGCCAAACGCGTGTTCAAGGTGCTGGATCACAGTTGCATCTACCTGTTCATCGCCGGTTCGTACACGCCGTTCTGCTTGATTTCGCTTGCCGATTCGAACGGTATCGTGCTGTGCGCGTTCGTGTGGGTCCTTGCCGTGATAGGCGTTGCCTGCGAGGCGTTCTGGGTTTTCCGCCCGCGTTGGATTTCCGCGGTGCTCTATCTTGCGCTGGGCTGGTCCATCGTGGGATTTCTGCCGGCGCTTGTCCAGGCTATCCCCGCTGCGGGTCTGTGGCTGCTGGTCGCAGGCGGTCTTTGCTACTCGGTCGGATGCATCTTCTACGTGTTGAAGAAGATCCCGTACATGCATTCCATATTCCATTTATGGGTTGTGGCGGGAAGCGTGCTGCAATTCCTGGCGATTGCGCTGTATGTCATGTAGGCTAGCTCAAAAGGAAATTATCACTAGGAGCGGTTTTAGCGCATGAACGGGAAAAACGAAGACGGCGGCGGCAAAAAGGGATTGAAGGGCATTTTCGGCTTTTTAGGCGCACCGAAACGCCAGGCCCCGTCGGCCGAGGATGAGATCAAGGATTTCGTGGCGGACAGCGACGATTTGCTTGATGACGAGAAGCGCATGATCCACGAGATCTTGGACCTGGGTGACATGGATGCGGGCGAGATCATGACGCCGCGTGTGGATATGATCTTGGTGGAGGATACCGAAACCGTGCGTCAGGCGGTGGACCGCATGATGGGAACGGGCTTTTCGCGCCTCCCAGTGTTTCAGGGGGATATCGACCGCATCGTTGGCGTGGTCCACTACAAAGATCTGGTGCCTCCCGTGCTCGATGGGCATGGCGACAACCTGGCCGTCGACTACGCATTCGAACCTCTGTTCGTGCCCGAGTCGAAGGATGTGTTTCCGCTTCTGGCCGAAATGCAAACGAAACGGCAACAGATGGCCATCGTGGTGGACGAGTACGGTGGAACCGATGGTTTAATTACCGTCGAGGACATCGTCGAGGAGATCGTGGGCGAGATCGTGGACGAAACCGATCGCGAACGCCCCATTCTGAAGCAGGAAGGTCCTGGCGTGTGGCTTGCCGATGGTCGTTTCCCCGTTGAGGACGCCGTTGAGATGGGCTGGCCGCTTGCCGAGTCCGAGGACTACGAGACCATAGCCGGCTGGGTGCTCAGCATGCTGGATACCGTTCCGCAAATGGGCTACTCCTTCGAGAAGGATGGCTACCGCTTCACCATCCACGCCATGCGGCGTCGCCGCATTCTCGCGGTGCGCGTGGAGCGCGTTTCCGACGATGCCCTGCAAGTATCTGATGGTAAGGCAGGTCAGGAGGAGCAGTGAGCCGAGCACGCCAGCTGTACCGGTCGCGCAATGCGCTGGTAGGGGGCGTGTGCGCCGGAATCGCCGAGCGTTTCGATGTCGATCCGCTGGTCGTGCGCATCCTTTTCCTGACGTTCGCCGTGTTGACGCTCGGCCTTGCGGGCCTTGCGTATCTGGTGCTCTGGGCCGTGCTTCCTAAAAGACCCATGCAGGTGAAGCCCGTGAAGGTGGAACCCGATTCAGTTCATTCCGATACGTTCGGCGCGGTGGACTGCCGTCGCGCTCGCGGTGCCGCAATGGGACGCTGCTCGAATACCGTGCCCTATGTGAGCACGGCTCATCTGCCGCCTGTTCCGCCCGCTATGGCCGAGAAGGTCCGATGCGACCAAGCGCCCGCGATGGGCCTGGACGCCGCTTCCGTCGGGCCTCGCGATGTGAAAGCCGGCGAAGGGGATGGCCCTTCGACTGCTCGGATCGTGCTCGCCCTTGTCGCCGGCTGTCTTTTGGCATCGCTGGGCGCATCGTTTGCGGTATCGGGGTTTTTGCACGGCGTGGCCTGGTGGCAATGCTGGCCGTTGGCCTTGATCGTCTTCGGCATCGTGCGCATAGCCGTGCCGGGGGGCGAAGGCGAACGGGCCCAGGCGTTTTTCTTGGGCGTTTCCGTGTTTGCGGCGGGGTTGACGTTGCTGCCTATGAGCATGGGGTTCGTCTCGTGGACCACGTTGTCGAAGATGTTCGAGTATTTGTGGCCCCTTCCCGCGTTGGCGGCGGTTTTGCTGGCTGCGGGGGTTTATGCCCGTCGGCCTGTCGTTATCGTGGCGGCCGCAGCGCTCGTGCTGCTGTTCTGCGTGCTCGATTTCGACTTGCTTTTCGAGCCCGGTCCGCTGCGCGAGTTATCTTTTGGCACGCCGCTGGGACGCGAGTATCGTTTTCCCTTGCCCCTCGATTAGCTGAACCGATAGGTCTGCATAACGGCCATGCGCGGCGCGCATGGCCGTTTCCGTTTCATAAGGCACCGCTCGTCGGGTGCGGTACGCTTGTTCGTGTTTTCGTTTTGCCCAAGCTATGGGAAACCACCTGGGGAAATATAAATGTTTTACTTGTCAATCGAACAAACGATGAAGGACGCCTTCACAAGATTTTGCCGGTTTCGGGCCTTCCGGTAAAATAATGCCTGTCAGAACGGCATATCGCCCTTCAGGCAGCAAACCCTTTCGACAATCGAAAACAAGCTGTCGCCGCCTTGGCGGTCTGGTCGTATGCTGCGAGCGAAAGGTTTTGTTTGAAGAAACGCAATGCATACCGCACCGGCGGGCTGGCGCTGAAGATCGTCGGCCTTGCTTGCGCATCGTGCGTGCTGGCAGGTTGCCTGGGCGTAGGATTCGCAACTGCTGCCGGTGGCGTTTCCCACGATATGCAGACGTTCGGCATCAGCGAGGTCGGCACGCCGGGCAGCGCATCGGCATCGGCGGAGTCCCTGTCCGATCAGGCTGTGGACGCCTCCGTGACCGCAACGTCCCGATTGGCAGCTGCTGGAACGCGCGACATATCGAAGGGCGTCGCCGCCATCGAGGCCGAGGAGGAGGCCGCCCGTCGCGCCGCCGAGGAGGCGCAGCGTGCCGAAGACCTGGCGCATACGCAGGTTGCGCTTGCCAACAGGGACGCTCAACTCGCGCGCGACGAAGGGGCCGGCCTGACGGGCTTGGCCGAGGTCGACTGGAACGTCAGCAAGGCGGAGTTCGTGGGCGAATGGACGCTGCGCATCGACGCGTATCTGGCGGGAAGCCCGCTTTCGGGCTATGGCGCCACGTTCGCCGAGGCGGCTTGGGAAAACGGCGTGGACCCGCGCTTCTCCCCGGCCATCTCCAACACGGAGTCCACGAAGGGCCTCAATTGCTTCCGTAGCCATAACGCCTGGGGCTGGATGGGCGATACGGCGTGGGGAAGCTGGAGCGAATCCATCAACGCGCACGTGCAGGGCCTGGCAAGGGGTTATGGGTACACCATCTCCCTGGCGAATGCCAACAAGTACTGTCCGCCAACCTATGAGGACTGGTACGCGAAAACGCTTGCGCAAATGCAGCTGATCTAATGCGAAGGCGGCCTGCGGGCCGCCTTTTGCGTTATCCTGTTGCGTGAACTTCGGGAAGGATTTGCACATGAGCAACGTCATCGTGGTGGGCTGCGGCCGCGTGGGATCGCAGCTGGCCAATATGCTGTCGGACAACGGCAGCAACGTGTGCGTGATCGACCGCAACGTGGACGCGTTCGCTAATCTGGGGCGCAACTTCAACGGGTCCACCATTCAGGGCGTGGGCTTTGATGAGGAAACGCTGGAAAAGGCCGGCATCGATGAATGCGATGTCGTGGCGGCGGTAACGCAGCTGGATAACACCAACCTCATGTGCTGCGAGGTGGCAAGCCGCCTGTTCGGCGTTCCCCATGTCATCGCGCGCCTGTACAACCCCGACCATGAGCGTGCTTACATGCAGTTGGGCATCGATTATGTGTGTGGCACGTCGCTGGTGGCTGAAGACGTGTTCAGCAAGGTGGTTTCCGGGCACGGCGCGCATCTGGACACGTTCGGCGAGTTCGAGGTGCTGCGATTCTCCCTTGACCTGAGCTGGTCGGAGCGGAATACCATCCGCGTGGCGGAGATGGAACGCGATCACGACATCCGCATCGTGGCGTTCGAGCGCGGCGACGGCAGCGCCAGCTCCATTCCCACGCGCGAGTCCATCCTGTACAACGGGGACTCGGTGCTGGCGTGCGTGCGCCATGAGCTTATCGAGCAATTCAGCAAGTACATTCAAGATTAACGCGGTTTCCGCTTGCCCGACGGCGAAGCGGGGGAGGTTTGGCTGATGTACGTAGTGATCGCCGGCGGCGGCAAGATCGGCGAATATTTGGCGAACGTGCTGCTTGAGAGCGGCAACGATGTGACCATCATCGAGGAGGATCTGGAAACGGCCGACCGCTTGTCGGTGGTTCTGCAGGGCCGATACCTGGTCATCCACGGCGACGGCTGCGATTCGAAGTACCAGGAGGACGCGGGAATCCGCCGCGCGGACGTGTTCGTGGCCACCACGGGCCAGGACGACGACAACCTGGTTTCGTGCGAGATCGCCCAGCGCGTGTTCAACGTGCCGCGCTGCATCGCCCGCGTGAACAGCCCGAAGAACCTGCGCATCTTCCACGAGGTGGGCATCGAGTGCGTGTCGTCCACCACGCTCATCGCCAACCTTATCGAGGAGGAGACGCTGCTGGGCAGCGTGAGCGTCGTGTCATCGCTGACGCACGGCAACGTCATTCTGACCGAGGTGGTCGTCCCGCGCATGCGGCATCACTCCAACGATGCCGGCGTGCTTGCAAGCGCTATCCCTCTGCCCCCCGACAGCATCATCGCAGCGGTCGCATCAAGCGACAATGTGGAGGTGGTGAACGAGGACACGGTGCTGTTCCCCGGCGACAAGGCCATCGTGGTGGCGGACAACCAGGTCATCGACGCCGTGCGCGCCGCGTTCAAAGGTCTGTAGCAACGGAATAGGGAGCTTGCGCAAACCGAGTCCCCTGACGAAAGGACCCGAAATGCATTTCATTTCGGGTCCTTTCGCGTTACGAGGATAGATTGAAGCGCAGGGGTGAAGCCGGCGAAGCCGCCGTGGTCGGCGCGGGCGCGCGTCTGCATGCGTGTGGATAGGTTGGCTAGCAGGCGGGTCGGCTCGCAGGTAGGCGTTCGCACGTCGGTTGGCGCTTCGCGGCTTTAGCGCGGCGTGTTCGCCAGCTCGTCCAAGGCCTCCTGCGGCGTGTACTCGCACGTGCCGTCGCCCAGCTTCACCACGTTGATGCTGTCGCCTGCCTTGATCTTGCCGCCGGCGAGGGCGAGGAAGAAGATGCCCTCACGCGGGAAGATGCAGTCCCCGGCCAGGTAGAAGATCGCGCACTTCTTGTGGCATACCTTGCCCTGCTGCGACAGTTCCAGCAGCACGTCGTCGCCGATCTTGAGCTGCGTGCCAAGCGGCAGCGCCATGAGGTTGATGCCCTCGGTGGTGATGTTCTCGGCGAAATCGCCTTCCTTCACGTCCAGGCCGCGTGCCCGGGCCTTCTCGATGGATTCCCAGGCCAGAAGCGAAACTTGGCGATGCCAGTCTCCGGCATGCGCGTCCTCGGCGACGCCGTGATGGGCCTCGATGGTCACCGGGCCGTCCACCACGGTCTTGCGCGTGCCCTTGCGCTTGGATACACATACGGCGCGCACGGTGCCGTGCGTCGTGCTTTCAGCGTCGGGCCCTTCCATACGGCCCTTGTCGAACACGTTGAGCTCCTCGCCCGCCTTGTGCGCGACGGCTTCGGCGTTGCATGCTTCGAGAGCGTCGTCCTGCCGGCTCTCGTCTTTCTCGAGCGTCATGATCCCCCCAATAAACCTAGTGAATAGCTAGGCGCATCTTATCATATCGGAGGATGATTCGGCGAACGAACACGTTGAATCCGCGAAAGGCGGGGCGGGGCGTGCGATTGTGCGGTTTCGGGCCCTTCGCGGAGTTGCTCGCTTGCTGGGGTGGCGGGCTCTTCGCGCGTTGCTGTTCGCGGCGCGTTTCGCGTTGGCCGACCTCTTTTCGTTCGCCCGCTTCCATGCGTAAACCATCTGCAGAAACGCGTGTGGCGTCGGTGCGCCGCACGCGCGCACGGTATGATGAGGTCATCAACTATCAACCGCGAAAGGGGTCGTTGTGATCAACCGCTACACGCGCCCGGCCATGGGCGCCATCTGGGAGCTTCAGAACAAGTTCTCCATCTGGAAGGAAATCGAGGTGCTGGCGTGCGAGGCTCAGGCCGAGCTCGGCCAAGCCGGCATCACGAAGGAGGAGGCGCAGTGGATCCGCGACCACGCCGACTTCACGGTTGAGCGCATCGACGAGATCGAGAAGGTCACGAACCACGACGTTATCGCCTTCACCACGTGCATGGCCGAGTACATCGACGCCGACATCCCCGAGGGCCAGGAAAAGCCAAGCCGTTGGGTGCATTACGGCATGACTTCTTCCGACCTGGGCGACACCGCGCTGTCGTACCAGATCGTGCAGGCGATCGATATCATCCTTGACGACGTCAAGCAGCTGGGCGAGACGTGCAAGCGTCGCGCCTTCGAGTTCCAGAACACCCTGTGCGTCGGCCGCACGCACGGCATCCACGCCGAGCCCATGACGTTCGGCATGAAGTTCGGCA
>URQU01000040.1 GCA_900550055.1 uncultured Coriobacteriaceae bacterium | reverse complement strand
GAAGGCCTTCGCCCCCACCGTGCTTAAGCCCGGCGACGAGGTGTGCATCACCATCATGGAGCACCACTCCAACCTCATCCCGTGGCAGCAGGCCTGCCGCGCGGCCGGCGCGAAGCTCGTCTACCTCTACCCCGACGAGAACGGCGTCATCACGCCCGAGGAGATGGACGCGAAGATCGGCCCGAAGACCAAGATCCTGTCCGTGGTGCACGTGTCCAACGTCCTTGGCGTGCAGAACCCCGTCGAGGAGCTGGGCCGCCGCGTGCACGAGCAGGGCGGCTACCTGGTGGTCGACGGCGCGCAGTCCACGCCGCACATCCACGTTGACGTGCAGGCCATCGGCGCCGACTTCTTCGCCTTCTCCGCACACAAGCTGTTCGGCCCATTCGGCATGGGCGTACTGTGGGGCCGCGACGAGCTGCTCAACGCCATGCCGCCGTTCCTCACGGGCGGCGAGATGATCGACTCGGTCACCGAGCAGGACGCCACCTGGGCGCCCGTGCCCGAGAAGTTCGAGGCCGGCACGCAGGACGCCGCCGGCATCTACGCCACCGCGGCAGCCATCGCCTACGTGGAGTCGGTGGGCCTCGACGTCATCGCCGCGCGCGAGCAGGCGCTCGTGCGCTACTGCATGGACGAGATGGCGAAGCTGCCCTACGTCACCATCATCGGCAGCCCCGACCCCGACATGCACCACGGCGTCATCAGCTTCAACGTCGACGGCATCCACCCGCACGACGTGGCCAGCATCCTGGACATGGACCAGGTGGCCATCCGCGCCGGGCACCATTGCGCGCAGCCGCTGCTCACCTGGCTGGGCGTGGAGAACCTTGCCTGCTGCCGCGCCAGCCTGGCGTTCTACAACGACAAGAAGGACGTCGACGCCTTGATCGAGGGCCTCGGCAACGTTTGGAGGACCTTCAATGGCTAACATCTACACCGCCGCGCTCATGGAGCACAACGCGCATCCCGACTACAAGTACGACATGGAGGGCGCCACCGACGAGCACGAGGGCGTGAACCCCAGCTGCGGCGACGAGATGGTGCTGAAGCTGCGCATCGAGGACGGCGTCATCGAGGAGGCCGCGTTCACCGGCCACGGCTGCGCCGTCTCGCAGGCATCCGCCGACATGATGGCCGACCTGGTCACCGGCGAGACCGTGGAGGAGGCGCGCCGTCTGTGCGGCCTGTTCATGAAGATGGTCAAGGGCGAGACGCTTACCGACGAGGAGAAGGAAGACCTCGACGAGGCGGCCCAGCTGGAAAGCATCAGCCACATGCCCGCGCGCGTGAAATGCGCCGAGCTGGGCTGGCGCACCCTGTCCGAGATCATCGGCGAATAAGGTCGTCCGGCGCCGCCGCCATTCCCTATTCAACAAGTAGGGAATTATTCGGTTGTCGGTAACATTTTGTCGACAAATGGCTATACTCGCGTTTGTCCTAGTTTTTCGAGCCCCGCCCGGGTATCCGGACGGGGCTTGTTTGCGAAGCGCGAACAGGGGACGGAGGTGTGTTCGCGATACGCTGTCGAAAGCGTGGTGATCGGTTCCGAACGCACCCCCGTCCCGTGTTCGTCAGTCCCCTGTTCACGCAGAGCCGCGATACGCGATGGGCAGCTGCAATGCTTCGAGCCGGCCTTCTCTCCCGTGTTCTCAAGCGGCCGCGCGAGGACGTGCACGGGAGGCATATAGAGAGGCGAAGGCCCCGCAGTTCGCAGAGCTGCGGGGCCTTCGCATGTTTTCAATCAGATGCTGCCATGCCGCACATGGGATGCTGCTAGTATGGGGAACGTTTGATTGGATAGCGGATCACGGAGGACGCACATGCTCGCATTGCACGTATTGGCCAGCGGAAGCTCGGGGAACGCCGCGGTGATCGAGAACACCGCCACCGGCGCCGGCGTGCTGATCGACTGCGGCATCTGCAAGCGCGACTTCCTCAACCGCTGCGACGAAGCCGGCTTCGACCCCGGCCGCATCCAGGCCATGTTCGTGACGCACGAGCACAGCGACCACGTGAAGGGCCTGGGCGTGGTGTTGCGCGGGCTGGCGAAGATCGGCAACGTGCCGCCGGTGTTCGCGGCGGGCGCGTGCGCGGCGAACAGCAGCGCGCTGGCGAAGGTGGCCGAGGCGTTCGACGTCCGCGAGCTGACGACGGCTTGCGCCCCGGCGGGCAGCCGGGATATGGCAAGCGCCGCCTTCGATGACGCGACCCCGCACGCGGCAATTGCCGACCCCGGGCATGGTTCGGCGACGCATGCTGCTCCCGCTGGGCAGGATTCGGCGCCGCATACGGCAGGCCCCGGCGCCGTCGAGACAGCGGGCATGCACATCATCCCCTTCGCCACCAGCCATGATGCCGCCGCCTCGTTCGGCTTCCGCATCGAGGACGCCGCCGACGGCGATGCAATCGGCTACCTGACGGACTCCGGCATTGTCACAGTGCAGGCACACGCGGCGCTGCGCGACGTGCGCATCCTGGCGCTCGAGAGCAACCACGACCCGAAGATGCTGGCCGCCGGGCCCTACCCGTACGTCATCAAGCAGCGCATCGCGTCGAACAGCGGGCACCTTTCAAACGACCAGGCAGCCGCCGAGCTCGGCGCGCTGGTAGCCGAATCGCGCACCGCGGGCCTGCGCCTGCCGCAAACGGTGGTGGCCATGCACGTGTCGCAGAACAACAACGACTACAGCCTGGCCAGGCGCACGCTCGAAGCGGCGCTCGGCGATGCGGGCTGCTACGCGGAAACCCTCTGCGGCTACCAAGCCCGCCTCACCACCGCCCGATAACAATCACCCGACGCCTCGGACACCTCGGGGACGTAGCACCAACTGTCCGAGACCTTTCGTGCCGCATGCCGGGCGGCAAGGTCGACGCCTAACATTTCGGGCGATATTTCGGGGACGGACATTTTGAGGACGTAGCGTTAACTGCCCGAAACAGGGAAACCGCTAACGGGCGTCCTCCCAGGGATGGGAAGTTAGATGCCAGCCGCCGCAATAGGGGCACTCGTAGATCTGCAGGCCGCGTTTGCCCTGCTTCTGGCACCAGGCAAGGTTTTCCTGCGCCTCTGCCAGCGTGGCATAACGATTCTTCGATTCGCACGCCTTATATCGCTGGGCGCTGTCGCGCTCCTCCGCAAGGTGAGCATGGCGCGAATCTTCCCGCGCGAACACGTCGTCGAGCGCATCGAAACCGCCCAGCTGTGCGTTGAACTGCGCTTTTTCCTTCGCCCAAGAAGAGCGATTCTTCTTCGAGGCCAAAGTCTCCCCCCTCAAAACAAATCACCCTCACCATATACCAAACTGCGCCGTTTTTCTCAAACAACTTCCGATACTGCGAAACCGGTCATCGAACGGTTGGCGGCCATCACCGGCGGCGCATTCGCCCCGACTATCGCGTCGGCCCTGGTCATGAACTTCGGCATCCAGACGCTTGGCTGGTACCTGGGCGCGATGGCCGTAATCGCCCTGGTCGCGCTCGTGTTCTTCCGCGAAAGCAAGGACGTGGACTTCGAGCAATAGCAATCCAGAGCACACCCAACTTAAGCCCGAGAACGCGGGCCAAACTTCAAGCAGGTCTTTCCCGCTTTTGCTATTCTGCGGGCTTCACCACCGTAAGCTGCATTTTGAACGGGGTGACGCCGCGCACGCTGTGCGGGCTTCCCGAGGTCATGACGATAGATTGACCTGCGGAAAGCTGGTGCGGCACGTCGTTAACGGTGATTTCGCCCGTGCCCTCGAGCACTGTGATGAGCGCGTCGCCCGACGCCGCGTGGCTTGACATGCCCTCGTCGGCGTCAATGGCGAACACTGTCATTTTGCAGCCCGGCGTCTGCGACAACGTTAGGCTGTTCACGCGTCCCGGTTCGATTTCAACCAGGTCCTTCAGGGCGAAAACGCTTGCATGCTCCACGTTTTTAATAAGTTCTGCCATGGGGATTTCCTTTCTTGCTGCGTCATCGTGACACGTCGTTGACCTGCCACGATGCCTGTGTCTCTCACTACCTCTATCCTTCCGGCCACCGATGTAAACCGGCTTAAGGATGAGCCAGCTCCAGCAAACGCTTACTCGTGCGCATTCAGCTGCAGCAGCTTGAAGCCTTCGCCGCCCGCGTCTTCCACGGCATGTTCAACATGCGCGGGGACACGCAACACCTGACCAGCCTCAAGCACAATGCGGCTTTCCGGCAGCACAACGCATGCCGCGCCCTCCACCAGGTAATACAGCACATCGCCGAAGTATTCTTCCTCGCTCACGCTTTCACCCGGTGCAAACGCCAGCAGCGTAAGGTCGAACCCAGCATTGCGCGTAAGCGCCATGCTCGACACCTGACCTGGGCGAATATCGATCATCTGAGCCAGCGACGTTGCGACATCGGTTGGTAAGTTGCGAAGCGGCATAAAAGCCTCCGTTCGTTCGTGGCCTTAAGAGTTGCGTTGCCTCGATTGCGAATATAAGCGAATCTCGCTTGTCGATGCCATCATGTAGCGAAAATGGCAACTCGGCGCCGTGTAGCGCCGCCTATTGGCAGGCGGCGCTACACGTAGTACAAAAACGATCGCAGACGCTCTTCGACGCTTTGGTCAAGCGCGCCGTCGAACGCCAAGTGCAAAAGCGGCGCCTGGCAAGGCACGCTCTTCAAACGCAGCATGATGTCGGCGTTCTCGTACATAGACGCCACCGCCACAACGCCGTCGGCCCTCTGGCCCGCCTGCACTGCCTTCGCGTACCGATACCGCGCGTTCGCGCCTGCAAACTGACCCAGCGCGTCGGTTGCAATCTGGCGAAGCTGCGAATGGTCCGACGCATAGGCGGACATATCGCCCAACGCGTCGGCCACTTGCTGCATCATGCCGCCAAGCCGCTCAAGCACCGCGCGCCACTGGTCTTGTGGCAGCGTGCGCTGTTCCGCGCCGAACAGCGGGTCAGCCTCAACCGCCGCGCTCACTTCCAGCGGCTCCGTTGCCAGCTGCGGCTGCGCCGCCGCGTGCTCATGCGAACCGTCACAGCCGCCAAGCGCGTGAGCGCATGCTGCTTCGCAACCGACAGCAAGCGCCTGCACGTCCGAAAGCGTGAGCGTCTGATCACGGTCGGATTCAGGCTGAGACGCCGGCACGTCCGGCAGGCCCACCACCCTCGGTGCGCCGGTTTCGCCCAACATGGGCATGAGGCCGCCCACCACTTTGCCGTGCCTTGCCTCGTCGCAGCCGTCTTCCCATACGAACAGCAAGTATTCGGCGAACGGAGCGCGCATCGCACGGTAGCCTTCGCCCTCCAAGCGGGCGAACAAACCGCCCGTGAGCTCGTCGCCGACAACCAGCGGCCACTCGCCCACAAGCGCAAGGGTTTTGCGAGGCGCTACAGGCACATCCTGCCAGCTTTCCCGGGCAGCGCTCGCCGCCGTCAACACGTCTTCCAAGGTCAGATGCGGTTTTGCGAACGTTTCCTGCAGCGCGGGACGCGCAGCAGGCGCGGCCGCCCACACCACATCACCGGCAAGCACATGCACGAACAAGCCCTCGAGATCAGCCACATTGCACGGCAGCAGCTCCACATCGGGTGCCACAACACGCACGTCGCCATGCCCCTTCGCATCCAGTACGCTACGGATAACGCGGTCGAACTGCCCATCGGCTTCGCCGCCCTGCGACGACGGCAGCAACAACTGGCCAACGCGCCAACCACCTTCCGCACTCGCGACTGCAGCCGCAGCGACATCACGTTCGGCATGCGGCCCGTCAACAGCACCAGCACCTTCGCCGTATGCTTGCGCCGGGCCATCGGAGCGCACGGCCGTACAACCATCGGCAGCAGCCTCCCCATCGCCACCTTCACCCACAGCTGCCAAGCTCACGCCCAGCAAGCTGGCAAACGAGTAGTATTCCTTGCTGGTGCACTCTTTGCGCCCCAGCTCCAACGTTGTCGACGTGGGCACCAGCTCGCGCACGGGAATACCCTGGTCACGCAACCACTGCGCCGCAAGCGGACCATACGGCCCGAACGATGGCAAGCCCGCTAACTCGCCTTCGCGCAGCGGCTCGCACGCCGAGTTCACCACGTGCCGCGACGTAGGCGTGCCGCGCAAATCCGCCGCCTCGTAATGCTCGATAGCGTTCAAAAACGCCTCCACACGCGTTTCCACGCCCACCTTCGAGTAATGCTCGTCCATCTCGATGTGCAGGTACGGCTTGCTCCCCATTTCCTCGGCGAACAGATGGCTGATCATGGTGTCGGGGCCGCAACCGTGGTTGGTCAGGTACACGGCGAACAGGCGCGGGTCGCGGCGAACGAGCTTCGCGCCTGAAAGGATATGCTGGCCGAACGGCCACACCACGCCAGGATAATCCGCGGATATGCCCAGGTCATGCGCATGCAGGTGACTTACGGTGATAACTTTCCAGCCTCGATCGAGCAGCATGTCGGGTATACCCATGTTCAGCGCCGGGTCCACGATGCCGTAGTTGCGCGTGATCAGCACGATAACGCGCTCTCCTGGTTTCAGACCGGCCAGCAGCTGATCGCCCAGCTCCTCGGTTTTGCGCGTGAACTCCGTGACGGCGAACCCGCCGGCCAGCATGGCGCGCGCCGTTTCCTGCGGCGTGCGGCCAAGTTGCGCTCCGACCTGCAGCATGACCTCCGCCATGGCACCCTGTCCGAAATCAAGGTTCATCAGGGGATTCAACAGCGTGATGCCGTGGCCTTCGTAGTCCAGTTCGGACGCCACGATGACCGGGATGGACTGCATATACGTGCACGCGTAGTTGTGCGGCACCGTCGACTTCAGATGGCGAATGGTGTGCACGCTGGGCATGAACACGTAATCGACGTCCCTATCAAGCAGCTGCGCCATGTGACCGTGCACCAGCTTCACGGGGTAGCATGTCTCGCCTTGTGCGCTTGCCTGCGCAAGGCGTACCGTCTCCTCATCGGATGCGTTGGTCAGCACCACGTTGAAGCCGAGCTGCTTGAAGAAAGCGTTAGCCATGGGAAATAGCTTGTGCAACATCAAGCAGCGTGGGATACCCACCGTTTTCTTCGCCGGGTCGCGCGTGGGGTCGTAGCCTTCGAGGAACATCTCGTCGACTTTATGGAAGAACGCGCGGTTTGCGGCGATTTCGGCCGGGTCGATGCGGCGGGTTTCGTGCGAGACGCCCAAAAGGTCCCAGCCCTTGAAGTTAGAGAGCACATTTTCCCGTCGGCAAACGCACGAGCTCGACACTGTGGCTGCACCATGCGCCACACCAGCACTTTCACCGGTTTGCACCGGTTCTAGCACGCCCTGGGACTCCGCAGCCAGCAGCGCTGCACCCACGGCACCCGAAACGGCGAACCACGGGCTGACCGTAAGGCTCTCGCCCGCATACGCGCGGAAGGCCGCCACGATGGCGGGGTTGTAGGCAACGCCGCCCTGCAGCACGATGCGCTGCCCCACCGGTTTGGCGTTCACCACTTTGTGCAGGTAGTTGCGCACCACCGACAGGCACAGGCCGGCAGCAACCTCGGATTTGGTCGCGCCTTTCGCCAAAGCGGCATTAATAGCGGTTTCCATAAACACCGTGCAACGTTCACCCAGTTCAACGGGATGTTCCGCCGAAAGCGCCAGCGAGCCGTAATCGGGAAGCGCAATGCCCAGGCGCGCCGCTTGCTCTTCCACGAAACTGCCCGTGCCCGCCGCGCACACCTTGTTCATTTGGAAATCGGCCACCTGGCCAGCAACCAGGCTGATGTACTTAGAATCCTGCCCGCCGATTTCGAACACGGTGTCCACTTGCGAGTCAGCCGCAGCGGCAGCGCGCGCTTGTGCGGTAATCTCGTCGCGTACGGCATCGGCTCCGATGAGCTTGCCGATCATGGTGCGCCCGCTGCCCGTCACACCCGCGGCCACTACACAGGCGCGATCGCCCACGCGCTGCGCCAACGAGGCAAGCCCGTCGCGCACGGCCTGCTTGGGGTTGCCGCGCGTGCGCAGGTACTGCGCGTCCAGCAGCACGCCGTCAGTGCTGACAAGCACAAGGTTTGTGCTGGTAGATCCCACGTCCACGCCCAGCGCCACTGGCACGGGAGCACCTTGTTCCAGCGCATCCACCACCGCCGAGCGCGGCACCGCGCCACCTTCGCGGGCGGGCGACCCCTGCGGGTTCCACGGGCTAGGAGCCAACGCAAAACCGCAGTTCGGCATGCAATCAACCTGCGGCAGCCGAGGCAGTCGCGGCAGATCGTCGGCCTGCGCAGCCTGCGTTCCCTCAAGCGCAGAGCGCAAGGCGGCAAGCGACGCAAGCCCCGCGGACGCGTCACTTGCCGCGCCCGCGCCCACAACATGCAAACCCGCGCCATCGCCCGCAGCAATGCGTTCGCCATCGCGCCCGCCCGCGCCTTCCGCCGCTGCCAGCGCCGCGCCCACCGCTTGCGCGCACACAAGCTTCTCGTCCGCGAGCAATTCGCCTTCCGCCAGGCCAAACACCTCGCGCACCGCACGAACCACGCCAGCGTTCTCCAGCACGCCGCCAGCCAGCGCCACCGGCTTTTCAACCGGCAGATTGCGCACAATAGTGGCTTTGAACGCCTTCACCGTCGCATGGCACAAGCCTTGCAGGATGTCCTCAACGGGCACGCCCTCCTGCTGGCGGTGAATGATATCGGTTTTGGCGAACACGCTGCAACGGCCTGACAAACGCGGCACGCTTTGCGCACGTGCCACCAGATCGGAGTAGCTTTCCAGCGGCAACCCCAAACGCTGCATCTGATCCTCGAAAAAGCTGCCCGTACCCGCCGCGCAGCTTTCGTTCATAGCGAATTCCGGCGCCGAACCATGGGCAAAACCCGTAGCGAACACGCCCGACTGCGCGCCCATCCCAATCACGCTCGCCGCCTGAGGCGCAAGCGCCCGCACGCCTTTGACCAGGGCCGGAACCTCTTCCAGCTCAAGCACGGCGGGAGCAGCGGCGCGCAACATATCCGCGCCGCTGCCTGTAACAACCGCGCGGCCGCATTCGCCAGGCAAATCACCCGCATCCGCAAGCTCGCCTAGCAGAGCACCCAGGCACGGCAGCGGCGAGCCCTTATGAGCGCGGCGCAGCACGCGCAGCACAGCGCCGTTCGCATCAACCACCGCCATCTTCACCGACGATGCACCTATGTCGATTCCCAAGTAATACACGCGAACCCCCTCGGTTTCCCGCCAGAAACAACCAATCCGCAGCGACGTTTATACGTTGGCCTTATACGCTTCAAATTCGCCCAGAAACTCGTCACGATCCAGGCTGCGCACCTGGCACACGTCTTCGAATGTGACCAAGTCGACAATGGGGTTATCGAGCGAAAACGGGAAGCCCTTCGACTGCAGGAACGCCTCAAGCTTCGGCTCGTCCGCGCACAGCTGGCGCATCGTTTTCGTTGTATCCATTACGCAAATCCTTTCAGAGAATCAATGCCGTGCCATGCGCAGCAGAGCTCACGCCTTGTTCCAGAATCGCGACAACTCACCCGATCCTTGTCGCGCCTGTCACGCTCACGCCGCCGTCTTGCACGTCGGCCAGGTTCACGCGCTCAGCACCCAGCAGGCGCGCATCATCCTCGCCGTGTGTGGCGACCAGCAGCGTGCGACCAGCGCGATGGCGCAGCACGAACGCGATGACCTTTTCCTTTGTAGCCTGGTCAAGACCGGTAAACGGCTCATCAAGCACAATGAGGTCGCTCGGGAACGCAACGGCACGCGCTAGCGACACACGTCGGCGCATGCCACCGGACAGCTCCATGGCTGGCTGCCCCAGGCAATCCGTCGGCAAGATCTCTGCCAGCAGCGCGGCGACGTCGGCCCGCCGCGTCTCGGCTGGCAGCACCAGCGCCACGTTCTCCACCGGCGTCAAGGTTTCGCACAAGCGGTCTTCTTGGAACATCATGCTGATGCGACCAGGGAAAATGCCGCAAATCTCTCCGGAGTCGGCGTGTTCGAGGCCCAACAGCACCCGGAACAGCGTGGTCTTGCCGCTGCCCGACGGCGCCATCAGGCAGCGCACGCCGCCGCCCGGCAACGTGAACGTCACGCGCCGCAAGACCTCGTTGGCACCGTACGCCTTGCACACGTGGCGAAACTCCACGTCCGACAACGCGCCGCCAGAGGCCAGCGAGTCGGCAGCGCCGAATAACGCCGCACCCGCGAACGCGCCTTCACCCACGGCCACGCCAGAGCCCGCCGCCCTCTTCTTCCCGAATAACCCCACGTCACTCGCCTCGTTTCCCGATGAATCCGCCAAGCGGACGGTTCGCGCGCTTGAGCAGCGCCATGAACGCCTTCTCGAACAGCACCGATGCCACCATCACCACCACGGTCCACGCCAGCAAATCGGGCGTGTCCAAAAACGTACGCGCCGTGGCCATCTCTTTGCCGATAGAGGGTTTCGGCGTGGCCAGAACCTCGGCCATGATGCCGCTTTTCCACGTCATGCCCAGCGAAATCTTGGTGCTGGACAGTAGAAACGGCATGAACGCCGGGCGATACACGTACAGAAACGTGCGCCACTTCGACAGCCCGTATACGCGCGCCATCTCCAGCATCTGCTTGTCCACGCTTTCGAAGCCGGTGACCATGTTCGTGTAGATGAGCGGCAGCACGATGAAGAACGCCAGGAACACGGTGAGCGCCTGGTTGCCTACCCAGATGAGCAGCAAGATGATGAACGACGCCACCGGGATGGTGCGCAACAGGCTGATGATGGGGTCGATGAAGTCGCGAAACAGACGCACGCGGCACGCCACCAACGCCAGCAGGAAGCCCACCGCAAACGACAGTAAAAAGCCCAGCGCGATGCGCCCGAAGCTGGCGCCGACGATCATCCAGAAGTTCGGCATGACCACCTGGTCAGCCAGCGCCTGAGCCGTGCGGATAGGCCCGGCAAGCACAAGGCGGTTGTCGACCACGTGGTCCAGCAGTTCCCACACCACCAGCCAAAACGCAATGATGATCGCCTTGCGGGCGAACTGCTTGCGCGCGCTGGTCTTGCTGGCGGCGGCGCGGCGCTCGGCTGCAGCACGTTCGGCGTCCAAAATACGCTGCGCCTCGTCCTCGGCCATGAGCCCTTGCGCCGACATCACGCGCACCACCTGGCTTTTCGCCACGCCCATGCTGGTGAGCATGCTCATGATCTCCTCGCAGGTGACGCCTTTAGCGGTGGCCGTCTGCATCATGAAGCCCATCTGCGCGTCGGCCATACCGTTTTGCCGCACCATTTGCGCCATCATGGCAACCTTTTCTTCAGGCATTCCCACCTTCGCGGCAATGGCGGCGAACTGCATACGAGGCAGCTCGTCGGGCGCATCGGTGGCAACGGCGCCACGCGCGCCCATGCCGCCTACCAGGCCTTTCAACTTTTCGAACATGGTTCCCTTTTCCGCTACTTGCCGCCAAGCGCTTCAACGGCGGCCTGCGCGTCGGCCGCGCTAGCGGTCACGCCGCCGTTGACGGTGCCGGCGCTGCTTTCATGCTGCGTGGCCTGCTCCAAGCCCGCCTGCAGGAAGCGCTCGTCCAGCTGACCTTCAGGCGGCAGGTAATAAAAGTCCTCACCGGGCATCTTGCCGCCGATAGAATCGGGATTCGCCAGATACAACTCGTGCAAAAAGCCCGACAGCGCCGTGCGCATATCCTCGCCCGTCAGGTTCACCATGGAAATGTAGGGCATGGCGTCAAGCGCCACAGAGTTGTTCAAGAACGTGCCCAGCTCCTCTTGCAGCGCGGCGGCGTCGCCCATGTTCTCAAGCGTCCACGCTACCGACTGACCCGCCATGTTCAGGTACTCGACGACGGCCTGCTCATGCTCTTCCAGGAACTGCTTATTCACGATGGTTGTGGTGGTGACAGCCTGGCTGCCTGTGTCGGCGAAGGCGCGGTCCCACTCAACCGTCAGGTCGATGGGAATATACAGCGGGTTGACCAGGATTTTTGCCAGCGACACGAACGGCTGCGGCAAAATGGCCACGCACCCGTCCTGCTGCTGCATCATGTTCAGCACCTCAAGCGGGCTCGATTTGAACTCCAGGTTGAACGTCCCCTCGAGACCATTTTTCGCCAACAGCGCCTCAATGGTGTACTCCGGCGTGCCACCCTCGCCGTAGCTGTATACGGTGCGGCCGCGCAGGTCGTCGAGCGTGGACACCGATTCGTCGTTGGTCATAACATACAGCACGCCCAGATTATTCACGCTGATAACCTCGTACTGGTTTTTCAGCTCGGTGTTGTTGTACAGGATAGGGCCGATATTGCTAGGCAACGTGCAAATGTCGTAGTCGCCCTTGTTGAACAGAGCAGACAGGCCCACATAGTCCACGCCGTTAGGCTCGAACGTGAAGTTGTTGAACGTTTTGCCCGCCTGAGCAGCCACGATGAACTGCGACAGGCCCATAGACGGCGGGCCCATGATAAGGCCGACGCGCACATCACACGCATCGGCGCTGCCCATAAGCTCGCGCGCTTCGGTGTACGCGGAGAACGTAACACCATCGTTTGCATCGCTGCCGCCCGCTGCTACGCCGCCCTTCGCGCCTTCGCCCGACGAGCATCCGCCCAAGCCAAGCGCCGAAAGCGCCGCCACACCCGCAAGCGCGGTGAAGCTGCGCCGCGTCATCAAGAAGTTAGCCATATATGTCCGCCTTTCACACGGAAAGGCTTTGACGGAAGCAACACGTGGAAAGCCAGCCAATGTATGCGCCCGGATTAATCACCGCTAATCATAATGCCCTGTCAAAGCCGCTTTTATATACGGCTAACAAGTTTAGTTAAACAAGGCGAATTTGTCAGTGACCTATGTTACCTATAGACAACTTCACGAAAAGTTTGCAAAGGGAAATTCACGGACCGGTGATCACAGAAGAAAACATTGCATTAGGCATACCTTGCCTAATCTTTATGGCTCTATAATCTTCTTTATTTCCATCGCCGCAACCCTTCTTGCGCTTATGCCGTTGCCTGAGCTTTTGCAGGACGCCCGGCCTTAGGCTTTTCGGCAAGGCGGGCCTCTATGCTATCGAGCGTCACCCAAACAGTGCCCCCATCCCTAAAAGCTTCCAGCTGATTCGCCTTGACCATCTGCGAAACACGACCCTTGGTAACGCCGAGCATTTCAGCCGCGCGCGATGCGTTAACTTTGCGAACAGTGCCTTTGTCGGCATTGACCGCGACAATAACAACCTTACCGCCATTTTTCGGCTGGTTGCCAAACGTCTGCTTCGGAAAAGGCTCATCGTGGATTGCCTGATATTCACACTCACCCTGCAACCATTCTGCAGCCATTTCACAGGCATCGGCAAAAATGGCTGCCGCAACTGCCCGGCGGATGTAGTCGAAACGATCGGAGCTTCTTTCATCTACTGCGGCTATCATTGATGCCGGAAACTTTACCGTAACCGTTACCAGCGGCTCGTCGGCAATTGCTGCAGGACCAACAGGTATGCAGTCAAGCCGACCATCCCACGTGCCCGACTCGTATTCCGCACACTCACGCTCAATATCTTCCGCAGAGAGTGTTTGCCCATTCGCAAGTTTGCAATCAGCCATAGCTACAACCTCCTTTGCGCGCACGCTATCTCGTGCATCATTTCCTTAGTTAGAGGTGTCATAGCATGGTACGCAAGCCACTCGCCGTTCTCCAGCAACGCGCCCACAATCTCTATTTCACTGCCGTCCAAACCAAGACCGATTCTCACTTCTCACTCGCCCGGTACACGCACTGCGCCAATCCCGTAATGCTCCCATGCGTATTTAATATCTTCGCCAGTGCTCAATCACTGTTTTTTGCTATCTGCATCATCGATTTGTAGCTTTCGCTCAAGAGCTTTCAGCGTTGGATTTCCCTCGAGCGCCGCAAACTGCTCCCTGGCCATGGCATTTAAATATTCTGCGCGCTCTTCCCTACTTGCCCCCGCCTTTATAAGCTGCGCGTTCATACTTTCCAAGTTTGCCAACACCACAAGCTGACGCAGCGTTGCCGCATCACGTATGTTCCCTAGTTTGCCAAGATTTTCGTCGCGCCACTGCTTCGCCGTTTTCCCGAACAATGCAACATTAAGCACATCGGCCTCCGTTGCATACGTAAAGTGCGCGCCTTTCCCAGCAATATCCGGAATCAAATTGCTCTTTACTGCTTCCGTATGAATTTGGTAATTGATTTTTGAAAACAGCCGCTTCTCATTCCAACCAAGTGACAACCTGCTGCTTTCGTCAGCCTTCAACCGTCGATAATCTTCGATAACGTACAACTTGAATTCCGGTGATATCCACGATGCGAATTCGAAAGCGATATCCATATGAGCATACGTTCCGCCATAGCGGCCACGCTTTGACCTGATGCCTATAGCCTGTGTAGCAGAAATCCATTTCGTCGGCGTCAGAATAAACGAATTGAGTCCGGCCTCCTTTTTAAAGGCATCGAATTCGATGCCTTTAAAACGCGGGTTATGAATTTCCTCCCAAACACCCAAAAACTCAATGGTGTTACGATTGCGCATCCAGTTTTGTATGACCATCTTCGGCTCATCGCTTTTGTACCTTGCGATGTCCGTTATCGAAATAAAATCATCTTGTGTCCCATCGCCCACAACGCAAATTTGCACTCCAAGTGCTGTGATGTGCCCATTAATTTGTTTGTCCATCCTCACCCCTTTTCAAACCAAAATCCGCCAAATCTCACATTGCCAACCATCTTTTTCATATAGAACATATGTTTGTTTTAATCATATCAGAAACAAACATATGTTCTAGTCTTGATTTACACGAAAGGCGAAAAACGCGAAGAGCCCGCAACACTTGGCTGCGGGCCCCACAAAAGCTAGCGAGTCAAAACGTTACGGAGCCGCCAACTCACTCCGGCCGTCCCCCGAACACAAAAACGCCCTGCAGGCTCTTTCGAACCTGCAGGGCGCATCAGGCAGTGGGACAGCGCACCCAGTGCGCCGTCCCACCTGCTCGCCCGCCGCCGACGGCGGCGGGCTTGCTAGCCGCTGCTCAGCGGCAGCCGCTACTTGCTTGCGGCGTCGCTTGCCGCATCGCCGGCAGCCGCAGCTGCACGCTTCTTGCGGCGGTACGCGTACGCGCCGCCAGCCGCGCCGGCAACCGCTAGCACGACCGCGCAACCCAGCGCGATCGCAACCGCGGGGTTGGACGCGGCCGCGTCGGCCAGGTCCTCAACCGCACCGGCAACGCCGGACTTCGCGGACCCGGACGACTTGCCGTCGGCAGCCTTGCCGCTTTTAGTCGCACCGTCCTCGGCCGCCGCCAGCGCAGCAGCCGCAGCGTCGCCAGAAACAGCCACGCCGTTCTCGCCATTCAAAATGGCCTGCGCCGCTGCCGGCAGCTCGCCGCCGCCGCTTGCGGGCAGCGAGCCTGCCACCAGGTCGACCTCCCAGTTCGTGGACCACGTGTGATCCCACACGCCGTTGAAGATGCCCGCGGCGATGGTCCGAGCCAGCCAGCCTATGGTCACGCTGGAAGTGCACGTGCCCGCGAACTGCGTCTGATCGGCCGTGGGCGTGCCCAGGTCAATGGTCACCGTGGAACCGTCGTAGCTCACGCCGGAGCCCCACACGTTGTTGACGGCCATCACCTTGTCCTGGATGACCACCGGGGCGCTCACCCACGCATGGCCGGAAGCGTCCACCGTCATGGTTGCGTTGTTGCTCACCGGCGTCGAGGGCGGGAAGCCGCCGTTGGTCAGGTGCGGGTTCAGCGGCAGGCCCGTGGTGGCCTTGTCGAACCACAGGTTGGCCGAAACCGTGTATATGCCAGCGGCGAAGTGACCGCTCGTCGTGGTGCCCACCGTGGTGGAGCCGCCCGGCGTGGGGCTGGGGCTCGGCGAAGGCGTCGGCGTCGGGTCCGGCGTGGGCGCAGGATCGGGCGTGGGCTCCGGGTCCGGATCGGGCACCGGGTCAACGCCATCGGGCAGCGCAGAGGCCGGCAAGCTGGAGTAGTTCACCGTCAGCTGGAGCGCCACCGTGCCGGTAGGTGCAATGTCCATGTCCAGCGGCACTGCATACAACTTGCTGCCCGCAAACGTATAGGACTTCACGCCCGTTACCATGTCGTCGGTCAGCGGCACCGACACATGGCTGATGCGCGTATCGTACTTGCCGTAGCTCCAAACGCTCGCGTCGGCCGGGACCTTGCGCGTCACGTCAACCTTCGGCAGCTCGGCACACGTGCCCAGCTCCTGCGTGGTGAACACGGGGTTCAGCACGTCAAGCTCCAGCGTCTTCGTG
>URQU01000039.1 GCA_900550055.1 uncultured Coriobacteriaceae bacterium | reverse complement strand
ATACCATCCAGCGCGACACCGAGCGTGACAACTATATGACCGCCGAGCAGGCTCTCGAGTACGGCCTTGTCGACCGAATCGTCACGTCCCGTGCTGCAATGGCCAAATCTGAATAGGAACGATAAACTCGATGAACGATAGACACGACGATCAATACGCGGGCAAGGACCCCAAGGACATCGTGTGCGCATTCTGCGGCAAGCATCCGCACCAGGTTGCGGCCATGATCTCGGGCCCGAACGGCATCTATATCTGCGACGAGTGCATCTCCGTATGCGCCGATGCCATGATGCGCGATCTGGGTTTGCAGGTGCCCGCCATGGGCGAGGCCGGCGGCGACAGGGTTGTCGAGGCGCATATGGAGCAGCAGGGTGCGCCAAGCCCCGAGCTCGTGCTCTCGCAGCTGCCCACGCCTCATGAGCTGTACGCCGAGCTGTCGGAGCATGTGGTGGGGCAGGAAGCCGCGAAACGGGCTTTGTCCGTTGCGGTGTATAACCACTACAAGCGCATCAGCCTTGGCGAGCAGGCCAAGGAAGGCGATGTCGAGCTTGCGAAATCCAATATCATGCTGCTGGGACCGACGGGTTCCGGTAAAACGCTGCTTGCGCAAACGCTTGCCCGTACGCTGCAGGTTCCGTTCGCCATCGCTGATGCAACCACCCTCACCGAGGCAGGTTATGTCGGCGAGGACGTTGAGAACATCCTGCTCAAGCTGATCACGGCCGCGGATTTCAATATCGAGCGGGCCGAGATCGGCATCATCTACATCGACGAGATCGACAAGGTGGCCCGTAAGGCCGAGAACCTGTCCATCACGCGCGATGTTTCGGGCGAGGGCGTTCAGCAGGCGCTGCTCAAAATCGTCGAGGGTACCGAGGCTTCCGTGCCGCCGCAGGGTGGCCGTAAGCATCCTCAGCAGGAGCTTATCCATATCGACACCACCAACATCCTGTTCATCTTGGGCGGTGCGTTCGTGGGCTTGGCCGATATCATCGCCGAGCGCGTTGGCAAATCGGGTCTGGGCTTCAACGCCGATATGCCCGAGTCGAAAAAGCATGCTGATGCGGCGCTGTTGGCCCAGGTCCTGCCTGAGGACCTGAACAAGTTCGGGATGATCCCCGAATTCGTCGGTCGCATCCCAGTCGTCACCAGCTTGTCCGAGCTTTCGGAGGATGACTTGGTGCGCATCCTTACCGAGCCGAAGAACGCGTTGGTCAAGCAGTACAAGCGTATGTTCGAATTCGAGGAATCCGAATTGTCGTTTACCGACGAGTCCCTTCGCGCCATCGCCCGCGAGGCTTTGGAACACGGTACGGGAGCTCGCGGCTTGCGCAGCATCTGCGAGCGCGTGCTGCAAAACGTTATGTATGACCTGCCGGAGCACCAAGGTGCTTCGAGGGTGGTGGTTCGCGCCACCGATATCACGGGGGAGACCACCCCGGTGATCGCCTCTATTCCCGAGCAACCGGAAATGAGCGTCTAACATGGAAGAAATGCCGAAAACCTACGATACCGCCGCCGTTGAGCAGCGCATGCTGGACAAGTGGCTTGAAGGCGACTACTACCGTCGCAGCGCCGGCGTCGGCGATTGCACGGTGACCATCCCGCCGCCGAACGTCACAGGCAAGCTGCATATGGGCCATGCCATGGATGACACCATCCAGGACACCTTCGTCCGCTTCAACCGCATGCGCGGGCTTTCCACGCGTTGGATCCTTGGTACGGACCATGCCGGTATCGCTACCCAAACCAAGGTGGACAAGAAGCTTGCCGCCGAGGGCATCTCGCGCCGCGAGATCGGTCGCGACAAGTTCATCGATGCGTGCTGGGATTGGACCAACGAATACGGTGGGTTCATCGTCGAGCAGGTAAAGCGCATGGGCTGCTCCGTCGATTTCTCCGACCCGCACTTCACCATGGATGAGGATTACGCCAAGGGCGTGCGCAAGGTGTTTTGCGATTGGTATCACGATGACCTGATCTATCGCGGTAAGCGCATCGTGAACTGGTGCCCGCATTGCACCACCGCCATCGCCGACGACGAGGCTGAGTACAAAGAGGAAGACGGCCATCTGTGGCATCTGCGTTACCCGCTGGTAGAGCCCATCGATGGTCAGGAATACATCGTTGTCGCCACCACTCGTCCGGAAACCATGCTCGGCGACACGGGCGTTGCGGTCTCTCCGAAAGATCACGACAAGGACAAGTTCGTGGGCGCGAAGGTCATGCTGCCCATCATGGATCGCGAGATCCCCATCTTCTCCGATTTCTACGTCGATGCGGGTTTTGGCTCCGGTTTCGTGAAGGTCACCCCCGCCCACGACCCCAACGACTTCGCCATGGGCGAGCGCCACGGCTTGGAGAAGATCAACATCTTCGACGAGACGGCGCATGTTGTGGAAGGCTATGGCCAGTTCACCGGCATGAGCCGCGAGGAGTGTCGCGATGCCGTGGTGGCGTGGTTCGAGGAGCATGGCCTGCTCGATCACGTCGAGGACCATCATCATTCGGTCATGCACTGCTACCGTTGCGACTCCGCGTTGGAGCCGTGGCTGTCCGAGCAGTGGTTCGTGGCCGTCGATAAGCTGAAGGGCCCGGCCACCGAGGCCGTCACCTCCGGCAACATCAAGTTCCACCCCGAGCGTTGGACGCAGTCCTACCTCACCTGGATGGAGAACCTCAAGGATTGGTGCATTTCCCGCCAACTGTGGTGGGGTCATCGCATCCCTGTGTTCTACTGCGAGGATTGCGGTTGGGAAGATGCGCTCATGGAGGATGTCGACGTCTGCCCGAAGTGCGGCGGCCATTACGTGCGCCAGGACGAGGACGTCTTGGACACCTGGTTCTCCAGCCAGTTGTGGACGTTCGCCACGCAGGGTTGGCCCGACAACATGGGGCTTCTGAAGGGGCATCATCCCACGGCGGCCCTGTTCACTGCGCGTGACATCATCGCGTTGTGGGTTGCCCGCATGATCATGGCCTCTACGTACTTCCTTGATGAGATCCCGTTCCATGATGTGGTCATTTACGCCACCATCTTGGCCAAGGACGGCACCCGCATGTCCAAATCCAAGGGCAACGGCGTCAACCCCATGGACCTTATCGAGAAGTATGGCGCGGACGCCATGCGCTTCAACCTGCTTACGCTCGTCACTAACAACCAGGACGTCCGCTTCGATGCCAACATCGACAAGAAGACCCGCGAGCTTATCGATAGCCCGCGCACCGAGCAGGCGCGTTCGTTCGTCACGAAGATCTGGAACGCCAGCCGCTTCGTGCTTGGCAACCTTGAGGGCTTCACGTCCGGCAAGCCCGTTGCGCGCACGCAGGCCGATGCATGGATCTTCAGCCGCCTGGCACGCCTTTCGAAGGTGGTCACGGAGGGGATCTCGGCGTACCAGTTCGGCGAGGTTGCACGTGAGCTGCACAACTTCTTCTGGAACGAGTTTTGCGACTGGTATATCGAGTTCTCCAAGGCCAGCCTGCGCGCTGAAGGCGAGGAGCGTTTGCAGACGCAGCGCAACCTGGTGTTCGTGCTGGACAACGCGCTTCGTCTGCTGCATCCGGCCATGCCGTTCGTGACCGAGGCCATTTGGGAGCACCTGCCCAAGGCGGAAGGCGAGAAGCCCGTGCTGATGGTCGCCGCTTGGCCCGAGCCCGAAACGCTTGCGGCCTGGATCGATCACGACGCCGAGCGCGCGGTCGGCATGCTGTGCGGCGTCGTGGGCGCTGTGCGCTCCACGCGCGCCCGCTATGGCATCAGCCCCAAGCAGGAGCTTGCCGTCACGGTGAACGCGCAGCCCGAGAACGTCGCCGTGCTTGAGGAGCTTTCCTCCCAGATCGAGGCAATGGCCCGCGTGTCCGAGCTCACGGTTGCCGCCGGGGCCTCCAAGCCCGCTGAAAGCGCTGCCGTGGTGGTCGAAGGCGCCGAGGTGTACAGCGTGCTCACCGGCATGGTCGATTTCGATGCCGAGCGCAGCCGTCTTGCCAAGGAGCAGAAGAAGCTGGCGGGCGATGCCGCCAAGTTCTCCAAGAAGCTGTCCAATCCGGGCTTTTTGGCAAAGGCCGCTCCCGAGATCGTGGAGAAGGACCGCGCTAAGCTTGCCGAGATCGAAGACCAGCTCGCCCGCGTCGAGGCTCAGCTGGCCGAACTTGGATAGTTTGCGAAGGAATTCGCAGCTAGCGGACCAAAAGCTTGCACGATAGGGGCAATGGCGGTATACTGTCCAATCGTGTCTTGTGACAAGTAAAGGTTTTACTGAACATATAAGAAGGAACAGGCAATGGATATCATTCGCGCAATCGAGCAGCAGCAGATCAAGTCCGATCTTCCCGAATTCCACGTTGGCGACAACGTCAAGGTTCACTACCGCATCACCGAGGGTAACCGTGAGCGTATCCAGGTGTTCCAGGGTGATGTGATCCGTCGTCATGGCCATGGCGTTCGCGAGACGTTCACCGTCCGCAAGATCAGCTTCTCCATCGGCGTTGAGCGTACCTTCCCGGTGCATTCCCCGAAGATCGACAAGATCGAGGTCACCCGTAAGGGCGACGTGCGTCGCGCTAAGCTGTACTACCTCCGCGACAAGGTGGGCAAGGCTGCCAAGATCAAGGAGAAGTCCTTCCGCTAAGCCGAACTTCGGCATATGCGACTTCAAGAACCCCTCGTCCGAATGGAGAGGGGTTCTTTTTGGTTCGAGAACGCGTTTACATTTACTTGCTATCGGATTTGGCTCTATCGAATGGAACGGAAAGATCCGAGAGGGCATCGTTCCATTTTTGTGTGGCGGGTGCGCTGGTTCGATCGAAGCAAGATGGCTTCGAGAGGCTATCGTCTACGGAGCTGTTAAGGCTTGCGCTGAATGCAGATCGCGCAAATCCTAACGCCGAGTGCGGCAGGGCCGGCCTTTTAGTGTGGCTTGCGCTGAATGCGAATCGTGCGATTCCGGACGTGCTTTCGAGATAGGCTGCTTTCAAAGCAGGGGCACTGGCGGCCATACGTCAATGTACGCTTTACAGGAGAGGAAACCCATGGGTCCAACGGTTGCAGAGATCAAATCGAAGCTGCAAGCTGCCGATGCTGCCGAGTTCGCCGTTCTCGAGCGGTCGTTGGTCGCGGACACGCGCAAGGGCGTGCGTGCGGCGGTAGAATCGGCGCGAAGGCGACTTGCCGCCGAGGCCCAGGAATCAGCGCGTTTAGAGGGCATGTACTCGTTCCAAAGCGATATCGCCCACGGCGGTATCGTGGTCGGTCTTGACGAGGTTGGCCGGGGCCCGTTGGCGGGTCCGTTGGCTGTTGGCGCCGTGGTTCTGCCGGAACAGCCGCATATCCCGGGACTCAATGATTCCAAGCAAGTGAAACCGGAGTCGCGCGAGGCGATTGCGCGTCGTATCAAGGAGATTGCAGTTGCCTGGACGGTACAGTACGTTTCACCTGAGGATATCGACGCCAATGGGATGACCGCATCGTTGCTGAAGGCGTTTCGGGGCGCTCTTGCAGTGGTGGAGTCCGCTGGCGTGAAGCCTGATACGGTGTTACTGGATGGCAACCCCTTGCATATGGACCCGCGCGAGGTGAACGTGGTGAAAGGCGATGGGAAGTGCGCTTCCATCGCCGCCGCCTCCATTGTGGCGAAGGTCGAGCGCGATGCGCTTATGTGCGAGTATGCTCGGCAATATCCGGAGTACGATTTCGCTTCTAACAAAGGATACGCCAGCGCGGCGCATATCCAGGCCATCAAAAAGCACGGGCTTTGCCCGATTCATCGGGCTTCTTTTTGCCATGCATTCACGCAGGAAAGCCTGTTCTGATCAGGGTGCTTGCACGGTTTTCGACGTTGCATGCGTGGTCGGGCAGCGGTAGCAGGCGGTAACGCCAGCGCATGCGAGCATAAAGACTCCCGCGCCTTTGCCGTAGCGTTCGGCAAAGGCGCGGGAGTCTTATTTTCTTTAGTCAAGGTTGGCCGGTCGACGGTTTCGCCGGCGATGATCGACGTTGAGATGGGACGTGTCCCCTCTGCCAGGTTCTTGTGCGAAGGCGAGCTATCTCTCCCTCGCACCCTAACTCGACACCCATAGATGCGGATGCGCGAAGCCCTTCATTCCCGGTACTGCAAGTTTGAGCGGGGCTATCTGCAAGGTCTGCGCAAGGGTTGTGCAAGATGGCGTCGTTAAGGTGGGTCATAGCGAGGAAAGGAGCACGCTATGGCCGAATCGCGGCATATCAAGCAAGGAAACGAACAGAGCCCGAACCAGGTGGGACGATCAGCCGCACGCGACACCGAAGATGCCGTGACCGGAAATCGGTTACGAGGACAAGGGGAAGGGCGCGCCGACCGAGATGCATCTGCTGAAACGCCTGGTAACAATAGGGGAGAGCTCAAACGTGGCAGCTGCCCTGCGAAGGCTGATGGCGGTGATGATGCCGCCGCTATGTCGCGTACCGATAAGGATGAATCTGCGCAGAGTCCATCCGAGCGCGCCGAGAGCGCTGACGACCAGCCCAATCTTCACAACAAGCGCCTTGGTCGTTTAGGTGAAGACGTTGCTGCGCGTTATCTGGTGTCGCGCGGTTATGAGATCATCGCGCGCAACTGGACGTGCCAGGCCGGCGAGGCCGATATCATCGCGCGCGATGATGATATCTTGGTCTTCGCCGAGGTGAAGACGCGATCGAGCACGGAAAAAGGCTTTCCCAGCGAGGCGGTTGATAGCAAGAAGCGCGGGAAGTACCTTAAAATCGCCGAGCTGTTCATAAACAGATACGATGTGGGCGATGTGCAGGTGCGTTTCGACGTCATGTCGCTCGTGGTTACCGATAACGCCCACGCAACGATCCGTCATTACATCAACGCGTTCGGAACCGAGTCGCAATGAGCGCGTCATGCGTAGTGCATGCCGCCACCTTGCGCGGCGTGCAAGCCGTTCCCGTTGAGGTCGAGGTCTGCGTGGGTAATGGGATGCCGGGTTTTTCGGTCGTCGGCATGGCCGATGCCTCGGTGCAGGAATCGCGTGAGCGCGTACGCGCTGCCTTGCGGGCTTGCGGCTTCGATATGCCAAACAGCAAGGTGGTGGTCAACCTTGCGCCGAGCGCGTTGCGCAAGACAGGTTCAGGGTTCGACCTTCCCATAGCCGTAGGCCTGTTGTGCGCTACGGGCCAGGTGAGGCCTGCGGTGCTCGATGGTGCGCTGTTCGCGGGCGAACTGTCCTTGGAAGGGGTTGTACGGCCGGTCGCCGGCTTGCTCGCATATGCGTTGTGCGCTCAGCGCCAGGGATATGCCCTTGTCAGCGCTGCTGAGGAAGGTGCCGGTCGGATAGAGGGCATAAGGCGGCACGTCATCGAATCGCTCGGACAGTTGCGTCGTGGGCGGTTCGCTGAACTTGGCGGCGCATTGGCGCCCGAAAAGCCCCAGGAGCTTGATTTTCGCGACATCGCCGGCCACGACATGGCGAAACGTGCGTTTCAAATCGCCGCGGCAGGCGGCCATGGTTTGCTCATGATGGGCCCTCCCGGATCGGGAAAGACCATGCTTGCGTCACGACTGCCCTCTATCCTTGCGCCTTTGTCGCGCTCTGAGGCGCTTGAAGCTGCGGTCATTCATTCCGTTGCCGGACGGGATGCTGCGCCTCTGCTGGCGGGCATCAGGCCGTTCCACGCTCCGCACCACTGTGCGAGTTTGGCCGGTTTGGTGGGCGGAGGCTCGCCTCCGCGTCCGGGTGCCATATCGTTGGCGCACAACGGCGTGCTGTTTTTAGACGAGCTGCCCGAGTTCGCGCCTTCGGTGCTGCAGGGCATCCGACAGCCCATGGAGGCCGGCGAGGTGGTGGTCACGCGCGCCGACGGCAGCGTGCGGTTTCCTGCGCGCTTCATGCTGGTGGCGGCCGCCAACCCCTGCCCGTGCGGGTTTTTCGGCGACCCTGAACGGTCATGCACGTGTTCGCAGCGCCAGGTTCATCAGTACCAGGGACGCGTGGGCGGGCCGCTCATGGATCGTATCGACGTGCATATCGATGTTGCCCGCATCCCGCCGGGCCAGGTGCTGTCGACGGGGCACGGGACTTCGTCGGCTAAGCTGCGCGAAGGTGTGCTTTCCGCCAGGGAATACGCATCGTGGCGCCGCAGCACCACGGGCTTGGATGAGCGCGCGCGTCAGGCCGAGGTGCTCGTTGGGTCATGTGCGATGAGCGACGCCGATCGCGCCTTCATGGAGAAGCTGGCCGCATCGGGGTCTATGAGCGGACGTGCCATCATGCGCACGCTTGCGCTCGCCCGGACCATCGCCGACATGGAGCAGGTTCCCAAGGTGGGCCGCGATCACCTATGCGAAGCAGTCGGCTTTCGATTGCGCGAAGGCGGTGTGTGATGGCGGCTTGCAAACCTGAGGGGCAGAGCCTGCAGTTGGCTGGGATGAGGACGGTGCTGCTGCCTGACGACCCCCGGTTTCCCGCTGCCTTGCGCTCCATCCCGCGCCCGCCGAAGCGGCTCTATGTGCTCGGCGACCCCGAGGCGCTTGCAGAAGGTCTTGCCGTGGTCGGGGCTCGCAAAGCCACGCCTTACGGCATCGGGGCGGCGAAGCGCTTCGCGCGGCTTGCGGCGCAGCGGGGCATCGCGGTGATATCCGGCGGCGCGCGGGGATGCGATGCCGCCGCGCACGAGGCGGCGCTGTCCATAGGCGCGCCGACGGTGGCGTTTCTTGGCGGCGGATGCGATGTCCCGTACCCTCGGGAGCACGCGGGCTTGTTCGAGCGGATAGCGCTGTCGGGCGGGGCGGTGGTCTCCGAGCACGCTTGGGATGCGCCTGCCCTGCCTCAGCAGTTCCGCACGCGGAACCGGCTCATAGCGGGTCTTGCGCGGGCTACGCTCATCGTGGAGGCGGGTTTGCCATCGGGAACCTTCTCCACCGCCGATGAGGCGCTTGCGGCGGGTCGCGATGTGCTGGTGGTTCCGGGGGCTATCAATTCCGCATCCTCGAAGGGGGCTAACCGTCTGCTCGTGCAGGGCGCGGCTCCCGTGGTCGACGACGAGTCGTTTTCCGATGTGCTGTTCAGCGTGTTCGGCTGCTTGAAGATGCAGGAAGCAAGTGAGCTGGCTGGGGAAGGGGGGCGGTCCCGCTCGGGCGGTTCAAAGCGCGCCCGCGGCGTGAGTCGCGCGGCGGCGGATCCGATTGCGGCTGCGCTGCAGGCGGAGCCGTTGGGCATGGAGCAGCTCTTCGAGCTTGCGTGCGAGCACTGCGGCAAGCGGGATGCGCGCGTTTGGCTGATGGAGCGGTTGACGATCGGCGAGCAGGCGGGTTTGTTCGCACGTTATCCTGATGGGCGTTGGGGGCCAACGGCTTAGCGTCTGGTATGCTATGGCGCATGGATACTATGAAGCGAATCTCAATCATCGGAGCCGGCCTTGCGGGAAGCGAGGCGGCTTTGCAACTAGCGGACCGAGGGTTCTCGGTCCGCCTTGTGGAAATGCGCCCCGAAAAGGGAACGCCTGTGCACAAAACCGGCTTGTGCGCCGAGCTGGTCTGCTCGAACAGCCTGAAGAGCACGAAGCCGGAAAGCGCGGCGGGCATGCTGAAAGCCGAGCTTGCCGCGCTCGGTTCGCAGGTGCACGCCGCCGCCCTTGATAACGCCGTGGCGGCCGGCGGCGCCCTTGCGGTCGATCGCGAGGCGTTCGCCCGCCAGATAACGCAGCGCATCCAGGAGCACTCCGGGATTAACTTGGAGCACGCGGAGGTATGCTCGGTGCAGCAGGCCTGCAAGGGCGCCGATGCCGTCATCATGGCGTCCGGTCCGTTGACCTCGGATGCTTTGGCTGAATCGCTGTCCCAGATCACGGGGTCGGACCATATGGCGTTCTACGATGCGGCGGCTCCCATCGTCATGGCCGATTCTCTGGACATGGGCAAGCTGTTCCGCCAAAGCCGCTACGAGGATGCGGGCGGGCAGGTGGGCGATTACCTGAACGCCCCGTTCTCGCGTGAGGAGTACGAGGCGTTCATCGAGCAGCTGGTTGGCGCCGATCGCGTGATCCGCCGCGAATTCGAGACGCGCGATCTGTTCCAGGCTTGCCAGCCCATCGAGGAGATCGCCCGCAAGGGCGTCGATGCGCCTCGCTTCGGCACGCTCAAGCCCGTCGGCCTGACCGATCCCGCTACGGGCAGGCGCCCATGGGCCGCCTTGCAGCTTCGCGCCGAGGATGCGCATGGGGAAAGCTATAACCTGGTGGGTTTTCAAACCAACTTGACGTTTCCCGAGCAAAAGCGCGTGTTCCGCATGATTCCCGGCTTGGAGCAGGCGGAGTTCGCGCGTTATGGTGTCATGCATCGCAACACCTTCATCAACGCTCCGAAGCTGCTGACGCCCGAACTTAGGCTTCGCAGCACCGCCGGCGTTGATGTGCCGGTGTTCGTGGCGGGCCAATTGGCGGGTACCGAGGGTTATTGCGAGGCCATCCGCTCAGGGATTCATGCGGCGTTGCATGTGGCAGCGCTGCTCGGCGGCGTGAAGGCTCCGCAGCTGCCGACGGAAACGGCGTTCGGCGCATTGCTGGCATACGCTACCAGCCCCGATACCGTCGATTACCAGCCCATGCACGTGAACTTCGGCATCATGGAGCCGCTTGAGCAGCGGATCCGCAACAAGGGGCAGCGCTATGCCGCCTATGCTGAGCGCGGGGCGCAAGCCCTTGAGCGTTATTGCGACGAGCTGCGCGCTTGCGGGCTTTTGGGCTGCGCGCGGGAAGCTGCCAGGCATGACGCCTAAGGCCGAGACTTCTTGCGGCGATAAGGCACCTACTAAGGATGTGGATGCGCAAGCGTTCACAGCCATCGAGCAGTTCATCGGCTCGTGGCGTACTGAGCGCAATCCCTCTGAGAACACCTTGCGCGCGTACCGGATCGACTTGCTTGATTACGCCAGGTGGGCAAAGCGCACCCGTGTCGATGGCCTGCATCCTAGCCACCGGCAGCTTCGCCGCTACTTAAGCCAGCTTGAGCAGGCGCAGTATTCGCGCGCGACGGTGAATCGCCGCTTGTCGGCCGTGCGCACCTTCTTCCAGTGGCTCAATGTCAACGGGATCGTATCCGAGGACCCCGCCAGCGCGCTTTCGGGCCCCAAGCAGCCGCAGCGCCTGCCGCATCATCTTCGTCCGCAGGACGTTGCCGCGCTGCTCGGCGTATATGGCAAACGGCTCGATTCCCACGGGCGCGACGAGCGTACGCCCTCCGAGATGCGCAATCAGGCGCTGCTCGAGTTTCTGTACGCATGCGGCGCGCGTGTGTCCGAGGCTTCCGGGCTGTTGCTTTCCGCGGTTGATTTCGACCAGGGGCAATGCCGCGTGCTCGGCAAAGGGTCCAAGGAGCGTATCGTGCCTTTGCACGACCTTGCGCTTTCGAGCATGCGCACGTACCTGCTGTTCGCGCGACCCGTGCTTGTCAAGGATAAGGAATGCCCGTATTTCTTCGTTTCGACGCGCGGTAACCAAATGGGCACCGATGCGATGCGCAAGATGTTCAAGCAGGCGCTTGCCGCTGCAGGGCTTCCATCCACCATCACGCCTCACGATCTGCGTCACACCTTCGCCACCGACGTGCTGGCAGGAGGAGCCGATCTGCGAAGCGTTCAGGAGATGCTCGGGCACGCAAGTCTGTCCACCACGCAGATCTACACGCATACCACCCCCGAGCGTTTGGGCGTCGAACATCATAGGGCGCATCCTAGGGGGTAATGCGCGATTCGATCGTTCTGATCCGAGCAGGTGCTCGGTCATCGGTATGGGGAAAGGCTGCGCTAGGGAAAGCCGATGGGCTGCATCGATTGTTTTCGATGCAGCCCGCATCGTTCGCTCTGAGCAAATGGCGCTTGAATCGCGGGCAGCAGGGGGTTCGCTTGCGTGCGAATGGGCGTTCCCGTCGAGGGCGCCGTTCGTATTCGGGACGGTTGCGCCTGAGTCGTGCCTTTCGGTCGCGAATAAGGAAACGGCCATGCGATCGCATGGCCGTTTCCGGTTATCTTCCCAGCAAATGCCTGATGGCGGCGATGGGGTGCCTCGTGATCATGCGGGGGCCGCTGTAGCGCATCACCTGGCGGATGCGCTCGCGCATTTCCGGCTTGTAGCAGTGGTTCTCGCAGGCATCGCAGCTGGTTTTCACGTGCATCTTGCGGCATCGGCGCGTGCGCAGCGCCGCGTATTCGTCGAGTTCCGCGCATTCCGGGCACACGGCTTCGCCGCATACCGCTGTTTCGGTTCTGCTGGCATGTTCATGGTTGCCGGCGCAATACAGCGCCACCATCTGCGAGATGGTCTTCTCCTCGCGAGCTCGGCGCATCGCGATTTTCGGGGTGTCTTGTTGCACGCAGGGCCCCCTACATCGCCGTCAGGCGGATGCCTACATATGTGGCGGTGCTCGGCAGGCCCTTGATGTCGTACTTGTCCGACAGCGGGGCGGCGGATACGCGCCAAGTGTAAGTGTCGCCGTCGATATCGACGGTGCCGGTTTGGAAGGTATTGCCCACCTCATCGGTGTCCATGGACGTGCTGGAGGCTTCGAACCCCTCGGCGGCGATGGCGGACTGGATGGCAGCCTCAAGCGTGCTCGAGGAGAAGTCGGCGTATTTCACCGCCATGCTCAAGGTATCGGCGCGGTCGACGGTAAGCGTCCAGCCGCCATTGAGCAGCAGGGCCGCCTGGGAGGCCGAAAGGCTGCCCACGCCCTTCGCGTACATGGCAGCGGCATCTGCGACCGTGACATCGGAGGGGAGCTTGACCAGGTCAAGGCCGGCGGTGCCTTCCGCGGTTTGGTTGTACACGGTGTAACCGGCGGCGGTGAGCGAATCTAGAATGGCCTGATCGTCCATATCCGCCATCTGCGTGAGCACGGGAAGATTGTAGCTGACCGGTCGTGCGAGGTTCTCCTCGACGCTTGCCTTGCTTTGGGTGTTCGAATCGCTCACCGCGGTGATGGCGCCGGCGGCTAAGCGAAAGCCGATGATGACGGCGATGACGACGAACACCGCCATGATGATCTTCTGGCTGCGCGGCATGTCGACGGGGCGCAGCAGGCTTGAGCCGTCCATATAGCGTACGTTGCCCTGCTCGATGGAATAATCGGTATGGCGATGGGATAACGACATGGGTACCTGCCTGTCGGTTTTTAGTCGGTTTGTGTGCGTGGGTAAGTATAGCATTGCCCTGAGGCGGCGCTCATGGTAGCCTACGGAATGCCCATGGGGGAGTAGCTGGCAGGACATACCTGCGGTGCGTTCAACATCGTGGCCGGCAACGGTCTGGCGTACCTGAAATTGCAAGACTCATGGCGCAACGTTCTAACACGTTGCGCCATGAGTCTTTTTTGTTGCGCTACTCATCCGAGGAGACGGGGTAAACCGCGCACCGTGCACCACGGTGCGCTTCTGATCGGACGAAACGACGTAAAGGAGCAATGCAAATGGATCTTTCCATCTTCGCCACGCCCGAAGCTTGGATCAGCTTGTTGACGCTGATGTTTCTGGAGGTGGTCCTGGGTGTGGACAACATCGTGTTCATCTCCATCACCACCAACCGATTGGCGCCCGAGCATCAGCATATCGGCCGTAAGCTCGGCTTGCTCGGTGCTATGATATCGCGCTGCATCTTCCTGTGCTTCGCCAGCTATCTGGTGCACATGACCAAGCCGCTGTTCACTTTGGACCTGGGCTTTTTCCAGCATGCGTTCAACGTGCGCGACCTGGTGTTGCTGGCGGGCGGCGCATACCTGATCTACAAGGGCATCGATGAGCTTCGCGACGTGCTTGCCCTGACCGAGGAGAAAGCCGAGCACTCCGAGGAACATAAGGAGCTGCGTCGTATCGGCCTTGGTCAGGCCATTGCCACCATCATGGTGATGGATCTGGTGTTTTCCATCGACTCGGTCATCACCGCGGTGGGCTTGGCCGAGCATCTGATCATCATGGTCATGGCGGTCATCTTCGCCATCGTCATCATGATGGTGTTCATCGATGCCATCGCCGACTTCATCAACAGGCACACGGAGATGAAGATCTTGGCGCTGGTGTTCATCACCGTCATCGGCTTGCTGTTGTTCTTCGACTCCCTGGGCATCAACTCCGGCATCGAGGTGCTCGATATGCATATGGAGAAGCTCATGGTGTACTGCGCCATGGTGTTCGCAGTGGTGCTGGAGCTTATCCAAATGCGCTACAACTCGAATCTTGCGAAGTGGAAGGCGGGTCTGAAGGGCCAGGAGCGCAAGGGCGAGGAGCTGAACGGCTAGCCTGGTTGCGTCGATGCGAGTTTGAACGGCGTCGTCTGCCGGCAGGTGCGGCTGACGACGCCTTCGCGGTAGAGCCTCCGCGTTGCGGCTTCGAAAAACAAACGCGAAACGAATCGGCCCCGCAGGTTTTGAACCTGCGGGGCCGTTGCCGTTTTGCGGGTTTGCTATTTCGCGAACTGCGAATAGCCTTCGTCGGAGATGTACAGGCGCGTGGCCCTGGGCAGGATCCGCGCGGAAAACGGCGTGGAAAGGCCGGTGGCCTCGCCGTCGTATTGGACCTCCATGGCCGGGTCGGCTTCGATCGTGACCTCTTTAGCGCGGAAGATCTCAAGCGCATCGGTGCGGTCGGGGAATTCCCCGTCCCGATCCAAAAGGCCCGCAATGGCGGCCGGTATCAGGTCGAATGCGGTTTTCGCTTTTAGCACCACCACATCGAACTCGCCGTCTCGCGGCTTGTTGTCGTGCGTCACCGTGATATCGAACTGGATTTTGCTGAAGTTCACCAGCAACACCCCAAGGCCTTCGCTTTGAACCTGCCGGCCGTCTAAGGTAAGCGTGAACTTGGACTGCTGCGGCATGGCGTTGGCAACCGCCGATTGCAGGTATGCCATGGGGCCTAGCAGCCGCTTGCCGCGCTGCGCCCCGCGCATGATGACGGCGTCGTAGCCTGCTCCGGCCATGATGGAGAACCCGAAGCGATGCCCGTCGACGCAGATCTCACCCATGTCGAAATCAAGCGTTTGACCGTCGCGCACCATTTTGGCAAGCGCGTGGGGCTCAAGTGGGCTTGCAAGGTTGAGGGCGAGCAGGTTGGCCGTTCCTGCGGGGAAGGGCAGCACAGGTATGCCGGTGTTCGCCAGCAGGTAGCACACCGTGGCCACGGTGCCGTCGCCGCCCGCCGCGATCACGGCATCGAAGTCCTTCGCGTCCCCGAGCAGGGAGCCTACCGGCGTGGTGCCGTTGGTGCAGCGCATGCAGATCTCATCGCCGTCGACGGCGAAGCTGCGCATGAAATCGTAGATGGCCCCTTCGCCGTATCCCGATGCCAGGTTGTTGATGACAAGCAGTTTCACGGTTTTCCCTTCCGTTGCGGTATTCTTACATCATAAAGCACAACGATATGAACGTGAGGAATTACCGGGTGTATATCGAAGATCAAGAAGCACTGGAGGCGTTCGCCCGGCGAGCACGCCGCTCAAGCGTCCTTGCCATCGACACCGAGTTTTTACGCGAGAAGACCTATTATGCGCGCCTGTGCTTGATCCAATTCGCCACCGACGACGAGGTGGCGGTGGTCGACCCGTTCGCCATTAAGGACCTGCATGTGCTGGCCCCGCTGCTCGAGGACCCAGATGTGATGAAGGTGCTGCACTCCGGTGGGCAGGACCTTGAGATCTTGTGGCATGAGGTGGGCGTGCTCCCGCAGCCGCTTTTCGACACGCAGGTTGCCGCGGCGCTTTTGGGGCACACGCAGCAGATCGGCTACGGAGCATTGGTCGGAGCCGAATGCGGCGTGGCGCTCAAGAAGGTGGATTCCTTCACCGACTGGTCGCGTCGTCCCTTGTCGGAATCCCAGCTGCGTTATGCTGCCGACGACGTCATCTACCTTCCCCGCATGTACGAGCATATGAAGCAGGAATTGGAGCGGCAAGGGCGCCTGCATTGGCTTGACCCTGAATTCGCCGAGATGTGCGATCCCGCTCGCTTCGAATCCGATGAGCGCGAGCGCTATCGCAGGCTCAAGCGCGTCGGCCAGCTATCGCGCAAGCAGCTTGCAGCGGCACGCGAGGTCGCCGCATGGCGCGAGGTCACGGCGCAGAAGCGCAACGTGCCGCGCAAATGGGTCATCACCGACGAGCAGATCGTCGAGGCGTGCAAGCGCGAGGCCCGCACCATCGACGAGCTGTTCATGGTGCGCGGCATGCGCGAGAAGCTCAACACCCGCGATGCGCGCACGGTGGCGGGCCTTATGAAGAAGGCAATTGAATCTGGGCCGCAAAGCTGGCCCGAGCTCGATCGCAGCGGCCGCAACGAACCCAACGTGGAT
>URQU01000038.1 GCA_900550055.1 uncultured Coriobacteriaceae bacterium | reverse complement strand
ACCCCGAGCCGCTGCAGATCGTCTGCGGCGCCCAGAACTTCAACGAGGGCGACCATATCGTCACCGCAATGGTCGGCGCGGAGCTGCCCGGCGACGTGAAGATTAAGAAGTCCAAGCTGCGCGGCGTTGCAAGCTTCGGCATGAACTGCTCCGCGCGCGAGCTCGGCCTGAGCGGCGACCACGACGGCATCATGATCTTGCCCGAAGATGCCCCGGTGGGCGTGCCGTTCGCCGAGTATGCCGGCCTCACCGACACCGTGCTCGACTTGGAGATCACCCCGAACCGCCCCGACAGCCTCTCCATTGCCGGTTTGGCTCGCGAGGTGGGCGCGATGTACCGTCGCGATTGGAGCGACCCGCTGTCCGAAATGGCCGCCAAGCTCCAGCTCGACGCCTCCGCAGCCCCCGTTGACGAAGAGGTCCAGATCACGGTCGAGGACGCCAAGCGCTGCCCGCGCTACACGGCGCGCGTCATCCGCGGCTGCAAGGTCGGACCTAGCCCCGACTGGATGGTCGAGCGCCTTGCGGCCATCGGCCAGCGTTCCGTCAACAACATCGTGGACGTCACGAACTACATCTTGTTCCTGTTCGGCCAGCCGCTGCACGCGTTCGATCTGGACAAGCTGAAGAACGCCGATGGCCGTGCGCACATCGTGGTGCGCGCCGCGCAAGACGGCGAGCCGCTGACCACGCTCGACGGCGAGAAGCGCACCCTCACCACCGATATGACCGTCATCTCCACCCCCGAGCAGGGCGCGGTGGCCTTGGCCGGCGTCATGGGCGGCCTTGACACCGAGGTGACCGACGATACGGTGAACATCCTGCTGGAAGCCGCCACGTTCGAGGCGGGCCGCACCAGCCGCACCAGCCGCAACCTCGGGCTTATCAGCGAAAGCTCCATGCGCTACGAGCGCGGCGTTGACGACCACGGCATCGAGGCGCGTTCCGCTGCCGCTGCCGCGCTCATCGCGGAGGTCGCCGGCGGCACCGTGAGCGCTGCCGCTGCCAATGAGCAAGGCATCATCGACGTGTGGCCCGAGCCCAGCACCGCCGCGCAGCTGAAGTTCCGCATCCCGCGCTTCCGTTCCATGATGGGCGCCCAGATTCCGCGCGAGTTCATCGTCGAGATCCTTGAGCGTTTGGGCTGCAAGGTCGAGAACACCGCCGACGAGGATATGCTGGACGTTGTTTCTCCCACGTTCCGTCCCGATCTGCCGCGTGAGATCGACCTGTACGAGGAGGTGCTGCGCCTGTACGGCATGGACCTCATCCCCGAGACGCTGCCCGGCGGCCGCGGCCGCTTCGGCGTGCGCTCCCATATGGAGCACGTGCTGGATACCGTCAACCGCACCATGACGGCGTCCGGCCTCAACGAAACCATGACGTATTCCTTCGCCGAGCCCACCGAGCTCGAGCGTCTGCGCATGCCCGTCGAGGGGCTGGGCGATCCCGTGGAGCTTATCAACCCCATGAACTCCGACCAGTCGGTCATGCGCCAAAGCATCATTCCGGGCCTTTTGCGCTCGGTGGCGCACAACCAGGCTCGCGGCGTGAAGAACATCCAACTTTACGAGCAGGGCATGGTGTTCTTCGCCCACGAAGGCAAGAAGCAGCCCAAGGAGCGCCGCCGTCTGGCCGGCGTCATGGCAGGCGCGTTCGGCGACGCGGCATGGAACGTGCAACCTGCTCCGTTCGACTTCTTCGATGGCAAGGGCGTTGTGGAGAACCTGATGCGCGAGCTGGCCATCCCGAAGGTCCGCTACAAGGCGCTGTCCGCGCAGGAGGCCTCGCATCTGCAGCCCGGCCGCGCAGCTCAGGTGCTCTCCGGCGGCACGGTGTTTGGCTGGGTGGGCGAGCTGCATCCGCTGGCTTGCGCCGCTTATGATGCCCAGGCGCCCGTGGTCGCCTTCGAGCTGGACGTCGAGGCGCTCGCCAAGGCCTGCCGCCCCGCGCGCGACTACGTCGACGTGCCCACGTTCCCGGCTGTTTCCATCGATCAGGCGTTCGTGGTCGACGAGGACGTGACGCACGAGCGTTTGGAGCAGTGCATGTCGTCTGCGGGCGGTAAGCTGCTGGCCGAGGTTCGCCTGTTCGACGTGTATCGCGATTCCGAGCGTATCGGCCAGGGCAAAAAGTCCATGGCGTACGCGCTGACGTATCGCGCCGCCGATCGCACGCTTACCAGCGAAGAGGTTGATAAGGCCCACGCAAAGCTGGTGAAGAAGGTTTGCGGCGCCACCGGCGCCGAGGTCCGCGCGTAAAACGATCAGCCTACGCGTCAAAGGAAGCCGCCGAGTCCATGCCCGGCGGTTTCCTTGTTTCGGGCGGATTCTGTGACTTAGCCAAGGCTAACAGCGTTACAATGGAGCGCAAACGAAAGGATGCGGTATGTACGATAATCTGAAAAGCCCCGGTCGCAACGACGAGTGTTGGTGCGGCAGCGGGCGTAAATACAAGAAGTGCCATCTCGATTTCGACGAGCGCCTGCAAAGCCTTTACGAGCAGGGCTTCGAGGTTCCCCAGCGCAGCTTGCTGAAAACGCCGGAGGAGATCGAGGGCATCAAGAAAAGCGCTGCCATCAACATCGGCGTGCTGGACCTCGTGGCCGAGCGGATCGGCGCAGGCGTTAGCACCGAGGAGATCGACAAGTGGATCTACGATTACACCGTCGAGCATGGTGGCATCCCGGCCGACCTTGATTACGAGGGTTACCCGAAAAGCGTCTGCACGTCCATCAACGAGGTGGTCTGCCACGGCATCCCGTCGCCTGATGACGTGCTGAAAGAGGGCGATATCGTCAACGTCGACTGCTCCACCATCCTTGACGGTTATTATTCCGACTCTTCGCGCATGTTCTGCATCGGCGAGGTGTCCGACGAGAAGCGTCGTCTAGTGGAGGAGACCAAAAAGGCTTTGGAAGCGGGTCTTGCCGCGGTGAAGCCGTGGGGCCTGCTCGGCGATGTGGGTGCTGCGGTGCATGAATACGCGCATGCGCAAGGCTTCTCGGTGGTGCGCGAGTTCGGCGGCCACGGCATCGGCCTGGAGTTCCATGAAGACCCCTTCGTCAGCCACGTGTCCGAACCTGGAACGGGCATGGTGCTGGCGCCGGGTTGCTGCTTCACCATCGAGCCCATGATCAATATGGGAGGCCACAAGATCGACATGACCGACCCCAATGGGTGGACCGTGCGCACCGCCGATCGCAAGCCCTCTGCGCAGTGGGAAGTGCAGCTGGTGGTCACGGAAACCGGCTATGAGCTTCTGAGCTGGTAATCTTTCATCCCGGTAGGGGAGTCGGGCGATCGCGCCCCTCCTACCGGGATTTTTTTCGACTAAATAACGAACACATGTACGAAACTATGCTATACTCCCGTCAACACATTAGAGCCAGTGCAAGCGCCTCCTTCCAAGGTCGTCCATAGATGGCAGCGGTGTTCCTCGCTGCCCGTTCCACGCTTGCAAGATCCTCTCCGTATTTGGAACAATCGAAGAAGGTGTTTGCCATGTCCGGGAACGGGTCTATGTCTTGCTGCGCGCAACCAGGTGCATTGGTGGTTATAGCGGCGCTTCCGCTCTGCCAGCTGCGTAATACGTTCGATTCAATGGAATATCAGCTGTTTGAAGAGGGTCTTGCCCAGGGGTGCTGCGGAGTCGAAGGGGTCGTTGATTGGCCGGAGCTCGATCAACTAGGGTATGAGTCCGCCCTTGATCAAGTAGTGCCCGGTGCTTTTCCGCTTCGATGCGCGTGTGTCATGGATTGCGCCGATGCCGTGTCCCTTGTGCAGGAGGTTGGCCATGTTGTGCTCTGATCTTCTTTGGGATGCGCAGTCGGTGTCCCGAAAACAGGTACCCACGTTGCAAGATGCCTTTTCGTGCTGTGATAGGGAAACGCTTTTTTCCATGGTCGAACAGGGGTATGCGCGCCGTTTGCCGGAGTGGGGCCAAGCAACTCCGCAGCGGCGGCGCATTGCCCGTAAACGCATGGCTCGCGCTTTGGATGCCATGCTCGATTGTGCGGTGAAACGCAAAAGCGGCAAAGCCCTGTGTATATTCCCCGAAGAGCGTTTCGTCGTGCATTCAGGGCCAGGCCGAGCAAGCATCGAGCGCATGGTGCAGGCGCGCGTGGCGGATCTGTCTGAGGGCACGGTGCGGCAAGAAGCTGCAGGAGGCGAGCACCTGTTCGGCTGCGTTCCCTGGTCGCAGGCGCTTTCGTATCGCGTATGGCTCGAGGGCCCTTGGGATTGCTGCGAGCGCTACATGGTCCTTGCAAGCGCATTTTGGCATCTGACGCATCAGGCGCCGGTATCTCGACAGGATAAATCGGGGTCCGGTTCCTTTGGCGCCTCCTCGGAAAGCACGTCCTTTATGGGGGATACGCGATCTCTTCCGCGCTGCGATTGCTCATTCGCAAGCTTTGAGAAGACGTGCACTCCGGCAGATTCCGTTAGCAGGCTTGCGGCTGTACGCGCTGCATCCATGGGCCTGTACGTGCCAGACGCCTTGGAGGAAGCGTGTCAAGAACGCCTCATCGCCAGGGTTGAAAGGCTTAATCAGACTTGTGAGGGGGATTTTATCAACAGGGTTGAAAACCTGATGAGTCGGCTGCGGGCGGCATAGGTCCCTGCAACGAAAGGGCCGCTCGGATGAGCGGCCCCAGGTACCTTGAAAACGAAAATGTCGACTAGCCTTCGATTTCAACCAGCGTGATCTCGAAGTTAAGGTCCTTGCCGGCCAGCTCGTGGTTCATGTCGAAAGTCACGATGCCATCCTCGATCGACTGCACGAAGACGGGGAAGACCTGGCCATCGCCGCTTTGCATGTACACCGTCTGACCGACGGGAAGCTCGCCGCCGTTGGGAATCTGATCCAAGGGGATGCGCTGCACCAGCTCTTCGTTGCGCTCGCCGTATGCGTCGGCGGCGGGGATGTGCACGGTTTTGGTCTCGCCTTGCTCCATAAGCTCGACGGCTGCATCGAAGCCGGGGATCATCTGCCCGGCCATGCACGTGAACTCCAGGGGCTCGCCGCGATCCAGGGAAGAGTCGAACTTCGTGCCGTCGTCCAGCGTGCCGGTGTAATGAACCTTGACCTTTTTGCCTTTGTTACTCATCGAAACGTCTCCTGTCGTATGGGTATTTCGCTCGGTTAAGTCTACCCGACAAACCTGAAGCCGGGCTCGGTAATGACGGGGGAGCTGCGAAAAGTTCCCTTGCCGTTGCTTTACGCCTCCTTGGATTCCCTCTCTGCCAGGTCAGCAAGCGTGACCCGTTGGGCTACAAGACGGGAAAGGGGTTCAAGGAGCGCGCGGTCATCGGAGTTCAAGCCGTTTTCAGCCAGCTCGACAACGCGGTCGCACAGGTCGGCTACCGGCGCTCCGTAAACATGAGCGTTGTAGCCGCGTTCCATCAAAGCGTCTTTCGCCATCTCGAAAGCATTGGCGTCTACATTGGCGAAAAGGGCTTCAAGCTGCTGCAGGTTGCCTTCGTTGTAGAACAAGCCCTTGATAAGGGCGGCATAGGCGATCACGTAGGGGATGGGCATAGAGTCCGCCGGGCGGATTTCCAAGTACGTTTTCAGCCGCACGTCGGGGAATTGCATGGAAACCGCGTGCTCCACCTGCTTTCGGGTCATCGGCTTGTCGGCGTACAGCTGCCCAAAGGTCTGTTCGCAGTAGCGCCAGCCCTCGTCCTCATCGGGTGCTACTATAGCGGGTGTGTCCAGCACGTACTCCGCATAGTCCTCGAATGTGAAGCTGCTCGAAAGCGCGCCGGGCACAAGGCCGCATCGGTCGCTGTCGGTGTGGCGCCATATGTCGGTCCTCATCAGTTTATGGGAGCGGGGCTTGCCTTCGAATACCGGCGAATTGTCGCAGATCAGGCTTAAGATAGGGGTAAGCGCATAAGCGATCCTCATTTTGCGAAGGCAATCCTGCTCGCTTGTGTAGTCGATGGAGATCTGCGTTGAAGCGCTGCCTCGCATCATGCAGGGGCCGTAGATGTCCTTTGCGCCAAGATATCGGTTCATGAACGCGTAGCGGCGTTTAGGTATCAAGTCCAGGCTGCGTGCCGTGGCGGTGGGATGGTATCCTTGCGCGACCACATGCATGCCTTTGGGGGTAAGCAGGCCATCAAGCGTTTTCCGGTATGCGGTAAACGTCTCCTGGGCTTTTTTCAAATCATCGAACGGCCCCGCCGATAATTCGATTTGGGCGGCAGGCTCGATGGTGATCGCCTCTCCCGGGCGAGCTACGCCAAGAAGGTCGCCCTCTTCGTCTACGGTCGCTTGCGGATAGGATTCCCTTAGCTGTTCAAGCAGATGCGCGACGCCGTTCTCCTCACTGTATGAGACGGGGGAGCCGTCGGCGCGCACAACGGTCTGTTCCAGCTCGATACCTAGTTTCCCGTGCGATCCAGCGGGCTTGATGCCGCTTCGGAAAAAGGCCGTCAACGCTTCGATATTGCGTTTGCGAGCAGGTTGGGAGGCGTCGCCGCTGGCGACGTCGGTATGATTTTCGGGGGCTGGAATATTCATGTAACAAGCTCCTTGGCCGGTAATATCGCTGCAATCATACGCCAGTTTGGCTACAATAGGCCTTCAGTCGGCAGCCTTTGTAGGTAATCTGACACTATGAACTGTTCTATTTGAAGATGAAGACGGGGCCGGGTTTGGACGTGCATATCACAAAAAGAACAGCGCTTTTGTTGCTGCTCGACATCATCGCCACGTATCTGTCGTATTGGCTTGCATCTATTCTTACCAACGTAAAGGGAGAGGTGTTCGTCAATAACGAGATTTACTTCGTTTTGGGCATTCTCGCGTTTATCAACGTTGTGGTATTGGCAACGTTTCGTCTGTACAACAACCTATGGGAATACGCCAGCATCGATGAGGTTATCCAGATCGTCGGCGCAACCGTGCTCGGCACGCTGGGCGGCGCCGTGTTTCTGTGGATCATCGGTACTCGGCTTCCCATCAGGGTATTCGTCGTTTCCTGCTTCCTCCTGATCTTCTTTATGGGCGGTATCCGCTTCGTGTTCCGCTTCATGCGTCAGAAGGGAAGAGCCATCGCTTCGTCGCAACGCACGTGCGACCGACCGCGCACGCTGGTGGTCGGTGCGGGTGAGACGGGCTCGCTGGCAATCGGGCGTATGGCATCGAAAGACCCGCTCATGCCCGGTATCCCCATCGTTGCCACCGACGATGATCCCGCCAAGCGCGGTCAGCGTATCCATGGCGTGAAGGTCTCTGGCGGAACCTCTGATATCGTCGATTTGGTAGATCGTTACGATATCGAGCAGATCGTCGTCGCCATCCCCTCGTCTACGCCTGAGGAGCGCAAGCGCATTTACGGTGAATGCACGAAAACGGATTGCCGTTTGCGTACGTTGCCTAATGTTCGCGCCCTGTCTCTCGACGAAATCGGGGATGTGAGCTTGCGAGACGTTGATGTGGCCGACCTGCTTGGTCGCGAGGAGATCGTGTTGAACACTCGCGCGGTTTCCGGCTATATCGCGGGTGAAACCGTATTGGTTACCGGTGGCGGCGGCTCTATTGGCAGCGAGTTGTGTCGTCAGTTGTGCACAGTGGCGCCTGCTCGCATCGTCGTCTTCGACATATACGAAAACGATGCGTATATGCTTCGCAACGAGCTTCTGTCCGAATACGACGACATCAATATCGTTATCGAGATCGGCAACGTGTGCGACAAAGAGCGCGTTAACGAGGTGTTCGCAAAGTATCGTCCGGGTGCGGTGTTTCATGCGGCAGCCCATAAGCACGTGCCCCTTATGGAGCATTGCCCGCGTGAGGCGGTTCACAACAACGTGTTCGGCACGTTGAACGCCGTTCGCGCCGCTGATGCTTACGGTGCCGCACGATTCATTTTCATTTCCACAGACAAGGCGGTTAATCCCACCAGCGTCATGGGCGCCACCAAGCGCATGGGCGAAATGATCGTGCAGTATTACGCGCGTACCTCCAAAACCATTTTCACTGCGGTTCGTTTCGGCAACGTGCTCGGCTCGAATGGCAGCGTGATCCCCGTCTTCCAGCGTCAAATCGCCGCTGGCGGACCCGTTACCGTTACGCATCCGGATATCGAGCGTTTCTTCATGACCATCCCCGAGGCGTCGCGGTTGGTTATCCAGGCGGGAGGTATGGCCCATGGCGGCGAGATCTTTATTTTGGACATGGGCGAACCCGTTAAAATCGTCGATTTGGCAAAGGGCCTTATCCAACTGCAAGGCCTTACGCCGGACGTGGATATCAAAATAGAGTTTACGGGTCTGCGTGAAGGTGAGAAGATGTATGAGGAACTGCTCATGGATGAGGAGAGCACGCTTCCCACCGATAACCAGTCCATCATGATCTCCACGGGCCAGGAAATCAGCTATGATCAGGTTGCCTCGAAGCTCGATGAGTTGGAAAATGCGCTTTCGGCAACCGATGGGGAAGCTATTCGCATGCTCGAACAGGCGGTCCCAACGTACCATTACACCTCGAATGGGAAGGGCATAGTATGAGCATCAAATGCGGTATTGTCGGTGCACCCGGCTTTGCTGGTATAGAGCTGGTCCGAGTTGCGCTGCGGCATCCCGAGTTCGAATTAGTCGCTGTTACCTCCAATGAGCTTGCCGGAACCCCCGTGGCCAAGGAATACCCTTGCTTTACGGGAGCTACCGAGCTCGCTTTCTCCAGGCACGATGATCCCGTTCTCGATCAGTGCGATGTCGTGTTCCTGGCAGTGCCCCATACCGCGGCAATGGCAATGGCCCCTCGCATCGTCGATCGCGGGGGCGTGGTGGTCGATCTCTCCGCCGACTTCCGCTTAAAAGACCCTGCGGTTTACGAGCAGTGGTACAAAGTTCCTCATACTCAAACCGAGCTGCTTAAGCGCGCCGCCTTCGGCTTGCCTGAGCTGTTCCCCGAAGAGCTTGCCGCCGCGGCGCAGCAGCGCAAGGAAGGCAAGGGGGCCGTCGTCGGTTGCGCCGGTTGCTATCCTACGGCAACTACGCTTGCCGCAGCGCCCGCCGTGCGCCTTGGCCTTGTCGATGACAAGACCCCTATCGTCGTAGATGCCATATCGGGCGTCACGGGCGCAGGCAAGAAGGCTACGGCGCGTACCCATTTCTGCTTTGCTAATGAGAATCTCGAGGCTTACGGTGTGGCAACGCATCGCCATACGCCTGAAATCGAGCAAATCCTGGGCGTTTCCGGCCGCTTGGTGTTCACTCCTCACTTGGCGCCTCTGAACCGAGGTCTTTTGTCTACGGTGAATCTGCCTTTGGCTACCGGGGCAACGCGTGATGTGGCGAAAATCATCGAGAGCTATAAGGAGTTCTACCAAAACAGCGCGTTCGTAACGGTGCTCGACCAAGGGGTTATGCCCAAAACGTCTTCTGTCGTGGGCACGAATTGCGCCCATATCGGGCTTGCCGTTAACGAGCGGGTTGGCATGCTCATCGCCGTTGGGGCAATAGACAATCTTTGCAAAGGCGCTGCTAATCAAGCCGTTCAGTGCGCTAACATCGTATTCGGGCTGCCGGAGGACCTTGGTCTTGATAAGGTGGCGGTTCCCGTATAGCAAATCCGCCCGCCGTTTCGGTGGGCGTTTCAGAAGGAGGGCGTAAATGACTCATGCAGTTTCCGCCGCGTCTAAGGGGGACGCGGTGAAGCCCCTGCATAACGCAAGCGCCGCCGACTCCTACGCGGATCTGCCGTTTTTGCCGGCAGGTGGCGTTGCCTCGGCGAAGGGTTTCAAGGCTTGCGGTATCCATGCGGGATTCCGTGCTGACCCAAAACGTTTGGACTTCGCGTTGGTTGCTGCCGATCAACCGACGGCGTGCGCCGCGGCGTTCACTACAAACGTGTTCTGCTCTGCTCCGGTCACGGTGTCTAAAGAGCATCTTGATGGTGTAGGGTATGGCACCGCACGTGCGGTGGCCATTAATTCGGGCATCGCCAATGCGGCTACCGGCGATAAGGGCCTTGAGACGGCGCGCCAGTCGTCCGACATCGTTGCCGACGCGCTCGGCTGTCCGGCGCAAGAGGTTTTGGTGGCTTCGACGGGCGTTATCGGCCAGCACCTGCAAATGGAGCCGTTTGAAAGCGGTGCGCCGTCGGCCGTCTCGGCATTGTCCATTGCAGGAGGCGCCGATGCGGCTCGAGCCATCATGACGACGGATACCAAGCCGAAGGAATTCGCTGTGACGTTTAGCGGTAACGGCTTGGGCTATGACGGATGCGTGTTCACGGTGGGCGGCATGGCAAAGGGCTCGGGCATGATCATGCCCAATATGGCCACTATGATCAGCGTCATCACCACCGATGCGCCCGTTGCCTCGAATCATCTGCACGAGGCTCTTTCGAAGGCGGTTGGAATCAGCTTCAACAAAGTCACCGTCGATTCCGATACCTCTACGAACGATTCGTGCTTCCTCATGGCAAGCGGCGCCGCGGCACCGCAAGGCGCTGCGTGCATGCAGCCCGGCACGCCTGCTTTCGATGCATTCGAAAACGCGCTGCGCACCGTTTGCATTGCGCTTGCCCGCGAAATGGCGGTTGATGGCGAAGGCGCTACGCGTCTCATCACCGTTAACGTGGCAGGGGCTGGAGATGCGGATGATGCAGACAAAGCGGCCCGCACCGTCGCTAATTCGCCGTTGGTCAAAACGGCGGTTTACGGGCACGATGCGAATTGGGGTCGCATCGCCGCAGCGCTCGGCAGGTCCGGCGCGGCTTTTTCCCAAGGCGATGTGGCCATCGATATCATGGGGCTTCCGGTGTGCCGAAAGGGCCTCACCGTTGAATTCGATGAGGATGAGGCGCTTCGCCGCTTTGAGGAGCCTGAAGTCGTCATAGATGTCGATCTTGGCGCAGGGAGCTGCTCGACAACTATGTGGACATGTGATTTCTCGCACGAATACGTCACTATCAATGGAGATTATCGCTCATGAAGTACGCAAAGGACACGCGCCCCGATGGCGCATCAACGGAAGCAGCTAAGATCCTCGTAGAGGCGCTGCCGTGGATTAAGAACATCACCGGTAAAACCGTCGTCATCAAATATGGTGGATCGGCTATGGTCGACGAGAAGCTGCGCGCGGATGTCATGAGCGACATCGTGCTGCTTAAAATCGTCGGCGTGAACCCCGTCATCGTCCATGGTGGCGGTAAGGCCATCACCAGGGCGATGGATCTCATGGAAATCCCCGTCGAGTTCAAGGACGGGCAGCGCGTCACCACGCCTGAGGCCATGAACCTGGTTCGCACCGTTCTCATGGGCGAGGTCAACCAGGAGCTGATCGAGGCGCTGAACCAGCACGGAAATTTCGCCGTGGGCGTTTCCGGTGCCGATGGCGGAGTGATCGTGGCCGAGCAGGCAAGCCCTGACCTCGGGCGCGTCGGGCATATCACGCGCATCAATCGTCCCCTGCTCGATGATTTGGTGGCATCTGACTATATCCCGGTCATTGCATCGGTCGCCATCGGCGAGGACGGCGGCTTCTATAACGTGAACGCCGACATGGTCGCTGGCCATATCGCTGCGGCAATCGGCGCTCACAAAGCGGTGTTCCTCACCGATGTCGATGGTTTGTACGAGAACTTCGAGGACAAGGGCACGCTCATTTCCAACCTTACCGTTTTCGAGGCGCGCTACATGGTTGAGAACAACGTGGTGTCCACGGGTATGATCCCGAAGCTGAAGTCGTGCATCCATGCGCTGGAAAACGGTGTGCAACGCGCGCATATCATCAATGGAACCACGCCCCACGCCCTGCTTCTTGAGATGCTTACCAGCACCGGCGTCGGTACGACCATGCACTCCACCGAGGAAGCGTACCGCTTCGACAGCCACCCTCTGGGTAAATTCGCTTCGAAGCTGCTGGTAAACCGTGAAGAGGTCGAAGCTGCTCAGAAGGCCTCTTTTCAGGCTTCTTCCGCACATTAAAGCAACCGTTACCTTACGAAGGAAGTTGATAGCATGTCGCTAGAACAACAGCAGGAACTGGAATCGCAGTATGTTATGCATACTTTTGCCCGCAAGCCTGTCGAGCTCGTTTCGGGCAAGGGCATGGAGGTCGAGGATGCCGAGGGCAATAAATACCTCGATTTCATCGCGGGTATCGGCGTGTGCAGCCTTGGCCATTGCCATCCTGCTATCACCAAGGCCCTGCAAGATCAGTCCGAGCGTCTGATCCATGTCAGCAACTACTACTACATCGAGGGTCGCGGCGAGCTCTCCCGTAAAATCTCCGAGCTGCTCAATGGCGGGGATCCGGCAAGCCCCGAGCCGTGGCAGACGTTTTACGCAAACTCCGGAGCCGAGGCAAACGAGTGCGCTATCAAACTTGCCCGCTTGTATGCGCGCAAGAACGCCCAAGAAGCCGCTCGTGCTGCGGGTGCAGATGATGCCCGGATCAAGCAGGCGTTCGATAGCGCCCCGCGAACCATCGTGGTTCTTGATCGCAGTTTCCATGGTCGAACGCTTGCAACGCTTGCAGCTACTGCGCAGCCTGCGAAGCAGGAGGCGTTCCAGCCGCTGCCCGGTGGTTTCGTGAGCACGCCCATCAACGATGTCGAGGCTCTTGCCCGCCTGTTTGAGCAGCAGGGCCAGGATATCTGCGCCGTTATGCTCGAGTGCATCCAGGGCGAAAGCGGCGTGCATCCATGCACGAAGGAATTCATGGAGGCCGTGCGCAACCTCACCAAGGAACATGATGCCCTTATGGTGTGCGACGAGGTGCAAACAGGAATCTTCCGTTGCGGCACCCCGTTCGGCTTCCAGCATTTCGGGGTTACTCCCGATATCGTGACCATGGCGAAGGGTATCGCCAGCGGAATGCCTATGGGCGCCTGTGCCGCGCCGGCTCATATCGCAATGGCGTATCAGCCCGGTGATCACGGTACCACGTTCGGCGGCAGCTGCTTGGCCATTGCAGCAGCAACGGCTACGCTCAACACGCTCTCAGATGGTTTTCAGCAGCATGTGCAGGAAACCGGCGAGTATATGCGTCAACAGCTTGCCGGCGTGTCCAAGGTTAAAGAGGTTCGCGGCGTCGGCCTCATGAACGCCATCGACCTTGACGAGTCGGTTGATGCGCCTGCCTTGGTTCAGAAGGCTTTGAGCAAGGGCCTTCTGCTCAATGCAACAGGTGCCCATACCCTGCGTTTCCTCCCGCCGTTGGTGTGCGAGAAGGGCGATATCGACGCAATGATCGAACGTCTTGATCAGATGATCGAAGCCTAGCGGCTTCATGGCGCCTGCCAAGGGTCCACGTTGCGGCGCGGACCCTTGGCATCTGTGCGGGTGCGATTTCAAAGCAGCGATACACTGATGTAAGAGATGCGACATATTCTTCGCAAATTTCAATTTCATCTCGCTGATCGCTAAATCTTGCGGTATCATGAATTGCATATTCTTGATGGCAGTTACACTATTTTGCATATGCATCAAGAATCATTGGAGGAAACCGGGTATAATGCCCCATCTGGGGCGGGAAGCAACAGGGCATGAGGAAACGGCAACAAAGACATGACGTGATTCGCGACATTATTCGCGAACGTAATGTCAAGACGCAGCGTGATCTTGCAAATCAGCTGCAGTCTGCCGGTTATGAATGCACTCAAGCAACCATTTCCCGCGATATCATGGACATGGGTCTCGTTAAATCTCGCGAGGGTTACTATGTCCTCCCCGAGGAAATGCGTCTTCAGCGCATGGTTTCCGAATTAGTTGAAGAGGTGCACGTTGCTGGTAATCTGGTTGTCGTGAAGACGTTCTCCGGCGGTGCTGCCGGTGTCTCTGCAGCCCTTGACAAGGCCAGTCTTCGTGGAGCGCTCGGCACTGTTGCCGGCGATAACACCATTATGATCGCAGCAGAAAGCCCCGAGGCTGCGGTGGAGGTCGAGCGAGCCATCGATCGTCTGCGACGACGATAATCGTCTGATTTTCCGTTGCAAAGACGGTTATCTTTGCATATTCCACGCTGTATTTACAAGTTGTTACATCCTTGCTTTGTGCTCAAACGTCAGTGCATTGCAAACGTATAATTCCTAAGGGATTACTGTAGTTTCAAGAAATTTCACTAGGGAAACTATCATGTAACCAGGCAGTACGGGGCATACCTGTATCTTGTGGCGCTCGTGGACCCAGCTCACCTTTATACAAAGCAAATCGCAGACGAAGGGGCCGATTATCATGGCAGAACAGAAAGATAAAGTCGTACTCGCATACTCCGGTGGTCTTGATACATCATGCTGCATAAAATGGTTGCAGGATGAAATGAATCTTGACGTTATCGCCGTAGTCGGTGATGTGGGTCAAGAGCACGATGGCCTTGAGAAGGTCAAGGAAAAGGCATTGCGTGTCGGTGCCCTTGAGTGCATCGTGGTGGACATGCGCCAGATGTTCGCGCAGGATTACCTCACAAAGGCACTTGCGGCAAATGCCATGTACGAGAACAAGTATCCGCTGGTGTCGGCGCTTTCCCGCCCTCTGATTTCGAAGCACCTTGTGGATGCTGCGCATAAGTTCGGTGCTAAGTATATTGCCCACGGATGCACAGGCAAAGGCAATGATCAGGTGCGCTTCGAATCTAGCATCACCATGCTCGATCCGTCGCTGAAGATCTTGGCCCCGGTTCGCGAGTGGAATCTGCTTACCCGTCCCGATGAGATCGAATGGGCTCAGGCTCACGGCGTAGAAGTCGGGGCCACGAAGGATTCCCCATACTCCATCGATGACAACCTGTGGGGCCGCGCAATCGAGTGCGGCGTTCTGGAGGATCCCTGGATCGAACCGCCTGCGGACATCTACACCATGACCGCCGATCCCATGCAGGCTCCTGATCAGCCCGAATATGTTGAGCTTACCTTCGCTCGCGGAGTGCCATATGCGATCAACGGTAATCAGAAGAGCTATCTGGGAATCATTTACGAGCTCAATGAAATCGCAGGCAAGCATGGCTACGGCCGTATCGATATGATCGAGAACCGCTTGGTGGGAGTTAAAAGCCGTGAGTGCTATGAAGCGCCTGCGGGAATGGCGTTGATCGAAGCGCATAAGGCGCTTGAGGACCTGGTGCTGGAGCGTGAGGTGCTGCATCACAAGCTTGCGCTTGAGCAGACCTGGGCGAATTGCGTCTACAACGGACAATGGTTCTCTCCGCTTAAAGAGGCCATCGATGCATTCATGGCTTCTACGCAGCGCTGCCTGTATGGCACCATCCGCTTGAAATTCTTCAAGGGTTCGTGCACGGTCGTCGGCCGCAAGTCCGCATACTCGCTCTACGATCAGGGCCTGGCAACGTATGACAAGGGAGACACCTTCAATCGTGATGCGGCGAAGGGCTTCATCGAGATTCAGACGTTGTCTACGAAAACCTGGGCGGTTAATCGTCGTCAGGAAGGGGCCCCGGCCGAGCTGTTCGATGCCCAAAATGAAAAGGGCCCGCTCAAGCTCGGGCGTTATGAGGCGGTCACGTCGTTGACCCGTCAAGAACCCGCTGCTGAAACGCACAAGGAAACGGAGTAACCTATGGCTCTCTGGTCGGGCAGGTTCACGGAAAACGTTAGCGAGTTCACGCAACGCTTTGGCGCTTCGCTGCCTGTAGATAAGGCCCTGTATGCGCAGGATATCGCGGGGTCGAAGGCTCATGCGAATATGCTGGCGAAGGTCGGCGTGATCTCCGAAGAGGATGCTCATCAGATCGTAGCGGGGCTTGATCGCGTAAAAGCCGATATCGAGTCGGGTGATTTCTCGTTCGACATCAACGACGAGGATATCCATATGTCGGTGGAAAAGGCGCTAACCGCCGACATCGGCGATGCGGGAGCGCGCTTGCATACGGGTCGTAGCCGCAACGATCAGGTTGCAACGGATACGCGCCTGTACGCCAAGCAGCGTGCAACTGATTTAATGCGCGCCAACGTTGCATTGCGGCATGCGCTCATAGGTCAGGCCGAGGCGAACTTCGATGTCATTCTGCCTGGTTATACCCACATGCAGCATGCGCAACCGGTTCTGTTCTCGCATCATATGCTGGCATATGTATGGATGCTTGCGCGCGATTATCGGCGGCTGCAGGCTGCACGAGATGCAGCGGATGCCTGCCCACTGGGTGCAGCTGCGTTGGCTGGAACAACGTATCCGCTTGATCGGCGGATGACGGCAAGGGAATTGGGGTTCGCTTCGGTTATCCCGAATTCGCTTGACGCCGTGTCGGATCGCGATTTTCTTCTTGATTTGGATTACGCTTGCGCCGTCTCTTGTATGCACTTGTCGCGCTTGTGCGAGGAGCTGGTGTTGTGGTCTTCGTCAGAATTCGGCTTTGTCGAATTGTCTGATTCGT
>URQU01000037.1 GCA_900550055.1 uncultured Coriobacteriaceae bacterium | reverse complement strand
CCTTGCCTCAGGGCGGGGATGTATATTACGCGGCCGGCGACCTCTTGACAATCCCTTGATTCGTATTTTGCCCTGGTCTTCACATCCTGTACACAATATGTAGGATGTGATTCAATATTTTCTGGCATTTCTTTCAATGCATACCATATATAGTGCTTTGCTTTGTATCGCTTTGTTACTCCATTCCATACTTGCTTTTGATTCGTTTCAGTTTGCGGCGCCATGGCGCATATAGCGCTGCCAAAAACACAACCGTTGCTACGCCATGGGTCACGTCGAATGGCAGTGCCGTTGCGTAGACCAACAAGATTCCCGCAAGGCCGCTTGCTTGTGCGTGATAGAAGCTGAGGATGCTCCAGGCGTTCAGGATGAAACCATACATAAGGCAGGAAGCGAATCCATATATATAGATAAGCACGGCATGTCGCTCGATCAAGGGCTGTTTGCGCGGGCTTCGGTCCTCCCCGCATTCGGCACGCCTTGAGTTGTCGGTGCTTTTAGGGGCTTTTGCGGGGATTGCCGCCAGCAAACCCGCCCCGTAGCCTACGAGGCCCCATGCGTACATCTGCCATGGGGTCCATGGACCTTGGCCGAAGAAGAAGTTCGATGCCAGTGCGGCCAATGCGCCCACCATGAACCCGCTTTTCCGGCCGAATACCACGCCGGCTATGATGGCTATTGCGCTTACCGGCTTGAAATCCGGGATGGGCGCGAACAGGATCCGCCCTGCCGCGGCAAGTGCGGCGAGAACCACCGTCGGCATGATGTCGCGCAAACGCGGGGATGAAGATTCATATGTTGCGAAGAACACACCAAGCGATGCGAGGACGACCACTAGGGACAGAAGCGCAGTCTGATCAGCGTTTACGAGTGCGCATACCACCAGGATTGCGGGTGTAGCGCAAATCGACAGCACCTCCAAGGCGATTCGGCCTTTTGCGCGATAGTCGCGTTTGGTGCAAACAGGCGGGTTTTGACCCGCAGCATCCGACGCCTTCATATAGTTGCTGTTGCGCTCCGTGGCTTTCGGTGCGTTTTGATCGGGCAACCCCCGGTCCCCGTGTTCTTGGCCTTGGGGGTTTTGCCCGAAGCCGCCTGCCTTCCCTGGTTCCCTATTCGTCATGAGCTGCTCCGTCTTCCGCGATTTGGCCGAAGAAACGACACTCCGAATTCGGGCGGTAGATCAAGTTGTTGTCGAAAAAGTCCTGAACGGGCTCCGTGCAGGCGAGTTCTCCGTCGAAGAGCATGGAGACCTCGTCGGCCGTGGCGAATGCGAAGTCCAGATCATGCGTGACCAAGACGATGGTTTTGCCCTCCGCCACCAATGCCTTCACGATGCGCGATAGGTCGGCGGACGATGCGGGGTCGAGACCTTTCGTAGGCTCATCGAGGAACAGCAATCGAGGTTGCGCGAGCAGCAGCTTGGCAATCGCAAGCTTTTGCTGCTGGCCGCCGGATAAGTCGAACGGATGGCGGTTCAGCTGGTCGGACAAGCCGAAACGCTGCGCCATGGCTTCTGCGGTTTGCTCGTCGTAGGCGCAACGCGATACCCATTCCATAAGCTCCTCGCGCACGGAATCGCACACGAGAAGCGCCTTCGGGTCTTGCGGAAGCAGCGCTTGAGATGCTGCTAGCTTGTTGTCGATGCGACCGCGTTGCGGCTTCAGCGCACCGGCGAGACAGCGCAAAAGCGTGGTTTTCCCGCAGCCATTGCCGCCGACAAGCGCATGAACGCTACCCTGCCGGACGCGAAACTCCACCCCTCGAAGGACCCAAGGCGCATGGCGATCGAAGCGGAAATGCACGTCGCGTGCGGTCAATGCCGCGTCAGCATCCGCGAGCTGAGTGCATCGGCTGCTGAAATAAGGCGACAATGCGGCTTTTGCGCGCTCGAACGTGCCGACCGGACCGGGTGCGCTTAAGTCGATACGCTGGGTCGCGTACGGCCGAACGTCCTCTGGCGAATGCGTGGCCATGACCACGGTGATGCCGAGCTCGCGGTTCACGCGGGAAAGCATGAACAGGAACTGCTTGACGGCGTTGGGGTCGAGCTGCGCGGTCGGCTCATCAAGCAGCAGCAGCCTGGGGCGCAGCGAGAGCACGGCAGCCAGGTTGACAAGCTGCTTTTGACCTCCCGAGAGGTCTTCGGTTTTCGACCTAATCCACGGCTCGATGCCGAAGAAGTGCGCGACCTCGGCGATGCGGCGGCGCATCTGGTCCGGTTCGACACCCAGGTTCTCCAGGCCGAACGCCAGCTCGTGCCAAACGGTGTCGCACACGATCTGCGCCGCGGGGTCTTGCATGACATAGCCGATGAGCTGGGCGGATTCCAGTGGAGTAATCGGGTTTGCGGGCGGATTTGCGGTCGAGTCCGCCGAATGGTCCGCGACGCAGCCAGCCTTAGGCTGCTTCGGGGAACGACCGAGAACAAAGATGTCGCCCGATGATTCGCCAACCGGGGCGAGCTCAGGTTTGAGAGAGCGCAAAAGGGTGGTCTTTCCCGAGCCGGTGGCTCCAACGAGAACGCAAAACGCTCCCTGCTCGATGCAAAGGCTCACATCGCTCAAGACCGAAGGCGATTCGCGGCGATCGCCTTCACCAGATGGATAGGCGAACGTATAGTTGCGCACCTGCACTGCAGGAACAGGGGATTCTTCGGGAGTCGCAGCATTGTTTTCGAAAAGCGAATGGTTTTGAGGATTCATCGGCACGACCTCCAACGCCACCAATCCAAGATGGATAAGGCAACCGGAAGCAGCATGAGCAGGGCATACGGCGCAAAATGCCACCAGGGACCGATGGCTTTCATAGTCGGATAGAACGCATATCCCGACAATTCGACCATCGCGCAAGCCACTGAAGCTACAACCAAGACGAACAAGCAGACAAGCACGCAAACATCGGCACGCCCGATACGGAATCGGCGATACGACGTGCGCTTTGCGCCGCAGTTATAACCACGGGCGCGCATGGCATCGCTACGCTCAAGGGAATCCTCCATCCCCCAGCCCATGAGCACGTTCACCACGCGCAAACGGGCTGCGGCTTTTTCGCGCTTGGTTTGCGCCGTTGCGGCGCTGGCAGCGTTTTGCACCGCCAAAACCGCACGCCCGCGCGAAACGAATTGGGGTACCAAGCGCAATACCTGCGACACCATCAAGGTGACAGTGGGAAGCAGACGCCCGAACAACATCATGGTGCGTTGGCTATCCAGGCAAGCCGAATAGGACGCGAACCACAGGAACACGGCGGCGAACATGCCGCCCGAGCATAAGCCGTAGGCGACCGCCTCAGCATACACGGCTCGCGACCCGATACGAAACAGCTCGGTAGAGCCCGATGCCACGAATAACGGGTTCGCCGCCGCCACGATAAGGCAGAGGGGAACAACCCATCTCAGCGAAAGCAAGGTTGCACGCCCGCCGCGACACACCGCAGAGCACGCCAACGCCCCCGCAAGGGACAAGGCCACGTAGATAGGATGCATGCATCCCATGCTCAGCGCTAGCGCGCACGCGATGAACGCGAAGGGGACGATTGGATGATAAGTATGGAACACGCAGGTCATATCAGGTATCTCAGCTCCACGGAAGAGGCGGGGGCGCGCCCCCTGTGCCGGGGGCGCGTTCATGCAACGGTCATCTCGACTTCATGGAAAAGGCCGGGGCACACCCCGGCCTTGCATTCTCGAACAACGGCTTCCCTAGCCGGTCACATAGTACCAGACGACTACGTCGCCATTGGAAAGCACGTAGTTTGTGCACGCCGTCATAGGCGTGCTGCCGTTCACGGAATACATCCAGCCGGAGGTTCCGCCGTGCTCCTTTTCGGCAAGCCCGCCGATAGCGGCAACGTACGTTCCGTACGATGTGCTGCGCGCATTGACGGACAAGCCAAGGGCGCACAGCGCATCATAGGGCGTGGCGCCGGGATTGAACGAATACGATCCGCTGGCGGAAACCGGATTGCCGACAGCGCTGCTGGAAACCGAAACCGACACGGTGACGATGTTCGCTGCAGAAGACTGCTGGCCACCGGAGCCGGTAGCTTGCGATTTGGAATCGCCCGACGGCGAGGCGGAAGGCTGGGACCCGCCGCCCGCGGTGGTGCCGGAATCCACACCGCCGCCGTTATCGTTAGCAGTTGAATCCGAATCGGCGTTTTGCCCGGCAGCGGAATCCGATTCGCCGTTCTGCTCGGATGAATCGGATTCCGCTTTCGAATGCGTTTCCGATTCGGCGCTGGCTTCGACCTCGCCGGTGACCTTCGTTGCCGCCACGCGGCCCTGCTCCGTGGTTTGCGCCTCCTGAGAAGACGACTGCGCAGACGATCCGCCTTGCCCGTCGAAACCGCCCGTAAGGGCAAAAACACCGACGGAAACGAGCAGCACCGATGCGGCCAAAAGCGCGATGATGCCGCCTTTGACCTTCGGGGAGAGACGGGAAGCAGAGCCTGAATGCAGCTGCTGCTCAGGGGGTGTCGAACCCGCAGTCAAAGCCGCTGCTTCCGCCGAGCTGCGGCTGGCAGCATCGCCCGCCGCAGCCGTTTCATCATGAGCAGCTTCGTTGATATTCCCAGACATAGCAGCCTCCTACTTCATGCCGCTCTGGCGACGTTTGGCAAGCAGCCACCAGACACCCGCACCGACGATACCCGCAACGCCCAAGCCGAGGACCGCGTACGGCCAAACGGGACCGCGAGAACCATTGTCGCTTTCGGCAGTGTCGGAGGAATCAGAGCTGTTGGCAGTGGCAGCATGTTGCTCCGTGGCGCCGTTAGCATTCGCGGAAGAGGACGTCTCCAGACGCGCAGAAGCGCTCGCCAACACGCTACCGGTCTGCTGTATGTCGCCGTCCGCTGCCACAGGCAAAGCTGCAGGGGCGACCACCCCGGCAACCGTCGGCTGCGTGCCGAGATCGGGACTAGGCACGGGAGTCGGATCGGGGTTGGGATTAGGCTGCGGTGCAGGGCCAGGCTGAGGCGCGGGAGAAGGCGAAGGCTTTACACCGCCGCCGGCCAGCTTGAACAACGTGCCGGAATCGTTGATGTAGTACAGGTTGCCCTCGGCATCGCAGATGACCGGGGAGTCGCAATAGTTGTTAAAGCCCTTAGCGTCGTACGCCAACGTGGCCTGCGCGTCACCGACCTTATAGCGATACACGCCGCCGCCCGAGGTGTAATTCACCCAGTCGCTGGATTCGCCATAGTTCACCGTGAAGTACACGTACGTTTCGCCGTTTTGCGTGGACACGAGCGGTGCCGCCTTGATTCCGCCATACCCCTTGACCCCAGGCAGCAGAGCACCATCAGCTTGGGTGACGAGCGTGGACTCCAAGCTCTTCAGATCGACGATCGCAAGCGCCGCGGCGCCGCTTTCCCCCTCGCCGCCGACATACATGGTGCTGCCGTTGACGGTAGGCATGCTCGCGCATCCGGAAAGACCCAAGTCGACGACCTTGGTTTCCTTGATGGAGCCCTGTTCGTCGATCGCAAGCACATGCAGCTTGCCATCGCGGGACATCACGTGCAGGGTTTTGCCGTCAGCCGACGCCACGCACGAGGAATTCACCAACGCGCCAAGGGAAACCGTGCTGACAACAGAGCCTGCGCCGCTCAGCACCTCAACGGTACCGGCGCTGGTTGCCACGACCGTGTAGCCGCCGACGTTAACGGCGCCGCCCCAGTAATATCCTTCGCCAGCGTTGTTGTGCCGCCATACCACTGCACCCGTTAGGATATTGATGCAGGTGAGGAAGCCGTTGTCGTAGGTACCGGCGACGAAATCCACATCGCACGTGCCCACATACGCATAGTTGCCGTTGACCGTGATCGCGGAATTGGACTGCGCCGAATCGCTGAGCTTGTCGGTGACCCATACGGTTGTCAGGCTGTCGGCCGTAAGGGCCTGCACGGCACCGCCGTCAAGCGGGACCATGATCACGCCCTGAGCGTAAACGGGGCGCGTAGTGAAGCCGACGGAGGAGACAAGGTTAGCCTGCGCGACCACTTCGCCCGTGGACGAATCGATCTTGAGCAAGCGGTTGTTTACAGCAAGGTACACGAAACCGTTCACGATGACAGGCTCGCTGGCATTGGGGTACTGCGCGCTGGAGAATTGCTTGTAGTCGAGAGTCCACTCGGACTTCATGTAGTCAGTGGGGGTTGCCGCCGTGGTCGGGCGAGACTGATCGCCGGCCCAATCCGCCTTCCAATCGGGACGAGACGCGGAAGGATCGACCGTCACCTCGTCGAGGTTCGGAAGCGTGTTCGTTCCATGCACCCAGGAAATGGTGTCGCCGGATTTGAGCGTAAGCCCAGCTGCGCTGCTGATGGCCTTCCCGTTGATCAGGCAGTTCCAGCCGCCTTTAAGCGTAACGCCGGATGGCGAGGTTATGGAAACGAGAAGCCAGGAAGAACCGTACTCACGGACATCGCAAACGAGCCCACATTCATCGAAGAAGTTCAAGCAGATATCGTCGAAGGATGCGGTTGCCAGCTCGTTGCGCGAACGCTGAGTCCAGCGTTCGGCCTTGCCGTTGCCGTCCTGGCCGATAACCTCGACCGTGACGTTCATCTGCCCGGGCATGGTGCCATCGGCGCCGTAGACCCAGCTGACCTTGTCGCCGGCGTGCAGAATGCAGCTATCGGCGCCGAAGTTCGCATATTCGCCATTGATGAACAGCTGCCAGTATTTGTTGGTGTTTTGATCCCAGCCGAGCGTGACGTTCTTATCGAACGGCGAGGTGATGGTGCTGAGATAAAAACCGTATGCCGAATCTTGGATGTCGGCGGTCAAGCCCACCTGTTTGAACAGGGCGCGCGTCAAATCGGCCGCGGTGGACCCATCGGACATATCGATGGTGGTCGGCTGCGCCCAGATCTGCTGGTTTCCGTCAGCGTCCTGGCCAACGACCTCGCACGAAACCGAAAGGGCATCCGTAGGCGCTGATTCGCCGTAGGCGCTGTAGGCCCATTGGACGCTGTCGCCCTCTTCAAGGACGTAACCGCCGGCACCCACCGAAGACGCCTTGCCGTTGATGAACAGCTGCCAGTACTTGCCGGTCTTCTGGTCATAGCCGAGCGTGAGGCTCTTATCGAACGGCGAGACGATGGTGTTGAGAGCCCAGCCCCAGCTGCCGTTGGGGTTGTAGTCGGCTTTCAGCCCGGTTTGACGGAACAGCTCCTCGGACAGGTCGGCCGCGGTAGCGCCGTTTGCAAGCGTGAGATTCTGCGCGGCAGCCCACGTCTGCTGATTGCCCTGTGCATCAACGCCGATTACGGAGCACGTAGCGCTGACCTGCGGATTCACGATGCCGCTGGTGCCGATGACCGTGATGGTCGCGGTGACTTCCTGGTTCGCTAGCTTCGCGTAGGTTTGATTGTCGGGGAAGCGCTCGGCATAGCGGGCGTACTTCTGGCTGGACAGGTTCGAGGTGATGGTGATCTTCGTGTTGTATTCAGGCTGCGTGACCTGCAGGTTCTCATGGGAGACGACTGCCTGGTTGCTGGATTTGAACGTGCGCCAGCCCTGCGTGCCCATGCTGTCGTAGCCCGGCAGATCGACCGGGACGATGCCCAGCGCGGTTGCGTCGGTGGTGCTGCGATCGTAGCTCCAAGCCAGGTTGCCATCGGCGTCGAGATAGGCCTTCTGGAACGCGTGCAGGTTGTCCGTAACGGCCTTGGCGTCCTGGCCGTTCAGGATAGCGGCGGCATAGCCCGCCTTCGCCTGCTCCATAAGGGCAAGCTCGGCGTCCACGTTTTCCTGGTCAAGCGGCTTGACCTGGTAGTCAAGCGTTTTGCTTGCCGTGATCTCGGGGTTCGACTTATCGGTGACCGTCAGCGTGATGCTGGTTGCCGCCGCGGATTCCCCCGGCTGCGGCTGGTAAACCGTGCCCTTGTAGCCGTTGAACGACACGTGATCGGTGCTGGCGGAGTATTCGATCTTGTAGTATTTGCCGTCTACGCCAAGCGCGCGCGTGGTGGGCATTTGCAGGTCATCAGAAAGGCCGTCTTTGTCGGCAACGGAGTTTCCGCCGGAGTACTTCACGTTATCGTACGTGAAGCCGGCGTCCACCTTCTTTTGCAGCGCGGCCTTTTCGGCGGCAACCTTGTCCGGGTCGCCCTTGACGGTGATATCGAAGGCGTGGGCGCCCGTTACGCTGGTACTATCGCCGCCGGCGTTGCTGAGCAGCTTGACGGTTGCGGTCAGCATGACCTGGCGGTCCGACGCGGTGCGCGTGACGGCGCCGGAATAATCGCTCCACCCGTAACCGCTGATCTTCACCTGGTCGCTGGAGCTTTCCCACGTGACCTCGTATTTATTGGCGGAGCCGGCACGATACGGAAGCGTGACCTTGCCGGTAACGGCGCCGGCGTTGTCGCCATTGGAATAGCCGATGGTCAGCTGCTGGGCAACGTTATCCAGGCGCTGTTGAAGCATGTCCTCGTTCCAGGGAATAAGGACGCTGCCCGGAGCATAACTAGCGGTTTCGCCGTTCTTGGAAAGGGTAAACGAGACCTTTGCCGTGCGCAGGCCATCGAAGTTGTAGCCCGAATACTCGTTCGGGTCCATGTCGAAGAACGTGATGTCGCCGTTGGTGTCGTCATTGGCGGCGGAAACACCGACCGTTGCCTTGTCGCTCGTGGAGACGAATTGGACGGAGTCCACCTTGGCAGTAACGCCCTGGAAGCCCATATCGGCGATCTTCGCCTCAAGCACGCTGTTGAGGTTGGCGTCGTTGCCGTATTCAGGCACGGGCTTGACGCTTTTCTCGGACAGCTTCTGCACCACCGCATCGACCGAATCGCGATCGATGACCTTGTTGGCGAACACGGTTTCCACGCGGGAGGAACCGCTAGTCGCAACAACCTTCAGGTACTTGCCGGCAGCTGCGTCTGGCACGGTGATGCTTGCGCCTTCCACGCCTTCGAGCTGGGTGTACTGCCCGTCAGCCGCATCGGCGGCGAACCACGAGAAGGCGACGCCATCGTCGACCTTCACGCCGTTGATGGTGTTCGAATCGGCTCGCTTGGACTGAGCCTCTGCCGTCACGGCATCGCCGGTGACGAGATGGGTGGTGGAGCTGATGGCCTGCGGCGTGGTGATCACGCGCAGCAGATTGTACTCGCCCGCTGGGGCAACCGTGGTGCCCGACACCCACTCGACCGTGTTGTCCAGGGAGCACGCCGTGACTTTAAGGGATTTGCCCGCAAGCGAGGCGCCTATGGTCAGCCTGCCGTCGGAAGAAACGCCGGCCGTGACCTGCTGCCAATCGTCATCTTCTCCGCCTTTGGCGTACCAGACATAGGTGAGCTTGGCGTCATCGGGCGCGTTTTCGTTGTAATAGCCGCTGGAAACCTTCGCCTGCGGCGTGACGGTGCGGCCAACCTGCAAGATAGCGGTCGACACGTCCTTGATCTCAACGGAGGAAAGCGTGTACTGACCCGCAATGGTAACGGGGCCGATAGGGTTGACGGACGTGGTGCCGTTGCCATAAGAAGAGGGCTTTTGCGTGCTGACCACCGCGCCGTCGCTGATGGCCTTCACGCGGATGAACTTGCCCACCATGGCATCGGAGACCGTGTACGTGGGCTGGTCGGCCGCATCCTGGACATCCTTGAAGTCGGAATCGGACGTGGACTTGGAGTCAGCGTACTGCCACTGATAATGCACCTTATCAGTTGGGGAAACCTTGGAGTAGCTGCTGGTGTAAGCGGCAGCCGTGAGCACGGCGCCCACCTTTGCGGAGCCAGTGACCTCGACATGATGAAGCGCCACCGCACCCGCTTCGACCACGGGGCCGCGGGTTGCCTTCTCTTCGCCGAAACCGCCGTCGGCGCGGACCTGGATATATTTGCCCAAGTAGGCGTCCGTCACCGTGAAAGTGTTGCCTTGCACACCTTCGATTTTGTTGTTGCAGGAGTTCGAGCTATCGCCGTAGTACCAGGACCACACGACGCGGGCGTTGTCGGACACGTCGCCAGATGCAGTCGCCGCGCTTGCCGTGAGGGTGTCGCCGACATTGACTTTGCCGGTAGAGCCTTCGAACTGCACCTTGGTGACGTTAACGGAACCGGCGGCAGCGATAACGCTCGTAGCGCGCGTGGTGTATTTGCTGCTGCCGATCTTCGAGGAAACGATGCATTTGACACATTTGCCCTGAAGCGCGTCGGTCAGCGCGAGCGTTTCCTGCGTTTCGCCGGGAATATCCGTATAGGAGCCGTTTTTCGAGTCGCTCTGCTGCCACTGGAAGTTCAGCTTGGAAGCTTCAATGAACGAAGAAGCGCCTTTCTCCTTGGCAAGCGCCCTGACCGTGTCGCCCACGCAATAGACGTAGGAACCGGATTCGGAGCCGGCGGGGGCAAGGAGAGCGCTATAGATGTCGACGGCTCCGGCCTGCTTGAAGGGCCCCACGTAACCAGTGGAGTAATCGCCGTACGTAACGTCGTTCGCGCCGGCGTTGGCCGATACGGTTACGTAATACCCCTCTAGGCCGTCATCGACGGAAAGGGTGCTAGCGTTCTGACCCTCGATGGTTTCCCACGTTGTAGAGTATGAGGGAGCAGAGGTTCCCTTGTACTTCTTCCACGTATACGTGACTTTTGAGTCGTCGACGTACGTAGGGCTGTAGCTTGAGCCGGTATATGCCTTTGCCGTGAGCGTTGCACCAATCTCGGTGGAGGAAGCCTTCAGCTCCACACCCGCCAGCTTAACGGCACCGGCAGGCATAACGGCTTCGGAGGTGGTGGCGGACTGCTCGTTCACGCCTGCGCTTGCCGTTACCTTGATGTACTTGCCCTGGTATTCGGACGTTAACGCGAAGGTGCTGGCCGTTTGGCCTTCGATAACCGCGAACGTCCCGTATTTGGAATCGGAATAACTCCAGGAATAGGAGACATCGATGTCATCAGTCACCTGTGTGGAATAGCTGGTGAAGGCGGTAGCAGCGAGCGTATCGCCAACGGCAGGAGCGCTGGAGCTGAGCGTTACCTTGTAGAGCTGCGCCTGACCGGCGGACAAAACGGGACCGGGAATCTCATTGGCGTTCACGCCCGATCCGTAGCTTTTCGCTGGACCGTAGTAGTCCTTGCCGTCCGCCGTTACCTTGCAGATGAAGTATTTGCCGGCCATGTCGGAGGTGATGGTAAGGCTTTGCGACTGGCCGACCAGCTCGGTGTAGTCGGAGATCGACGCCGAGTTCTTGGTACCGGCCATCCAGGCATACGTCCACGTGCCGGGGTTGGAGACGGAGTATTCCTCCCAGTCCTCTTCGTCATAGACATTTGCCCACAGGGTATCGCCTGCGGAAAGAGAACCCGACTTCGTAGAGTAGCTATTGTCCTTGTCCTTAACGTCCTGGATATAGACCTTCGCGCTTGAAGACAGGGTTGCGTCAGCCTGAGCTGCAGCATCATCGCCATCAGATAACGTGTCGGCAAGGTTTTCATCTGCGGAAACGCTTGCTTGTGCGGCTTCAGGCTTGGCGGATGCCGCAGGCGTTTCGGGTTGGGCAGAAGTCTCGCCCTGATCGGAATCGGACGTTGCCGCATCAGGGGAGCCGGACGCGGTCTGACCGGGCGCAGACGAAGCAACGGACTCGGGGCTTTCCGCGTTTCGATCTTGCGCCAGAGCGCCATCAAGCTCCTGCGACTGCTCCTGCGCACTGGATGCCGTTGCCTCATGCGTTTCGGCAAGCGCCGCAGAAGGCGTCATGGACACCGCAAGCGTTGCTGCCAAGAATGTTGAGAACACGCGCCGAATAGGTGATGTCGCGGATCGCTGCGCTGCGACCTTCACGCCAGAGGGTGCGGACGAGCCTGCTTTGCCGCAGGTTTGCCCGACGCTTTGCGCGCGTTCGGACGATTCGCCGATAGTCATCGGAACCTCTCTTCCAGGGCTTCGTGCGATGGATGGGCATTCCGACTTCGCCTCACGTGAACGGCCCGCATGCCTGCGGCGGTGCTTGCCGGCGAGCCCGCGCATAAGCTAAGCTGCCAACCCGTTCATCAGCGTATACGGTTCCTGGTAGAGCGCGGGATTCACACCCGCATTCCCCCAAGCGGCCGAGTCCCTTCCCCAGCCGCCCACGCCGTGCCCGGCGCAACCATCTGTGCCAATTTTCGAACATGTGATTTTACCACGTCTGAACTGGGAATTAGATGAGCTTTCGACAGGGGGCGGTAAGGAATCGCACATGGCTGCACGATGGAGGATTTGAGCGGTCGGCTTGACTCACTGCCTATAATCGTGCGGGAACAGACGACATGGCAGCAGCGCTTGATCGGAAGGCAAAGCATGGGCGAATTCAACGACAAGGTGTATGAGACGGTGCGGCGGGTGCCGCGCGGGAAGGTTGTTTCGTATGGACAGGTGGCACGGCTGATCGGTCAGCCTCGCAAGGCGCGGTTCGTCGGGTATGCCATGCACGGGAATCCCGATCCGTGGGATTGCGCAGCTCAGACGGGGGTCCCTTGCCACCGCGTGGTGTTCAAGGATGGCTCGCTTGCGCCTGGTTTTGCGTTCGGCGGACCTGACGAGCAGCGAGCGCGACTTGCCGCAGAGGGTGTGACGTTTTTGGACGACGGACGCGTCGACATGCGCGCGTGCCAATGGGACGGCCGGAGCGTCGAGGGTGCGAACGGCGGCGAAGCGGCCGAGGAGCCGACTGCGCCGCCGGTCGATTTCGATTGGGCCGCTGAGCTGGGCGAATGAACGGCTGTTTTGAGGCTGCTTCGTGGCCTCTTCCCTATTTGAGCCGCAGGCTTTCCGCCAGGGCGCTTGCCACGCGAAGGCCGTCGCAGGCGGCGGACATGATGCCGCCTGCATAGCCCGCACCTTCGCCGCAGGGGTAAAGGCCGGTCTCGGGCTCGGGCGCGGCGGCATCGGCGGGGCTCCCGCTGGCAGCCGGGGAGCCCGAAGGCGCCTGGGTCTGAGCCCCGCTTTGCACCCGATCCGGGGCAGGCGCCGCGGCCAGCTGGGCCTGCATGTTCTTGCCGCGCACGATGCGCACGGGGCTTGAGCTGCGGGTTTCCACGCCGGTGAGCACCGCCTGCGGATCGGCGAAGCCGTGCAAGCGGCGATCGAGTTGTGGAAGGGCCTGCTCCATGGCGCGCGCCACGAACGGGGGAAGGCACTCGCGCAGGTCGCACCATGCGACGCCGCGCGCGTAGGTGGGCTTCACCTGCTTGCTCGGACCGCCGGCGCGATGCGCCAGGAAGTCGCCGACGGTTTGCGCGGGCGCCTGATACGGCTCGCCGCCGGCAGCGATGGCGGTTCGGTAGGCGGCCTGCTCCATCTCGCGCTGCAGCTTGACGCCCGCAAGCGGGTCTTCGCCGTCGAAATCCTCGGGGCCCACGCCGACCAGCAGCGCGCTGTTGGCGTTTTGGCCATCGCGCGCGAAGCGGCTCATGCCGTTGACCACCACGCCTTCCGGCTCGCTGGCGGCGCACACCACTTCCCCACCTGGGCACATGCAGAACGTGTACACGCCGCGGCCCTGTTCTTCGCCTTTTTGCGGGCGCAAATGCATCGACAGCTTGTAGTCGGCGGCGCCGAGCGCCGGGTGGTCGACGGCCTTCCCGTACTGCGAACGGTTGATGAGCTGCTGAGGGTGCTCGATGCGCACGCCCACGGAGAACGGCTTCTGCTCCATATGCACGCCCGCGTCGCGCACGAGCTCGAACGTATCGCGGGCGGAATGACCGCACGCCAGCACGACGCGGCTTGCGGGGATCAACTCGGCGGTGGTTTCGATTCGGGCGGCTTCGGGTTTGCCAGCCCCAGACTGAGAAGTTTCCAACTGGGCAGTCTCAGACTGAAGGACCTCGGCTTGGTCGATCTCGGGTTTTGCGGACGCTGACTGAAGGGCTTCTGCCTGAACAGCTTCTGTCTGCCGGCCCTCAGCTTGAGCGGATTCCGGACAGTTAGTGCTACGTCCCCGAAGTGTCCGGGCCCGAAGTGTCTGGGTGGGTTGGGGGCGGGTTATCTCGGCTTGGGTTAGGTGACCGTTTTCGAAATGCAGGGCCGTGAGCTGCGTGTTGAAGCGCACTTCGCCGCCGGCTTGTTCGATCTGCTTGCGGATGTTGCGCACGATGTCTACGAGCAGGTCGGTGCCGATGTGGGGTTTTGCCTGCCACAGGATCTCCTCGGGCGCACCCGCTTCCACGAACAGATGCAGAACGTGCTGCGCCCAGGGGCTTTTGATGTTCGTGGTCAGCTTGCCGTCCGAGAACGTTCCCGCACCGCCTTCGCCGTACTGGATGTTGGTGTGCGGATCGAGCGGCTCGCCGGCATTGAAGGCATCGACCGCCGCCATGCGCTCGTCGACCGCCGCGCCGCGCTCGACCACGAGCGGGCGCAGACCGGCGCGCGCCAGGTAGAGCGCGCAAAACAGGCCGGCCGGGCCGGTGCCCACCACGATGGGGCGAGGTTCGTCCTGCGCCTGGCGCGAAGCGCCGACCTGCGGGACCCGCAGCGGCTCATAAGGTCGATGCGCCTTCACATTCGCGGCACCTTTGCGGTGCGCGGCGGCTTCGATAGCCACAGCTTCAGCCTGGGCACCGCCAGCCAGTTCGATGCCGAGCGTTGCGACGAAGTGGACGTCGTGCTTTTTGCGCGCATCGACGCTGCGCTTGAGCAGGCGGATCTCGGCGATATCGCTCGGCGCGACGTTAAGCGCTCGGGCCGCGGCGCGGCGCACGAGCTTTTCAGCTTGCTTGCCTTCGAGCCCGGCATCGAGCGGAAGGGCGAGGTTTGAGATCTCAAGCATGGTTTCCTCCGGGCTATCGATTGCGATAATGGGCATTGCGGGCAGCGTTCCCGCCACGCTGGTTGCGGGATTTGCTGCGTTCTCCCCTGTGCGAGGGGTGCGGTTTTTCTGCGCGAGAAGAGGAGCGGCGGGTACCGGCGCCGGCGGGAGCATGCGAACCACCGGAGCGCGACGCAGCCTGCGAGCGGGAATCGCCGCTTGAGGAAGGGTGCGAGGTACCGGTGTATGACGGTGACCGCTTATCAGCTGAGCCATTTCCAGCTGGCGCGGGTGCGCAGGTGCCGTCAAGTCCAACACCTTCCCCGCTTAACATGCGGTCAGCTGCTGCGCGACCGGCGAGCATGCCGCTTGACCAGGCCCAATGCAGGTTAAAGCCGCCGCAGGGTGCGTCGACGTCGAGCGCCTCGCCCGTGACGAACAGGCCCGGAACCTCCAGCGACTCACAAGCAGCGGGGCTGAACCGCTCGACAGGGAAGCCGCCGCGACGCACCTGGCATTGGCGCTCGTCGCCGATGCCCTCCACCGTCAGACGCATGCCTTTGAGCATGCCGCAAAGCCGGGGAACCATCTCTTGTGCAAACCGGTCACCAGTCCGCAAGCCCGCCTGACGCAGCGCCGAGGCAGATACTGCGGGCAGCAGCAGACCCTCGAGGAAGCGGTCGAGCGTAAGCTCGCTGCCCAACAGCTTCTGCATCCGCTTGCGACGCGTCATCATGAAGCGCTCCATGTCCTGCGGGGGGATGTCGGGCAGGAAGTCGACGACCAGGTCGTCACCGGGTTGCGCAAAACGCGACAGGTTGAACACCGACACGCCGGAGACCCCGTACTCGCGGAAGAGCAGCTCTCCGCGCTCGCTTGCAACACGCTGACCACCGCGCTCGAGATGCACGGTCCCGCGCACGCGGATGTTGTTGAGCTGTCGAGTGAGCTTCGCGCTGCGCGCATCAACGCGCAAAGGCCCCAAAACAGGCTGCATGTCCGAGCACGTCAAGGGTTCCGGGAGCTGAATGCCGCTTGCCGCGCGCCCGCCGACGGCCACGATGACCGCCGCCGCATGCGCAATCGTCTTGTCGGCGAAGCGGATATTGAAGCAGCCCGCTCCGCCCGGGGCGGGCGCGTCCACGCGCAAGGCGCGCTTGTCGGTTTGCACGTCGACGCCCAGCTCAGCGGCGGTAGAGCGCAGCACGTCCAGCACGCTGGTGGCTTTGTTCGCAATGGGATACAGCCGACCCTCCGACTCCTCGCGCGTCACGAGGCCCATATCAGCGAAACGTTCAAGCACGGGATTCGCCTCAAGGGTTCGCATGCTGGTTTTGCCACGTTCCGCGACGTAAGCGCTTTGCAGGTGCATAAGCGCCTGCTCCACGAAAGCCTGATTGCGATACGTGTCAGCGCTGATGCAGGCGTTTGAGATGTTGCAGCGGCCGTTGCCGGTTGCCAGGATGGAGCGACCGATGCGCTCGGGATCGGCCTCGAACAGGGCCACATGCGCCACAGCGCCCGCTTGGCGTAGCGCAAGCGATGCTTCCACAGCCGCCATCAGGCCCGATGCGCCGCCGCCTATGATTGCGATAGTTTCCATACCCGCCATTATAAAGCGAAGCCCA
>URQU01000036.1 GCA_900550055.1 uncultured Coriobacteriaceae bacterium | reverse complement strand
AGGCTTATCTGTCCGAATTCGGACAGATAAGCCTCCGTCCCCAAGTGTCCGGCCCAAACGCAGACGTGCCCGCGCGCCGGTCGCCGGTCGCCATGCCGCGCGGAGATTTTCTTGTTCGCATGCCGATCGGCGAAGCGGTTTGCTCGTGGGCGGTACAATAGGCGCTGCGAACCTACGGCGACCACGTTGCCGTTACCTATATATAGCAAGGAGCATCCATGGAACGCATTGCAAGCTTCTCCGTCGACCACCGCGTGCTCGAGCCCGGCGTGTACGTGTCACGCCGCGACTCCGACGCCGCCACCGGCTGCACGACCACCACGTTCGACCTGCGCATGACCGCCCCCAACCGCGAGCCGGTCATGGACACCGCCGCCGTCCATGCCATCGAGCATCTCGGCGCTACCTTCCTGCGCAACGATACCGAATGGTCCGGCCGCGTGATCTACTTCGGCCCCATGGGCTGCCGCACGGGCTTTTACCTGGTGGCCTTCGGCGAACTGGAATCCGCCGACGTGGCCGGCCTCGTGCGCCGCATGTTCGCCTTCATCCGCGATTTCGAGGGCGAGATCCCCGGCGCCAAGCCCGAGGAGTGCGGCAACTACCACGACAACGACCTCGTGCAGGCGAAATGGTGGGCACGCCGTTACATGGCCGACACCCTCGAAGTGCTCGACGAGGCGCACACGCATTACCCCGCCTTGCTCGACTAACGCAAACGCAGCAAGTGGGTGCCATCCCGCATCGAGCTAACGAACCGAAGGGAGCGTGTCGAAAGCCCGCAAAAGGCTGCCTTGCCGCGCTTCCCCTCCCCGATCAGAAAGCAGCTTATGACTACGAGCTTCAACACCATGGGCATCATCGGCGCCATGGACGTGGAAATCGCGCTGTTGCGCGAGGAGATGGCGAAGGCCGGCGCAGTGAAGATCACGCGCATCGCCGGCATGGAGTTCAACGTGGGCACCATCGGCAACACCACCGTCATCGTGGTGCAGTGCGGCGTGGGCATGGTCAATGCCGCCACGTGCGCGCAGGTGCTCGTCGATCGCTTCGGCGTGAGCGCGCTGCTCAACACCGGCATCGCCGGCTCGCTGGACGCATCCATCAACATCGGCGACATCGTGGTGGCCGACGACGCGGTCAACCACATCATGGACGTGTGCAACCTGGGCTACGGCGCAGGTCAGACGCCTGGACTGGACACGCTAGCGTTCCCCTGCAGCCCGGCGCTGTCGAAATCGGTCGTCGCCGCGGCATCGGCGATAGGCGCCACCACGCACACCGGCCGCGTGGCCTCGGGCGACCGCTTCGTGCGCGACAACTTCGAAAAGCAGCGCATCACCGAAACGTTCGGTGCGAAGTGCTGCGAGATGGAAGGTGCGGCCATCGCGCAGGTCGCATGGGCCAACGGCGTGCCGTGCGCCATCGTGCGCGCCATCTCCGACAAGGCCGACGGCTCCTCGTCCATGGACTATCCCACGTTCGAGGCGCAGGCAGCCCGCAACAGTGCCGCGCTCGTCATCGCCATGCTTAAACGGCAAGGCTAGCAAGCCTCGAATCCCCCACAACCCCGACGATCGGACGCTTCCCCATGACCTTCGACGACAACATGCTTCCCACCATCGACGACCCCGCCGTCAGCCTGGTGCGCGACGAACGCGGCCTGGCGCTGGTGGGCGAAGGCATGGAGCTGCGCTGCGATCTTACGGGCATGCTGCCGCGCATCAAGCCCGGCAGGCTCTCCCACGAGCTGCTCGTCCGCGCCGCGCGCGTCAAAGGCGTCGATCAACCCCGCGCCATCGACGCCACCGCAGGGTTCGGGGAGGATGCGCTGCTGCTGGCCGCTGCCGGTTTCCACGTGCAGCTCTTCGAACACGACCCCGTCATCGCCGCGCTGCTTGCCGACGGCCTGGCGCGCGCGGCCGCCGACCCGCAGCTTTCGCCCATCGTGGCGCGCATGCGCTTGACCAGCGGCAACAGCGTGCAAGCGCTTACCGCGCGCGCATCTATGGACGTGACCAAACCAGACGTGGTCTACCTTGACCCGATGTTCCCCGCCCGGCAGAAAAGCGCGGCGGTCAAGAAGAAGTTCCAGCTGCTTCACCACCTGGAGGCGCCCTGCACCGATGAGGAAGGGCTGCTGCGCGCCGCGATAGCCTGCGGCCCGCGCAAGGTGGTCATCAAGCGCCCGGCGAAGGGCCCGTACCTGGCCGGCATCAAGCCCAGCTACTCCATCGACGGCAAGGCCGTACGCTACGACTGCATCATCCCTGCCAGCATGAAGCTGTAGAGCGTGAACAGGGGACGGAGATGCGTTCAGGACTGAACACGCCTCCGTCCCCTGTTCACGCCCCATCGCACCTGGCACTTCGCCCGTAGGCCTCCTAGCCCTCCACCTTCGCGTAGAGCTTCATGGCCGCCACGAACGCCTCGCCTATCGCATCGAGCGTCAGCCCGCGCGGCATCACGTAGCCGATATGCATGCGCTCGCCCGAGCGAATGGGCACCGCCGTGATGGCGCCGCGCTGCAAAAACTCCGGGTACACGCCGCTGGTCACGGTATAGGCGTCGGAGTGCAACATGAAGCTGGTGGCGAAACCGCGATCGCTGACCTTCACCGTCTTCGCCGAAGGCGCCCACAGCGGCTCTTCGGAAAACGCCGACGACTCATAAGCCCCCTGCACGAAGGACAGCTGCGGATACGGGTACAAGTCGTCAAGCGAAACGCTCTCCCGCCCCGCCAACGGGTGCCCGAAACGTAAAAACACGTGCGGCACCGCTTCGAACAGCTCGTAGAACTCCAGCTTGTTGCGGTCGAGCACGCGCCCCACCGCCCCCTCGTTGGCGCGCGAGAGATACATCACGCCCAGGTCGCTGTCGCATCTTGCCACATCGTCGATGATCTGCTGCGTCTGGGTCTCATTGAGCACCAAGTCGAACCTGCCCGAACCAACCTGCTGCGCAACGTCCAAAAACGCCCGCTCCACGAACGTGAAGTGATGCGACGACACCGCGAAGCGCATGCCCTCGGGCTGGTTGCCGCCATAGCGGCGCTCAAGATTGTCCATCTGCAGCACCACCTGCCGTGCCCGGCCCAGGAACTCCATGCCCTCCTTCGTGGGCGTAGCGCCGGTGTTCCCGCGGGTGAACAGGGAGAACCCCAGTTCGCGCTCCACGACCGACACCGCCTCGGACAGGCTGGGCTGCGAAACTGACAGCACGCGCGACGCCGCCACCATCGACCCCGTCTCCGCGATCTTCAACATATAGCGCATCTGCTGCAGCGTGATCTTCATGCCAACCCTTCCGGCGAAAAGAGAAACCTTCGAAAGCCAAGTATACGTCACGCCCCGCGCCAACCCCCAAACGCCCACATGCGGATGAAGCCGTGTACAGCTCGGCTTCACCATCTTGCTTCCCCCCTTGCACACACGCGCGCGCGAGCAAGTATACTGGCGGAAAGGGGAAAGCCGCTGCGCGAAGGGGCTTTCACGCGACGCCGGGGCCGCCGCTGCGTCGCGCAAACGCAAACGGAGGAGGACATCATGACCGCTATAACGCTTCTTGCAGCGCTCGCGCTCATCATGCTTGCAGGCGCGGGCATTGCCGCATGGGCTCGCAACGCCCGGAACACCGGCGCGAACGCGCCGGGCGCGTTCGCATGCGCCGCGGTAGCCATCGCAGCCGCGGGCACGCTCGCCATCGCCCCGGCGATGCCGGCATTCGCGGTGGACGAATCGCATCACGCAGACGACGACCACGCCTGGTCAACCGATGAGATCGCCGTCGACGATGCGAGCGGCATGCTGGGAGACGACATCGTCTGGTTCGGCCAAAGCAAGCTGTTCACGAAGACGGCCGCACCTAACGACATCCTTGCCGCTGGCCAGTCCATCGCCGTAAGCTCATGCACCGTATCGGGCAGCATCCGCGCAGCAGCCGAGGACATCGCCATCAGGGGCGCCGATGTGGCGCACAGCATCACCCTTGCCGCAAAAGATGCCACGGTGAGCGACACCACGGCACAGGCGGTGGCCATCGCCGCCGGCGATGCAAGCTTCTCCGGCGAATGCAACGCGCTCTACATCTGCGCCGAGCACGCCGTCATCGACGGAACCGTCCACGGCAACGTCGTGGTCAACGCCGACTCCGTACGGCTGGGCCCGAACGCCCGCATCGAAGGCGCCGTACGCGGCTCTGCCGGCGATCAGCCCGAGATAGCCTCCTCCGCACAGCACGGCGCACTGGAGCTTTCCATCCACACGCAGGACGATAAGCCCAAGCCCGCGTTCAATGCGGTCAGCACCTTGCTGGCAGCGATCTATAGCGCCCTCGCGTGCCTGGTGACCGCGGCAGCGGCCGAATGGCTGGCGCGCAAGCACACCGCAAACGCCGCCCAGCTGGCGAAAACCCGCACCGGCTACCTGATCGCCTCCGGGATCATCGGCGCCATCGCAGCGCCCGTGGCGGTGATCATCCTGTGCTGCCTGGTCATCACACTGCCCCTTGCCGGCGCCGCAACGTTCGCCCTGATCGCGCTCACCATCGTCTCGGGCGGCTTCACCGCCGCGGCGCTGGGCAAGCTGGTCTTCAAGAATCTGGGGCGCTTCCCGGCGGCAATCGCCATGGGCGCCATCCTCGGCGCAGCCTGCGCGCTGCCCTACGTCGGCAAGCCGATCGCAGCCGCTTGCTTCATGTTCGCCCTAGGCTACAGCATCCAGAACGCGTTCCTGGGATTGACGAACCGCAACGAGGGCGCACCGACGCCGCAGACGGGCAACCCCGTCTCGGCCGCAGCGGCGCCCGATGCTCCGCAAAACGGCTCCGGCAATCCGCCGCAGGCGCCCACGGCATAACCTGCACACCACGCAAAAGGGGCTCGACGCGATCATGCGTCGAGCCCCTTCGTCATAAGCAACCGATTCTTGCGATCAACCGAACGCAGCACCCAGCCGAAACCCCGGATTCGCCGCCGGCACGACAACCGCGCGCCCAGCCACACTCCCGACCGAACGCCTTCGGTAGACGCAAACCCTAGGCAAGCCCCAGCCAGATGGCAACCTTCGGCGCGTATCCCAGCACGAAGATCACCACGATCAGCGCCGGGATGCCGTACTTCAGCCACAGGCGAGTCCAGCGCGGGAACTTCACGCCCTCGCCCTGGTCGGCCTCGGCCAGGAAGTTCTCCCATCCCCAGCCGCGGCGCGTGGTGCAGAACAGCACGAACGCCAGGCTGCCCAGCGGCAGCATGTTGTTCGACACGATGAAGTCCTCGATGGACTGGATATCGCCGATGGCCGGGATGGTGACGCCCGACAGCACGTTGAAGCCCAGCGCGCACGGAATGGAAAGCACCAGCACCAGCACGGCGTTGAAGATCACAGCGCGGCTGCGCATCATGCCCCATTTGTCCATGGACCAGCTGATCAGGTTCTCGAACACCGCGATGACGGTGGACAGCGACGCGAACGCCATGAACACGAAGAACAAGCAGCCCCACACGTTGCCCAGCGGCATCTGCCCGAACACCACCGGCAGCGTCACGAACACCAGCGACGGGCCCTGATCAGGAGAAACACCATAGGCGAAGCACGCCGGGAAGATGATGAGGCCCGCCAGGATGGCCACCACGGTGTTCAGCGCGGTGACGGAGACCGCCTCGCCGGTAAGGCTACGCTGGCGACCGATGCGCGATCCGAAGATCTCCATGGCCGCAATGCCCAGCGACAAGCTGAAAAACGCCTGGCCCATGGCCGCGTACACCGCATCGCCGAACGTCGACCACCCGTCGGCGAACAGGCGCCCGAAGTCGGGCACCAGGTAAAACGCGATACCCTCGGCGGCGCCGGGCAGCGTGACGGCGCGGATGCACAGTGCGATCATCACCACGAACAGCGTGGCCATCATGACCTTCGTGACGCGCTCGACGCCCTTTTGCAGGCCCAAGCTGCACACCAAAAAGCCGATCACCACGGCCACGATCATCCATCCGATCAGCCACGCGGGATTCTCCAGCATGCCGTTGAAAGCAGCACCCGCAAAAGCGGCATCGGCGCCGTCGAACATGCCCGACGCCATCTGCGGCACGTACGAGATCATCCATCCGCACACGGTGGTGTAGAACATCATCAAGATCATGCAGCCGATATAGCCCCACCACGAGAACCAATGCCACTTTCCGCTCGGCTGCAGCTTATCGAAGGCCTGCGCGGCCGAGCGCTGCGATGCGCGCCCCACGGCGAACTCCATGACCATGACGGGCATGCCCAAGATCACCAAAAACACCAGGTACAGCAGCACGAACGCCGCTCCACCGTACTCGCCGGTGATGTAGGGGAAACGCCATACGTTGCCCAACCCGATCGCGCATCCGGCGCTGATCAGGATAAATCCCAGCCGTGACGCGAAATGCTCGCGCGAGGCCGGCGTCTCCTTGCCCGACGCCGCCATGGGCGCCTTGGGTGCGTTTTCCGCCATATCCATTCCCTTTCCCAACGCAAAGGGACGGCCACCTCGGGCAACCGTCCCATAGCAAGCTGAAACGTTGCGCCCGCATGTGCAGGCGCAACGCCTTATGGTACCACTATCGCCGCGCCCCGCCGCCCACCCTCTTCTGGGTGGTTTTGCAGAAAAACGCCCACAACCCCGCACCGGCGAAAACGGAATCCCCGGGCATTCCACACAACGCGCGGCGGCAGGGCCTTTCCCTCCCTTATAATGTGCGCGTTGCATAACATCCCTAGGAAAGACGCCCCGTGAGCACCATCGAACCCGCCGACACCGCCCTGCCCAACCACAACAACCAGAAGAAGATCGCGCTCATCAACGACTTCACCGGCTTCGGCCGATGCTCGGTGGCGGTGCAGCTTCCCGTCATCTCCCAGCTTGGCGTGCAATGCTGCGTGCTGCCCACCTCGGTGCTGTCCAACCACACGGGCTTCCCCAGCTACAGCTTCCAAGATTTCACGCCCTACATGCGCGAGCACATCCGCGAGTGGCGCAAGCTCGGCCTGAAGTTCCGCGGCATCTGCACGGGCTTTTTGGGCTCGGCGGAGCAGATCGCGGTGGTCAGCGAGTTCATCGACGAGTTCGGCGGCCCCGACTGCATCGTCATGGTCGACCCCGTCATGGGCGACGAAGGCCATCCTTACGGCACCTACACGCCGGAGATGTGCGAGCGCATGGCCGAGCTCACGGCGAAGGCCGCCATCATCACCCCGAACCTCACCGAAGCGTGCATCCTGGCAGGCGTGCCCTTCAGCAAGGACATGACCTGCGAAGATGCCGCCATGATCGCCCAGCAGCTATCGCAAACCGGCCCTGCGCGCGTGGTGGTCACCGGCGTGGAGTTCCAAGACCGCGTGGCCAACGTGTGCTACGAGAGGGGCCGCACGCCCTTCACCGTGCAGACCGCGCGCTTAGGCGGGCAGCGCTCCGGCACCGGCGACGTGTTCTCCGCCATCCTCATCGCCGACGCGGTCAACGGCGTGCCGCTGGAGAAGTCGGTGGAGAAGGCGTCGCATTTCGTGTGCACCTGCGTCGAGCGCGCCATCGGCATGGACCTGCCGCGCACCGACGGCCTGCCCATCGAAGAGGAGCTACACAACCTGCGCTAGCATCGCGCACCGCGCGCCGGCCGCGGACGCGCACCTTGCAGCAGGCGCACCTTAAGGCGTACCCTAAACGGAAACGGGAAGGCGAACCGCATCGCAACCTTCGCCCCCCACCTCAAGCGAGAGAGGTTCATCATGGCGAAAACGAAAGCCGAGACCATCGTATACCCCGTGCACAACGGGCTCTATGTCAACCTGACCAACCGCTGCAGCTGCGCCTGCACCTTCTGCATCCGCCAAACCGCCGACGGCGTGGGCAAGGACGGCGAAGGCGGCGAGAACAACCTGTGGCTCGACCACGAGCCCTCCTTCGAGGAGGTCATGGCCGCGTTCGACGAGCAGGACATGAGCCGCTACGAAGAGGTGGTCTTCTGCGGCTACGGCGAGCCTACCTGCGCCTTCGACATGCTCAAGCGCGTGGCCGCCGAAGTGAAGCGCCGCTACAACCTGCCCGTGCGCGTGAACACCAACGGCCAGGGCAGCCTGATCTGCGGCCGCGATATCGCGCCGGAGTTCAAGGGCATCGTGGACACGGTCTCCATCAGCCTGAACACCCCCAACGCCGACGAGTACGCCGCCATCGTGCGCAGCCGCTTCGGCGACGCGGCGTTCCCGGGCATGCTCGACTTCGCCCGCGAAGTGCGCAAGTACGTGCCCAACGTCGTGATGACCACCGTGGAAACCACCATCAGCCACGAGGACGAGGCCGCCTGCCAGCGCATCTGCGACGAGCTGGGCGTTCGCTATCGCATCCGCGCCTGGGTGAACTCGTAAGCCCCGGCACGGCCCGAACAGCAAGCCAAGCAACAGCAAGGCCCGCGGCGCAAACCGCGGGCCCTCCTCGTTTCAGGCGATTTCGCGCCGCACTACTTCGCCGTCTCCAGATACGGGGAATTACGGCTTTGCTCGATCTCGTACATGGTCTGCACGTTCTTCAGCTCGTAGTCGTTGAGCTGCGAGGAGGATATGGCGTCGAACTCCTCGGGCGTGTACGTCTGCGTATACCAGCGCTTCGTGGCAAAGTAGTCGGTCAGGTCCTGGTTCTTGAAGCCGCGGCCGTGGCGCGCGAATATCTCGTTGCGCGCAAGGTAGAGCTCCCACAGCGACATCTTCTCCAGCTCGGAGCGCGAGTAGTACTTCGAAGCGCTGCCGGGCAGCACGTAATCCTGCGAGCTCACGCTGGTATCGTAGGAGGAGATGCTGGTCACGGGCACGTACGTATGCGAGATCTGCCCTGCGAACGGACCCGAATCCGAGCAGCTCAGCAGCACGGTGCGCGTAGCGGAGGTGCTGCCGGGGCACGTGGAGGTGAACACCACGCGGCACATGGAGCGCTGATCGTCGTAGATGGACTGGTAGATCTGGCGAAGTGCCTGCGCCAAGTCGTCCGACGCCGCATCGTAGTACGTGCCGTTGCAGCTCGACGCCAGCGACTGCAGCGAGCTGCGGTTCACATCGCCGCCCACGCCAACGATGTAAACGGGGATGCCCGTTTGCTGGGACAGCGCGATGACGTCGTTCAAGCTGTAGTTGCTGCTGTTCTCCTCGCCATCGGTGAACGCTATGACCACGCGCGAGCCCGATTTCAGGTTCGTACGCTGCAGCGCCCAATACAGCGCATCGTAAAGCGCCGTCTCACCGGTAGGCGAAACCGCATCGATGGCGCTGTTGAGCAGCGCGGCGCTCGAGGTGAACGGCTGGCGATTGTACACGTAATCGTTGAACGAGGTGATCTCGGCCACATTGCCCTGGGTTTTCACCATCTCGTCGACGAACGAGCTTGCCGCCTTCTTGGCGCTGTCCATCTTGCTGCGCGCCCTCATGGACCCGCTCTGGTCGACCACCAGGTTGATGTTCATGGCATCGCCCACGGCAAGCGGGACCACCTGCTCGACTGTTGCCGGATACTGCGAACCGGATGAATCGGTTTCCGTGACGGCGAACTGGGACGCGTCAAGGCCGCTTGGCGTCGAACCCGCCTGGTCGGCGATCTTCGTATACAAGGTGACCTGCGGATACGCGGAATTGTCCACCTGCGACACGAACATCGTCAACGGGCTTTTCGGCTCCGACGAGGCCGTTGCGGGCTGACTTGATGCCGTAGGCTGCTGCACCGTCGTCGGCGTCTGGACGCTGCCCGAATCGGCATCCGAGGCGTCGTCGCCGCCAGGCCACAGGAAATACAGCGCCGCGGCTATAGCGACGATGGCCACGACCACCCAAATAGTCGGGATGTCGCCGATGGATTTCTTCGAAGAAGCGTTGCCGGCTGAAGCGGCGCCCGAAGCGGGCGCGTTGCCGCCGGACGCCGAGCTTAGAGCCTTGCCGCACGATGAGCAGAACGCGTCACCGTCTTTGACCGAGGCTCCGCAATGGGGGCAGAACATGTCAGATCCCTTTCCTTCCAGTTAAGCGCCGCTTGACGTTGTCGCCGAAAGCTAGCGCGCCGTACCGTCGTGCGTGCGTGCTTCCTGATAGTTCCTCAAATAGGCGGCGAATTCCTCGGATGTATCGGAATTCCCCGTTCGCCAGGCCTTATGGTCGATGATAGCGCTTTCGAACCCGTAATAGGCGTCGATGTAGGCGATCAGGTCATCGAGCGCCCGAAGCTGGGCCTGCGGATAATCGCCGGAACCGCCCACGTGCACCATCTCGATGCCCACCGAGTACGAGTTCATGCCGTAATCGGCCATGGCCGAGCCGATGGGAACGGTGCCCAGCTTGTCGTCGCGCGATTCGTCCTCCACGCCGAACTGCGCGTTATGCCCCGTATCGCCGTACCCCGCGTGGTGCACGATGGCGTCGAGCGGCGCGCATTGCGCCACGGACCCGTCCTTGTTCACGATGAAGTGAGCGGCCACCAGGTTACCGTTGCCCGCCCAGTAGCTCACCACCGATGCGGCATCGTTGTCGCCCTCGGTGTCATGGAGCACGATGTACTTCTGGCATTCCGCCGGCTTTTGCCCGTGCACGAACTGCTCCTGCGACAAATCGACGATGGAAAGCTTCGCACGCAGCTCATCAGCCGTTTGCGCCTGCTTCTGCTGCGCAGCGTCCCCTTCGGAAGGCTGCGCCGACCCCTGATCGGCAGAATCGTCGCGCGGCACATCCGCCACGTTCTCGAACCGCTCCTGCTCCTGCGCGCCCGGCGCCTGCGCGTTATCTTCGCCCGATGCGCAACCGCATACGGCGACGGCTGCCAGCGCGCACGCCAGCGCCGCAACGCATATCTTGCACGCGGTGACGCTTCCCTTTACCATAGGCCCCTCCTTGCCGTGCCGCAACTTCTCATTCGCAACCAAGATACGCTCGCCGCAATGCCCCGACAAGGCCCCTATCTGGCCGAATGAGCACAGGGGCGGCAAACGCCGCAAAAACCGAAGCCCGTCCCGCAACCCGACCCGCCGACGAGCACGCAAGGCCACAGCGCGACCACAGAGCTGCGGTACAATACGGCAAGCAGCGCGGCGGCGCGCGCACGCGCCGCCGCATCCTACCCAAACGCAAAGGAGCCTCCCATGATCGTCACCTCCGCAGACGTGGTACCCGGCCAAAACGTCCAAGTCCTCGGGTTGGTACGCGGCAACATCGTCACCTCGCGCCACATCGGCCGCGATATGATGGCCGGCATGAAGGAGCTGGTGGGCGGCGAGATCAAGTCGTACACCGAGATGACCGACCAAGCCCGCACCGTGGCGGAGGGCCGCATGATCGCCGAGGCAGAACGCCTCGGCGCCGATGCCGTGGTGGCCATGCGCTTCTCGAGCGGCTCCATCAACCCCGGCACCATCGAGATGCTGGCCTACGGCACCGCCGTGAAGTTCGTGTAGCTGCTGTTCATAGCACTTTATCGGGGCCCGTTCGCAGCGCCCCGCCGACCCCGTACCATCCCGACTGCCCGCCCAACCGGCGGGCAGCGCGGCATCTGGAAGGAACGCCCCATGTCAACGCCCGAGTTCATCACCAACCTGCGAGCGAAGATCGGCAACGACCCGCTATGGCTCACCGGCATCACCGCCTACGTGGAGGATGCCCAAGGCCGCATCTTGCTGGGCAAGCGCGCCGATACCGGGCAGTGGGCGCTCGTCTACGGCATCGTGGAACCCGCCGAAGAGCCGGCCGACACCTGCGTGCGGGAGGCCCTTGAGGAAACGGGCGTCGACATCGAGCCAGTAAGCCTGGTCAGCGTGAAGTCGTCCCCGTATATGGTCACCTACGCCAACGGCGACCAATGCCAATACATGGACCTGCTGTTCTTCTGCTGCCCTCGCAAGGGCGGCAATGCGCAACCCTGCGTCGCCGACGACGAGAGCCTGGAAGTGGGCTGGTTTGCCCCGGACGCCCTTCCCCAGCCGCTGGCCACATCAACGCAATCGCGTCTTGAGCTGGTACAACGCTTCAAGCAAAACGCCGCCCAAGGCAACCCCGCCTGCCTGTTCGCCCACACCCTCGCCTAGCCGGAGGCGGCGCCAACGCCAACGCCGCCCAAAACCGGACAGATAAACCTCCGTCCCCGATTTGTCCAACCCAAATCCGGACACTTGGGGACGGAGGCTTATCTGTCCGGCTGCCGAGCGCGCATTTGACGCACCCTCTGACTTCTGGACGGTTTTGCAGCTTTTCGGGTCTGAATTTGCCATGGGTGCCGAAGTTCTGGGCGGTTTTCGCGCCCATTTCCCGCAAGCGCTCGACAATAGCCCTGGTCACGCTTCCCTAAAGGACGCCTTCGAGCTACAAAACCGCCCAGAACTTCGCCCCCTTTCATTTCGCTTTCTGCAGAATTCCTCGAAATCGAGCGGTTGACCCCATACCGGATGCGTTCGGCTTTACCATCTTTTTACCTTCTCTTTATACTCGAAGGCCAGATGGGAGTTTTCATGCACAACCGCACTACCGCGCACGCCTCCGCCATAGCCGCCGGCGTGCTCCTTGCGCTGTTCGCCGCGCTCACGGTTTCGCTGGTGTTCGTAGACCGCCAACCTATCGCCGGCGATGGCAGCTTGGTGGGCCTTGCCACCTTCAACCTTGACGCACGCGCCATCCTCGGGCAGAGCGACCTCATGGAGAAACTGTCCAACGTCCTGCTCATCGTGCCCGCCATCGGCGCGCTCATGCTCGCCATAGTCGGCTGCAAGCAGCTGATCCGTTCCCGAAGCTGCGGCGGGGTCGATCGCGATCTTTGGCTGTTGCTGGGAACCTACGGCGCCATGCTGGTGCTATATGTGCTGTTCAACTGCATCTCGCCCAACAACCGGCCCATCCTGGAGGACAGCGTTTGCGAGCCGTCGTTCCCCTCGTCGCACACGCTGCTTGCCGTCACCATGTGCGGCACGGCCATGATCCAGGCCGTGCAACGCATCCGTCAAGGGGGCTTGCGCACCGCAGCCCTGGTCATCTGCGCCGCGGGCATGGTGGGCATCGTCGCCGCACGCGCCATGGCGGGCGTTCACTGGGCCACCGACATCCTCGGCGGCATCCTGCTCGGCGCGGCCCTGGTGGCCGTTTACCACACGATAGCGTTCGCCGACTACGGCAAAGCCTCACGCGGAAAGCACGCAAGGCGCTAGCCGCAAACCGGCGCGACAATCCGACAGCCTCCCCTTTCGTCTCCGCGTCGCACCTCATCCCAAAGCCCATATGCACAAGAAAGCCTTCTATTTCCCGAACATGGGAAATAGAAGGCTTTCTCACAATGGCAGCCAGACCTTTTCACGCAAGCTGCCAACACATCTCCGACAGGGGCGCGCGCAAGCGGCGATCAACGTGCTTGCCATAGCAGCGCCCCAACATGCGCTCAGGCACCGACGAAACTGGTTTACTCCCAGTCCTTCCAAATATCAGGCTGATATCCCACCGTGGCCTTCTTGCCGTTGCGGACCACCGGCTCGCACAGCACCTGCTGGTTGTCGAGCACCTTCTCGAACTTCTGGTCCGCCGCCAGATACTGCAGCAAAGCCACGGTATCGGCATCCTTGGCGTCGGGGTTGATCAGCTTGTCAAGGCCGCCAACGGCATTGGCCACCGATTGCAGCTCGCCTTTGCTCATGCCCTTTTCCTTCAGGTCGATGAACTGGAAGCTGATGCGACGCTCCTTGAAGTAGCGCTGGGCCTTCTTCGTATCGAAGCTTTTCTTCGTGCCGAAAATCTGGATGTTCACGCAAACGTCCCTTCAAATCCTACAGCTGACCATGCCCATGATACGCCCGCGCAAGGGCGCGACCCATCTCGTCGGCATCGGCCGCATCAAAACGATACGACACCGTCTGGGGCTGCCCCGGCGCATCGGCACGGTCCTGCTCGACGCGCACGAACACGCACTCCACCTGCGCATACCCTTCCAACAACACCGCATACGCATAGCATGTCGCCTGCAGCAGGTGCTTCTCGTGCAGCTGCTCGGCGCCCTCGGTCGGAGAACCGCCGGTCTTGTAGTCCACCACCAAAGCGCTGCCCGCCGGCTGCTCGCGCGTGCCGGCGGGGGCGACGCATGCCAGCAGGTCGATCTCACCCTCAAGGTAGGCCGCATCGCAAGGGCTGCCCACGCGAACAAGGAACGGAGCCTCGGCGCTTACGCTCTCGCACGCGCCCACGCGCGCCGCTATATCGCTGGCGAACCACCGCTCAAGCGCCGCATCCAAGCGATCGCACTGCTCGGCGGAAAGCCCGCACGAACGCTCCAACGCCTGCTGGCGCTCAACGTCCGGGCGCTCAAGGGCGCAACCCGGCCGCCAAGCCAACGCCGCAAGCTGAGCCAAGCGATGAAACGCCGTTCCCAAGCTTGTGGCCGCATCGGCGTCGCGCGCAGACCAAGCCGCGCCGACAGCGTCATCTGCCGCATCCTCCACGGAGAAGTCGGCGAACTCCTCGCCGCCCTCGGCGATGGAGGAATAGCTGAACACGCCCGCCCGCGCACCCGCATAGGGCTTGCCCCGCTCGGGCTCGTACGGTCCCACCACGGGAAGGACGATCGTGCCCGGTTCGCCGACGCCCGACCCGCCATCGGCCGCAAAGCCGCCAATCGGCGAACCGCCTGCCGCAGGCTGGTCGGCGGCCTGCTCGCCATCAACCTGCGATACCGCGCCATCCGCAGCACCGGCCGCCCCCAGCTGCTCCTCCACATACTCCGGCGTCAGATGCACGCATTCCACGCGCGCCGGACGCTGCCCGCCGAAGTCGAACATGCTCACGCCCGGCTCGAACGCGCAACATTCGCCCACCAGCGCCGATTGCACATCGCCCCAGCAGCTCTTCGACAGCCCGGTGGCGTCGACCTTCGACGACTTGCCGCGCATGGACACCACGAGCGCTTCCTTCGCGCGCGTGAGCGCAACGTAAAGCAAGCGCCGCGCCTCGGCGGCTTCGCCGCGCTCCTCGTGCAGCTTGATGGCGGCGCGTCTGTCGGCAGGAAGCTGGCTGCGCGAGACCATGGCGGCAAGCTCTTCGTCATCGAACTCGCAAAACGGCTGATACGACCCGCTCTTGGCCACCAACGACGAGGATTTCTCCTTCAAGCGCTCGAGCACATGGCCGCCATCGAGCGATACGTAGGTGCGCCCTTCGATCGAACAACACTCCAACGCCTGCGAGCGCGCCGCATCGTCGCGAAGCTCGGCCACCGCCACAATGGGGAACTCAAGGCCCTTGCTGGCGTGGACGGTCATGATGCGCACGAAATCGCCGCCTTCGGCCGACAGCGCGCCCGGCGCTTCCTTGGCAAGCTCCACGCGCAACGCCAGCTCCTCGGCCACCGCCGCAGGCCCCACGCCGCCGGTCGCCTCGATGTCGCGCGCCATGCGGATGGCCTTGTACACGTTCCCCGCGCGTGCCAGCCCCTCGGGCCCGGCGGCCTCAAGGCGCGCAAGCCACCCGGAATCGGCCACGATGCCCTGCATGATGTCGGCAAGCGCCACGTTCCCCACCTGCTCGGAGGCGCGACGCATCAAGCTCGCGCACGCCGCAAGCGCCGGCGAGACCGCGCACCCCGATGCAACCTTGCGCTCGATATGGCGAAATCCCTGGTCGAAGGCGCGCCTACGGGGAATCCCGCGTTCCTCGTCCATGCCCGTGGACAGCTCCAGCAGATCATCGGCGGACAGGGCGAACAACTCGCTCGAGAGCACCTCGAACAACGCCGAAGTCCATTTCGGGTTCGCGATGGCCTGCGCCAGGCGCACCATGAGCGCCACTTCGGGAGCACGGTTGAAGATGGAGCCGCCGGCAACCACGCACGGCAGGTTCTCGGCCCGCAGCGCCTCGGCGTACACGTTCGCACGGCCCATGCCGCCGAGCAGCACCACCATGTCGCCCGGCCGATGCCCGGCCGCCGCGAACTCGGAGAACGCCTTCGCCACTCGCCTGGCCGCTATGGCCGCCGCATCCGATGACGCCACGCCGCGTGATGGGGCCACGGTCACCTGCACCTGCACACGAGGCCCATCCGGAAGAAACGGATGCTCGACCTCGGACTCCGTGCGCGCCGGCGCAAGCGACATGAACTCCGAGCCGAACACCTGCGGCTGCTCGAAGATGCGGTCGCACAGCGCCAGGACATCCCCGTGGCTGCGGAAGTTGTCGGGCAGCTCGATGATGCCCTCGGGGTTGCGACGGCGCACATCCCCCAGATGACGGCGGTACACCGAAACATCCGCGCCACGGAACCGGTAGATGCTCTGCTGCGCGTCGCCGACGGTGCACATGCGCGAAAAGCCCTCCCCGGCCATGCGCTTGATCATATCCACCTGCAGCTGGTCGGTATCCTGGAACTCGTCGACCATCACCAACTTGAAGCGGTCGGCGTACGGCGCCTGGATGGCGGGATGATCGCGAAACGCGCGCGATGCGAACGACAGCAGGTCGTTGTTGTCCAGCAGCCCCGCCTCGCGCTTGCGGCGCGTGAACGCGTCCGTAA
>URQU01000035.1 GCA_900550055.1 uncultured Coriobacteriaceae bacterium | reverse complement strand
GCTGGCGGCGAACCTGCCGGCCATCATCGCCGATTACACGCCCGTGATGGGCGAGAAGGACTTCGGACGAAAGGTTCGCAAGGCGGTGGCGTATGCGTAGGCTCTCCTATATATCCGGCACGGGCGCCGCCGAGGTCTGCCTGGATTGCCGCTCCGCCCTCGCCGGCACCGCCGAGGGCATTCGGGGGCGCGAATGGGGGTATTCCCTCGGATACCGCTCCATCGCCGGCGCGACCAGGGCCGCGCGCGAGTGCTCGCTGTCCGTGACGTTTCTCGACCTGGCAGTGGCCGACGAGCTGCGCAGGCTCGCGGACAGGGACATGCGGGAGAGCACGCCGGGAACGCTCGCGGTCGACGGATGGTCGCAGCGCGCCTACATCGCGCAGGCCGAGCCGTCGTCCATTTCCCGCAGCCACGTGTCCATGAAGCTGACCGTGGTTCTGCTCGACGGCGTGTGGCGCAAAGGCCATACCGTCTCGTTCGAGAGGATGACGGCGGACCCTGCCGACGGCGATTACCTCGACCCGCCCTACGACCTGCCGCACGACCTCGCGGCCCCATCGCCGCGCAGCAGCTTCGAGGCGGGGGAGTGGGGCGAGACGCCCCTGCGGCTCGTCTTCTACGGGCCCGTCATCGACCCGTCCGTCCGAATCGGCGGCAACCTGTACCGCGTCGACGTCGTGGTGCCGGAAGGCGGCCGCCTGGTCGTCGACCCGCTTGCCGCCCCGCGCTCGGTGACGCTCGTCAACGCCGACGGCTCGACCGTCGACGCCTTCTCGAAGGCGAGGCGCGGGGACGGCCTGGGCGGCGGCGAGTACATATTCCAGCCCGCATCGCCGGGCCCCCACGAGGTCGAGTGGGACCGCTCGTTCGGCTTCGATTTGACCTGGTACGAGGAGGAGGGGGAGCCGCCGTGGTCGTAGTGGTTCACGATCCCGGGCTCGGCGACGTCCGCGAGCTCGACGACTACTCGCTCGACCTCGCCTTCGGCAGCGACGAGAACTCCTTCGAGCTGACGTGCGCGGAGGGGCTCGCGCCGGCGGAGGGCTGGCAGGTGTTCGCCGACGGCACGGAGTACGGCGGAATCGTCGACGAGACCTCCTACGAGTCCGGGCGGGATGCGACGGGCACGGTGACGTGCAGGGGCCGCACCTGGCACGGCGTCCTGGTGGGCAAGCGCCTGGTCCCCGATTCGGGCAGCGGCTACCTGTCAGTGAGCGGAAAGGCCGGCGATGTGCTCGCCTCGCTCATCGAGCGCATGGGCCTGTCCGCCCTTTTCTCCGCCGCCGCGGACGATTCGCAGGTGAGCCACACCTTCGAGCGGTTCTGCGACGGATACGGCGGCCTCAAGGCGCTGGCGAAGGCCAACGGCCGCAAGCTGGCGATGCGCCGCCGCGGCGGCAAGGTCGAGCTGTCGCTGCCTCCCGCGGCCGACTACGCGAGCAAGGTGGACAGCGACCTGCTGGACTTCACGCTCACGAGCGTGCACAGATGCGTGAACCACCTGGTCTGCGCCGGCACGGGCGAGCTTGAGGACCGCGCGGTCGTCCACTTCTTCGCCGATTCGGCCGGCAACGTCAGCCACACGCAGACCCTGTTCGGGGTCGACGAGATAGCTGCGCTCTACGACTACAGCAACGCGGACGCCGAAAAGCTCGAAGAGGAGGGCCGCAAGAAGCTCAAGGAGATGCAGACCGCCGGCAGCGTCGAGGTCGACGCGCACGACGACATAGACGTCGACGTCGGCGACGTGATCTCGGCGCGCGACAACGCTCACGGGCGCACCGTGACGGCCACCGTGGCCAAGAAGGTCGTCAAGGTGTCGCGGGGCGTGGCCACGTTCAGCTACGAGGTCGGCTCCGAGACCACCACCAAGAACAGCAGCAGCGGCAGGGCGGAGAGCGCCGGCGGGCGCGCCTACCTGGCCGGCAAGGGTCTGAGCCTCGACGGCTGCACGTTCTCGGCCGAGGTCGACGCGGCGGCGCTCGACGCGGTGGAGGCCAAGGCCGAAGCGGCGCGCAAGGCGGTCGGGGACCTGTCCTCCGACAGCGTTGGCGAGGTCGCGGCCGCGTTCCCCGTGACGGCCGAGAGGAGCGAGCGGCGGGTCACCGTCGGCGTGGAGTGCGCCGGCGCCCGCGACGCGAACGCATGGTTCGCATGAGAGAAAGGAAGAACATGGCAAACGGGAACCTCCCAACGGACGTGCCCTACGATGCGGCGAGCTCGACGTCGACCGGCCGCGTGCTCAGCGAGGACGCCGGCCGCGAGATGGCCGTGCAGACGAGGAGCAACTTCGCCGCCGGCATCGCGATAAGCGGCCTGCAGATCCAGCTGAAGAACGGCCAGTCGTCCCCGGCCATCATCGGCACGGCGACCATCCCGACGGCGAGCCAGGGCGCGGCTGGCGCGATGACGTCGGCCGACAAGGCCAAGCTCGACGGCGTTGCCGCCGGCGCGAACAACTACGTCCTGCCCGCCGCAGGCAAGGGGGCGCTCGGCGGCGTGAAGACGACCAGCGAGGTGACGAGCGCGGCCGGCTACACCCCGGCGCCCATCATCGACGGCGTGCCCTACTACAAGGACACCAACACGACCTACGCCGACGCGACCCAGGGCGCGCACGGCCTCATGACGGCGGCGGACAAGAAGAAGCTCGACGGCGTTGCCGCCGGCGCGAACAACTACTCGCACCCGACGACCCCGGGCAACAAGCACATCCCGGCGGGCGGCGCTGCGGGCCAAATCCTCGCGTGGGCGAGCGACGGCACGGCGCAATGGCAGGCGGAGAAGGACACCACCTACGGCGACTTCAAGGGCGCCACGAGTGCGGCCGCCGGGTCGCGCGGCCTGGTGCCCGCGCCGGCCATGGGCGCGGCGACGCGCTACCTGCGCAGCGACGGCACGTGGCAGGTGCCGCCGTATCCGACCATCGACTCGGCCATCTCGCCCACCAGCGCCAACCCCGTCCAGAACAAGGCCGTCAGCGCGGCGCTCGACGGGAAGGCGCCGCTGGCCTCGCCGAGCCTCACCGGCTCGCCGACCGCCCCGACGCCGGCGGCCGGCAGCAACAACACGCAGCTCGCGACCACGGCGTTCGTGCAGAACGCGGTCAACGCCGCCGTCACCAACGCCGCCGCCTACCAGGGCGCGGCCAACAGCTACACCGAGATAGTGAAGACGGCGTACAAGCCCGGCTGGTACTGGTTCGTGCGCACCGCCGGCGAGTACGCCGGGCAGCAGTGCGAGAGCGGCGACATGATCATCGCCAACAAGGCGAAGGGGGCCTCCGTCTCGGACACCGACTTCGATATCATCCAGAGCAACGTCGACTACGTGACCGCCAACGACGTCAAGGTCTGGTTCGCCTGATGAGCGGCTCGCGCGGCCTGATGGGCCCGGAGGCGTTCGCCAAGCTGCGCGCCATCGTCGACGAGCTGCTGTCGAAGAAGCAGGACAAGCTGACCGCCGGCGAGAACGTGACCATCACGGGCGCGACCATCAGCGCGAAGGACACGACCTACGCGGACGCGACCCAGAGCGCCCACGGCCTCATGACGGCGGCGGACAAGAAGAAGCTCGACAATGCCATAAAGAGCGGCGACGAGCTGATGACGACCAACCCGTTCACGCCGGGCTCCACCCTTTACATCTCGAAGATAGACAACGCGTTCTACGCGGCCGACAAGCGGTTTAACGTGAGCGCCGAGGTCGAGAAGCCGGACGGTTCTTCGGAGCCGCTTGACAGCTTTTCGATTGGCTGTTTCTTCGACGGAGATTACGAGAGCTTCTACAGGCTCAAGGGGGGATACAAGCTCGTTCTTCGCATGAGGTTCGACGACCAGTCGTCAGGCACGTTCCCAGGCTACCCGTACGGGAACATTCTGATCTCGGCATATTACGACGAGACCCCGAAGAGCATCGGCGTTAGGGTCTACAACAGCTGGAAGACGCAGGGAGTCGGCTGGAAGACGCTGGACGGGACGCTCGTCAGCAAGACGAAATACAGCAACGCCTGGAGCTTCAGGAACGATTACTACGGCGTCGAGGAAATCGAGTTCACCTTCGTCGGAAGCGAAGACAACACCTACAAATATTCGGGCGTGACGCAAATCGAGATGCACCTGGACAGGCCGTACTGCGGCCGCAACCCGTTCCTGAGCAAGTACGTGGCCGAGACTCTCTACTACCCGCTGACGGCTCCGTCGTTCGTGGGGCGCCTGCAGGGCACCGCAGACGCGGCCGCGAAGCTCGCGACGGCCCGCAGGATCACCTTCACGGGCGCGGCGACGGGTTCCGCGACGTTCGACGGGTCGGAGGACGTGACCGTGAACCTCGCGGCATCGGCGTCGGCGGCGAGCTTCCTGGCGGCGCATCCGGTCGGGTGCGTCTACATGACGACCATCCACACCAACCCGGGCACGCTGTACGGCGGGACCTGGGTCGAAAGGCCCTCCGTGGGCGCATTCCTCTACGAAAGGACGGCATAGCATGGCATTCGAGGCTGTAGACGCGTGCTTCGGCACGCCGCACATCTCCAGCGACGACCTGGCGGCGCTCAACGAGGCCACCATCGGCAAGCGCGATTGCGTGATGAAGTGGGGCGACGACTTCAAAGCAGTCATGACGAACGCGAACACGTGCCTGGTCGGCACCGGCGTCGGCATGGTCGGCGGCAAGCGGTTTTGGAACCAGGCGGCAGTCAGCCTCACCGTCCAGGGCGGCACGCAGGGCCAGAAGCGCAACGATTTGGTGGTCGCGCGCTACGCAAAGACGAGCGCTGGCATCGAGAGCATCAACCCCGTGGTCATCAAGGGCACGCCCGTGGCGGGGACGCCCGACGACCCCGCAACTACGGCGAACGACCTCAAGCTCTGGCGCATCCCCCTCGACGGCATCAACGCAGGCGACCCCGTGCGGCTGTTCGAGCCCGTGCCGCCGCTCGCCGAGTGCGGCGAGGTCGGCACGTGGTCGGCCACCGTCACCGGCGGGGAGGGGACCATCGACGTCACGTGCGTCAACCACGTCGGCGTCGCCAGGGTCAACGCCTGGCCGCGCGGCGGCGACGGCTCGTGGGCCGGCGACAGGCTGTCCAACATCGAGCTGGACGAGCGGTTCCGGCCGAAGGCGGACTACGCCGTCCCGGCGTGGGGCGCCAACCGCACCGGCGAGGGCGACGTCGTCCTGCAGGTCAAGGCCGACGGCACGTTCGCCTGGCAGGCGCAGGGCGGGTCGCAGGCCGACGAGCCGCTGCACGGCGTGCTCGTCTGGGCGTACTAGAGAGGAGCACGGATGACAGAAGGAATCGTCACGTTGGGAGAGCCGCAGGTCTGGGCCATCGGCCTTGCCGTCGCGTTCATGGCCATGGACATCATAACCGGATTCACCGCGGCCTGCATCAACTGCAACGTGTCCAGCTCCAAGATGCGCGTCGGCCTCGGCCATAAGCTGCTGCTGATGTGCCTCATCGCGCTCGCTCTGCTAATCGAGGTCGCAGGCGAGTATATCGCCGGCCTCGGCTTCAGCGGCGTCACGACAATCCTCGTCTGCGGGTACATCATCGTCATGGAGGTCTCCAGCTGCGCCGAGAACATCTGCTCCGCATACCCGGAGCTTGCGGACACGCCGGTGATGAGGGTGTTCAACCACGACGGCGATGAGAAGGAGGGCATGATGGCAACCAAAGACGACGTGCCGGACCCGACGACGGCAGGCGTCGGCGACTCGGACGACGAGCCGAGGGGGTAGCCGTGGCGTACACGCTAGACAGCGACTGGGAGGCGGCGAACAACACAACGGGCTACCGTGGCGCGCCGCAAGGATTCTGCATCCATCACAGCGCGGGAATGACGCTTGACATGGTGCCGACGTTTTTGGCTAACCAAACAAGCGCGCATTACGGCATAAAGGGGCATCAGGTCCGGCAATTCGTCTCAGACACACAAGGCGCATGGGCAACCGGCGACACATGGGCCAACGCCGGCCTGCTGCACATCGAGTGCGTAAACTCGGCTGGCGAGCCTGATTGGCCGGTGGCGGAGGAAACGGTAGACACGCTTGTGGAGTTTCTTGCGGGCAAGTGCCGCGAGCACGGCATCGGCGGGCTCGCGGTCGGAGGCAACCTCTTCGGCCACAGGGACTTCTACAACACGTTCTGCCCGGGCGTGCTCTACGGGCGCCTGGGGGAGATAGCGGACAGGGTCAATGCGCTGCTCGACAGCGGCGCGGAAAGCGAGGACGACGTGAGCGCACAGGACGTCTGGAACTACGACTACGACAACACCGCCCCTGGCGGCAACATGTACAACGCCGTGGTGCGCGGCATGCGCGAGCTGCTCGACACCGACGGCTCGGCCGCGCAGGCCGAGACGGGCCAGCGCGTGGACACGGGCGCCACTCCGCTCGGCCGCATCCCCTACATCGAGGGGATGCTCAAGCAGCTGTGCGCCACCGACATGGCCTCCGCCGAGGCCGAGACCGGCGAGCACGTCAACACGGGCGCCAACATGGCGCTGCGGCTGGCGTACATGGAGGCCGCGCAGAAGCGCCAGGCGCGCGTGCTCGACGCCATCGCCGAGAAGCTCGGAGTCAGTTAGAGCCTTTGCCCCCGCTTCGGCGGGGGCTTTTTTATTGCCAAAAAGCGGAGAGAAAAAGAGTTGGCTCGAATCAAAGAAAAAGGAAAGCCCCGCCGAAGCGGGGCTTTTTCCGTCTTTTAAGTTGGTTCTGGGCGTTCCTTGAACCTTTGGCGTTGTAGGAGGGTCCCGATTCGCATCAGCTCTGTCCCGTATTCGGGACAGACAGCCGTGTGCAACTTATCCTTCGCGTATCCTAAGTGCTCCGTAAACGGCTGTTTGCGCCGCGCTTGACGTTCTACTGGTTACTGTTTTCCCAGCTCAGACGGATGCCGGTGTTGCGCTTGCTTCCTAGTAATTCTCGGCGTTGATCTCGAAGTATGCCTGCGGGTGGTTGCATACGGGGCAAACGTCGGGGGCCTTGGTTCCTACGACGATGTGGCCGCAGTTGCGGCACTCCCACACCTTGACCTCGCTCTTCTCGAATACCTGGGCGGTTTCGACATTGTGCAGCAGCGCGCGGTAGCGCTCCTCGTGATGCTTCTCGATGGCGCCGACCTGGCGGAACTTCTCGGCCAGCTCGGGGAAGCCTTCTTCTTCGGCCGTCTTCGCGAAGCCCTCGTACATGTCGGTCCATTCGAAGTTCTCGCCGTTTGCGGCGTCCTCGAGGTTCTCCGCCGTGGAGCCGATGCCCTGAAGCTCGCGCAGCCACATCTTGGCGTGGTACTGCTCGTTTGCCGACGTTTTGCGGAAGATCTCGGCGATTTGCTCGAAGCCCTCCTTCTTCGCCACTGACGCGAAATAGGTGTACTTGTTCGTTGCCTGCGACTCGCCGGCGAAGGCGGCCTGCAGGTTCTTCTCGGTTTGCGTTCCTTCGTACTTGCTCATGAGAAACCCCTCTCGCTGTGATGGCCCGCAACGCCCGTGCGCACGGTGCCTTTGGTTTCCATCTAATGATGGTATGGGCAAACGCGCGGCGGTGCAATCGTTTGCGTCGCATTGTGACGTAACTGTTGCAAGGGGGTTGCTCTGGGCGGTTTGGGCGTGCATTCGGGTGCGAGTTAATGTAATCGGGGAGACATTCAAGAACCTGCGCTAGATACAGGAAGAGAACCTTTCGATATCCTATGGGTGTCGAAGCCAAAAAATAGAAGGGTTCTCGCAATGGCAGATTCTATCATCATGGAAAGGGTTGCGGACGCCGCAGCCGAGTGTTTCTGCGCGGAACTCGTCAAAACGGAGGACCTCGGGGCCTTCGAGGCCCTGGTCGCCGCCGCGAAAGGCGCCGGAGGGGCCCGCGGGAAGATAGCCGAGCTTGCCGCCTATGCGGCGAACCACGCATCCGAAATCCGCCCGCCCGCGCACGAGCTCGGAACGATCGAGGGCGCCAACGCCCACATCGGCGCCGCAAGGCTCAAAGGCCAGGGCAGGTCGTGGTCGCGCAGGGGCGCGGAGGCGATACGCCTCATCAGGTGCGCGCTGGCAACGGGACGGCCGCTCGTCGCGCCGGCCGCATCCCCGTGGTTCACAGAAAAGCAGGCGAATGCGGCCGCGTCGGTTGTGGAGAAGCGGGGCAGGCGCATACCCGAGACGTCGGGAAGGGGCTGGGAGCCGCCGCATCGGGCGCAGCCGCTGGGAAAGCCGTGATGATATCCCTATCTCGAAGGAGCTAGGCTCATGTTATCACTGAAAAACGATTAACCCAGGCGTTCTCTTCCCGCATCGCGGCCGGCCCACAAGGAGCCCAATGCGGCTCTGCTCCCGAAAAACTTAACTCGCACTGCATTCGGCGGGGCATCGCGCTGGGGCGTTGTTTGCGGTATCATGAAGAGCCAAGTGTATTCACTAGTTAAGGAAGTTTCAGCATGTCGCTTTCCATCGGTATCGTGGGTCTGCCCAACGTGGGCAAGTCCACGCTGTTCACGGCCCTCACGAACAAGGGCGGTTTGGCAGCCAACTACCCCTTCGCCACCATCGAGCCCAACGTCGGCATCGTCCCCGTTCCCGATAATCGTTTGGAGAAGCTGGCCGAAATCGACCACCCTGCCAAGATCGTTCCCGCAACGGTCGAGTTCGTCGACATCGCCGGTCTGGTGGCGGGCGCCAGCCAGGGCGAGGGCCTGGGCAACCAGTTCCTTGCGAACATCCGCGAAACCGATGCCATCTGCGAAGTCGTGCGCTTCTTCAGCGACCCGGACGTCGTGCACGTCGACGGCCGCGTGAACCCCAGCTCGGACGTTGAGACCATCAAAACCGAGCTGATCTTGGCCGACATGGGGACGCTTGACAAGGCTATTCCGCGCCTTGAGAAGGAAGCGAAGCGCGACAAGGCGGGCGTGAAGAAGCTCGAGGTTGCGAAGAAGGTGCTCGAGGGCCTCAACGAAGGCCATCGCGCCCGCACGCTGAATCTGGACGAGGACGAGCAGGCTGCCATCTACGACCTGCATCTGCTTACCATGAAGCCCATCCTCTACATCGCCAACGTGGACGAGGACGCGCTCGACGCCGACCTGGCCGAGATCGACGGCTGCCAGCCGGTGCCGATTTCCGCAAAGGTCGAGGCCGACCTGGCCGAGCTCGATCCCGCCGAGGCGAAGGAGTACCTGGAGGCCATGGGCCTTGAGGAGTCCGGCTTGGCACGTCTGGTGCGCAGCGCCTACAAGCTGCTGGGCTTGCAGAGCTATTTTACCAGCGGTGAAACGGAAACGCGCGCTTGGACCATCCCCATCGGCGCGAAGGCCCCGCAGGCAGCTGGCGTCATTCACTCCGACTTCGAGCGCGGCTTCATCAAGGCGGAAACCGCTTCGTATTCCGACTACGTGGAGTTGGGTGGCGAGCTGGGTTGCCGCAACGCCGGCAAGCTGCGTCAGGAGGGCAAGGAGTACGTGGTGCAGGACGGCGACGTCATGCACTTTAAGTTCAATGTGTGATCTGCACCCGGCGGTAATACCGGAAATAGGGCTCCGACCTGCATCGGAGCCCTATTTCGTTTTGGTTCCCCCTTGTCGCCGCCCTGTCGTTTCCCGGCTACAATCCGGTGACAGTCTAATTTCGCGTCTCCATGATTCCTCAAAATCAGGTCTTGATTCCAGTGGGAGAGGGTTCCTTTCGGAAATCTGTCGTCTCACCCAGTTATATCCCCGCCGTCGGCAAAAACGCCATGCATAAACGGTGTGAGAGGTCTTTTCCGTGCATGCTTGACTTAGAGCGCACTTTAGATTTTAAGCTCCAGCTCATGCCATCGAATAGATGAGCAGACGAAAAAGGAGCAAACATGGTTAAGCAGATCGCGGGCCACGATGCACAGGCGGGCAGCTGGTTTAGCCATCTCGCTTTTGAATACCCGAGCGAAAATGTCTCCAACGATTGGTGCGAACCGGTGACCGATAAGGAATATGCAGCGTTGTAACGGCTGGCCATCAGCTATATTTTTCGGTTACCGTTCCAAATGTTGCTCGGATGGAAACAGAGGCTGAGCACTTGGTCCCTCGCTCCATTCGGGCGGCTATTTCGCCTGTTTCCAAGTGCTTCTTCAAACGTTTGTCTATAAGTCTTTCTTCGCATAGATGCGCAGGCTGATGACGCAGCTGATTGCAAGGGCAAGCGCCGATGCCGCGACAACGCCTGCCACGATGAGCCCGATGTTCGTCTCGATCCAATCCGCCACCGCGTAAAGCATCGGCGCATCGACCACCTGCGAAAGGGCGGCAATCCCCAACGTCACGACCACAAGGAACGCCAGCGTGGCATACCGCACGCCCTTCGCGTTGTCGAACTTCACTAAAAACGGCTGCATGATGGCGACGATCGCCAGCGCAGCAGCGGCCGAGCATAGGCAGGTTCCCACAAGCTCGCAGATGGGCATGGGCTCGAAGTCGGCGATCGCCATGGGACCGACAACGTTGCCGGCCATGCCAAGCACAACCGCTGCCGCAATGGTTGCGGCAGCCGATAGCAAAATCGTCGCGTATCGGCCGACAACGATGTCGCGCCGCGAAAGCGGCAGCGCGGCGCGGTAACGTCCCCAGCCGTTTGCCATGTCGGCGTTCATGAACGTGAACAGCACCAGCAGCGGTTCCATCGCGCAGAGCACCGATACCATCGTAGGCGTCTGCAGCGCCTGGGTAAGAAACACGTACATGACAAAGAACGTGGCCAGGCTGGCTGCGTTCGTTGACCATATGTAGGCGAATTCCATTTGCAAAACGGCTTTCATCAGGCGTTCCTTTCTCTAGTGCAACCGCAGTTCGCCATTGATTGCGAACTGCAGGTAGTCGTCGATCGTTGCGCGGTCGCAGGCGATGTCGGGGAATGCTTGCGCGAAAGCGAACCGGTCGGGCACGAGCACGTCGGTGCAATAGGTACGGCGAATGGCGCGCGGTGTGGAGATGCTGAACGTGGCGAAGGGGTCGTGCGCCGTCGCGGCTGAGCCGTGGTAGACGGCAGGTTCGCTTGACATGCTGTTGCTTGCGAGCTCGCATTCGTCATTAAGCTCTGCAAGCACGTTGAGCGCCTCGCGGGCTTGGTCGGTGGTGCAGTGCGCGATGCCGGCGGCATCGGTGATCTGCTCGCGCGGCAGGTTGAAGGCGATACGCCCGGCATCGATGCCGACGACGTGGTCGGCGATGCGCTCAAGGTCGCTCGTGATGTGGCTGGACAGCAGCACGCCGCGTTGGCCGCTGCTGGCGAACTCGCGCAAACGGTCGAGCGTCTCGTCGCGCGCAATCGGGTCTAGGCCAGCGGTGGCCTCGTCGAGTATCAGCAGGTCGGCGCCGTGTGAAAGCGCCACTGCCAGCTGCAGCTTCATGCCCATGCCACGTGAAAGGTCGCGTACCTTCGCCTTCGGCGAGATGCCGAACTCGTCAAGCAGGGCGGCGAACGTGCTTGCGTTCCAGTTCTCAAACGCTGGCGCAATGCAAGCAGCAGCCTGCTTTACCTTGAGCTCGGCGGGGAAGGGGCACGTGTCGAGCACCACGCCGATGCGTCCACGCAGACGGCGTTGCGCTTCAATGGTTGCGGCGGAGCCGAAGGGCTCGCCGAACAGGCGGATCTTGCCTGCGTCAAGGTGCAGCTGGCCTAAGATAGCGCGAACCACGGTGGTTTTCCCGGCCCCGTTTGCGCCGACGAATCCAACGATTTCTCCAGGTCGCAGGGCAAAACTGACGTTTTCAAGCGCAAAGTTATCGCTTAGGAGCCGCGTTGCGCCGCGGACTTCGATAAGGGTTTCCATGGTTGTGCTCATTTCTCGGTGTGCGACTCGTCTGCCATCAAGTCGAGCATGCTGTGCAGCTCGTCGCGGGAGACGCCAAGCTGCGTGGCCTCATTGGCCGCTTTCGCCAGTAGTTCCTCTACACGCCGTAGGCCTTCCTCGCGCAAGAGCTCGCGGTTGCCTGCTGCGACGAAGCTGCCCTTGCCTTGCACGGTCTCGATGAAGCCGAGCGCTTCAAGGTCGGAGTATGCACGTTTGGTCGTGATGACGCTTACGTGCAGTCCGTTTGCAAGCGCCCTGATGGAAGGCAGTTTTTCTCCGCATGACAGTTCTTCCGAAAGGATATGACGTTTAATTTGCTGCGAAATCTGCTCGTAGATGGGCAAGTCGCTCGTGTTGGATAGGATGATGTCCACGTTGTCTCCTGTGGGCTTGCGACTTCAGGCGCGCCTGAAGCCTCGCGCACGACCAGCGTCCCGATCGAGCACGTGTGTATAACCGGTAAGCACAGTATATATACACTATGCACAGTTGACAAGAGGGAGGTGTATGTAGGTCGCTTTGAAAACGAATTGCAGCTAATGTGCATATGCGTTGCTCAAAAAACGGAACTCGGCGAAAGCCGGGACTGCAGAGAAGTTCCGCTTAGGCTTGCGATTGCATTTTGCGAAGCGGGGCCCGAACAGTAGGGTTTGCCGCTCGGGCCCCGAGGGGGTGCAGCAAAGACTTTGCGTGCTTTATCGGTTGCTGGCGAGGTTATCGATAACGCAGGCGCGGAGACCTTGCGTGCCGTCGGGGAAGGCGAGCGTGGCTTCATCAAGGCGAAAACCGCTTCGTATGTCGACTACGTGGAACTGGGCGGCCAGCTTGCTGCGCAGTGCATGCGGACTTTTCGCACATGCGCGAAAAACCATCTGGCTGGCGTATAATCTGCCTGTTCGAAAGCTATTCGGCTGCGCTCGGCGCGGCCTTTTATATGCCCGGCGCAGCTTGCCGGGCGTGCGACAAGGAGCATCTCGATGAAAACGAGCGATTTCGATTACGATCTTCCCCAGGAGCTCATCGCGCAGGAGCCGGCGGCGGTGCGCGATGCGTGCCGCATGCTGGTCATGGACCGCGAAACCGGCGCGATTGAGGACCGGATCTTCCGCGACATCATCGACTACCTTGAGCCCGGCGATCTGCTGGTTGCCAACGAAACGCGCGTTTTGCCGGCGCGCCTGCTCGGCGCGAAGCGCGGCACGGGCGGGCAGTCCGAGGTGTTCCTGCTTCGCCAGCTTGTGGGTTCGAAGGCGCAGCCGTATGCGGACGTGCCCCATATCCCCGGCCAGCCTGTTCCCGGCGAAAACCAGCAGGCCATCTGGGAGGTGCTCGTGCGTCCGGGCAAGCGTTTGAAGCCCGGCAGCGGAGCGGTGGTGGATTTCACGGATGGTGAAGGCAACGTTGCGCTGTCCGCCGAGATCGTCGACTGGGCCGAGGGCGCCCAGCGCGGCGAGCGCGTGGCTCGTCTGACCACCACGTATCCCTCGCTTGACGAGGCGCTTCACGCGGTGGGGCATACGCCGCTGCCGCCTTACATCAAGCACTACGCCGGCGATGAGGAGCTGTACCAAACGGTGTATTCGCGTCGCGAAAGCTCGGCGGCGGCCCCTACGGCGGGCCTGCATTTCACGCCCGAGCTGATCGAGCGCCTGCGCGAGAAGGGCATCGATTGGGAAACCGTCGAGCTTGAGGTTGGCCTGGACACGTTCCGCATCGTGGATGAGGAAGACCCGCTGGCCCATAAGATGCATACCGAGTTCTATACGGTGCCGCAGAAGACGGTCGACGCCATCAACCGCACGCACGCCAACGGCGGCCGCGTGATCGCCGTGGGCACCACCAGCGTGCGCAGCTTGGAAAGCGCTTGGGACCCGTCGGCCGACGATGGCGCCGGCGCCATCACCGCGCGCGACCGCGATGCTACCAGCTTGTATTTGCTGCCGGGCAGCACGTTCCACGTGGTTGACGCCCTGGTCACGAACTTCCATGTGCCGCGCAGCACGCTCATGATGCTGGTGAGCGCGTTCAGCACCCGCGAGAACATCATGAACGCCTATCAGCATGCCATCGCGGAGCGTTATCGCATGCTGTCGTTCGGCGACGCCATGTTCATCCACTAGCATCTGCTTAAGAGAGAAGCAGCCGGCGAAGGGGTCTTACGTGCCCAAAACTCGCTTCCTTCACAAAGGCCATGTTGCAGGGGTTTGATCGAATGCCTTCCGTTTCTCGGGCAACGAGAAACGGAAGGCATTCTTATTTGCTCGGGGCGAAGCGCGATGCGGAAACCGAGCAAGGACGACGGGCTCTTTGCTTAGGGATGCAGGCGCAAGCCCTTCGTCTGCTGTTTTGGGTTTGCGGGTGCAGTGCGCCAGCAGGGGTGGGGCGTATCCATCGGGCAGATGGAGTCTAGCTGCTATTTCCCCTGTTCGCGCAGAGCTTTCAGGATGGCGCGCTTGCGCGCCTGCTTCTTGTCGTAGGCTGCGCGCTCGGCTTTGTGGGCTGCGCGTGCAGCTTCCTCGGCTGCGCGTGCGTCGGCGTGGGCTGCGCGTTCGGCGGCTTTTGCGGCGGCGCGCTGCTCCTTGCGCTCGGCGCGCTCGGCGGCGGCTTCCAAGTCGCTGATGCGGCAGCCGCAGAAGTTCTGCCGGTACATTCCCAGTTCGCGGCTTTCGCGCGTGGCCTTGTCATAGTAGGGTCGGAAGTCCTCGAACGCGGGCGCGACCCCGGCTTGCGCCGCGGCGCGCTCGACTTCCTCGCGAATGACCTGCGTATATTGATAGGGGCTCACCGAAAGCGTGGTGCCGATGCCCTCGAAGCCGCGTTCCGCGGCTACCCGCGCGGTTTCCTCCAGGCGAAGGCGATAGCAGGCACGGCAACGAGCCTCCCTGCGTGCGGGATCGACCGACAGCACGGCGGCGCGGGGAGCGGCGCTGCCTGTTGCGCTTGCGAAAAGGGGAGCGCCATCAGGGGAAGCAGCTTCGTGATTCGTATCGGTAACCGTTTTGCACCGGTTGCTAGAGGCTTCGCTCGGGCCCTCGATTTCGCCCTCGCGTTCGCCGGCGCATTCGCCTTCCGCGTCAGCCTGCGCCCGTGCCTGCTCGACCTCGGCGATTGCGGCGTCCCCGATGCGGCCCGCGCACGCTTCCCACGTTGCCGGGTCGTACGGGCCTTCCAGCACTTCGAACCCCGCATCCGCGGCCCATGCGCGCAGCGTTGCCAGCCGGTGCTCGTATTCCTCGGCGGGATGGATGTTCGAGTTCGCATAGTAAATGGTGATGTCGTGCCCCGCGGCCTCCAACAGGCGCGTCGGCTCGAGCGAGCACGGCCCGCAGCACGCATGCAGCAACAACTTCATTCGCGAACTCCTTTTTCGATGGGCATTTCGCCGCCGGTGCGGCGCTTCCCCTATACTACCACGCAGGCAAAAACTATCCCCACCTGCGGCAATCTGCAGAAAGGTATGACATATGGAGAAACGAACCTTCCGCGCCGTCTTCTTCGACCTTGACGGCACGCTGCTTCCCATGGACGTCGACGTGTTCATGAAGAGCTACTTCCGCGCCCTTGGCGGCTACGTCGCGCGCATGGGCATCGCCCTCGACCAGTTCATGGCCGGCATGAAGCGCGGCATCACCGCCATGGCCACCAATGATTCCGGCCACGCGAACGCCGAGTCGTTCTGGCCCGAGTTCCTGTCCTGCATCGACCTGCCCGAGGGGCTTACCGCAGACGCGCTGCAGGCCGCCATCGGCGACTTCTATGAGAACGAGTTCGGCGAGTTGGGCGCCGATGTTCAGCCGAATCCCGCTGCCGCGCGCGCCGTTGAGGCGCTTGCCGCCAAGGGCTATCCGCTGGTATTGGCCACCATGCCGATGTTCCCTCGCCGCGCCGTGGAGTGGCGCTTGCGCTGGGCAGGCATCGACCCGGAGATGTTCTCGCGCATCACCACGTTCGAGAACTCCACCGCCGTCAAGCCCAAGCCCGACTACTATGCGGAAAATCTTGCCGCTGCGGGGCTTGAGGGCCGCGATGTTCTCATGGTCGGCAACAACACCAAGGAGGACCTGGCCGCATGCCAGCTGGGCTGCGAGGGCTTCCTGGTCACCGATTTCCTGATCGACCCCGTCGGCTTCGAGGTGTTCAGCGTGCGTCACGGGTCTATGGAGAAGTTCGCGGACTGGGTGGATTCCCTGCCCGAATGCGCCGACCCGACGCAAGGCGTCAGCGACGCCATCGTGCCCGCCGCCGCGCGCGAGCGCGTGCTTGCGGCGTGCGGCATTGCCGACGGTCAGGCCGGCGGCGCGAAAACGCTCGAGGAGGCGGGCCGCTCCGGCGGCACCGATTTCGTCATCAACGGGATGGAGGAGTAGCCCATGGCCCTGTTCGACTGCACCATCGAGGCCACCAGCGGCCATGCCCGCGCGCTTTCGTACGAAACCGCGCACGGCACCTTCCATACCCCCATGTTCATGCCCGTCGGCACGTCGGCCACGGTCAAGGGCATCACGGTCGATCAGCTTCACCAGCTGAACAGCCAGGTGGTGCTCGCGAACACCTATCACCTGTCCATGCGTCCCGGCGCCGACTTGGTGGAAGAGGCCGGCGGTGTGCACAAGTTCATGAACTACGACGGCCCCATGCTCACCGACTCCGGCGGCTTCCAGGTGTTCTCCCTGGCTGACACGCTGAAGCTCGACGCCGACGGCCTGACCTTCCGCAGCATCTACGACGGAAGCTATGTGCGCTGGACGCCCGAGTCCAACATGCGCATCCAGGAGCAGATCGGCGCCGACATCGCCATGCAGCTCGATCAGTGCACGCCGTACCCGGCCGAGCGCAGCTTCGTGGCCAACGCCGTGGACCTGTCGGCGAACTGGGCGCGTCGCTGCTTGGCGGCGCACAAACGCCCTGATCAAACGCTGTTCGGCATCGTGCAGGGCGGCATGGAGCTCGACCTGCGCCTGGAGAGCATCCGCCGTCTGCGCGAGATCGAGGACGAGAGCTTGGCCGCGGGCGGTCGCCGCTTCGGCGGCTTCGGCATCGGCGGCTATTCGGTGGGCGAAGACCACGAGACCATGTTCGAGACGCTCGCACCGCTGGTTTCCGAGTACATGCCTAAGCACA
>URQU01000034.1 GCA_900550055.1 uncultured Coriobacteriaceae bacterium | reverse complement strand
GGGAAAGTAAGCACCCACGCAAGAACCATGTTGCGGGCAATTCCCCAGTTAACGCGTTTGAATGATTTGCTGGCACCGACGCCCATGATTGCCGAGGTGTTGCAGTGGCCGGTGGAAACGGGCATGCCAGTAAGACTGGCGAACAGCAGCGTGAAGGTGGTGGAGAAGTTAGCAGCTACGCCTTGGTACTTCTCGAGCTTGACCATGTCCATGCCAACCGATTTGATGATGCGCTTGCCGCCCACGATGGTGCCAAGTGAAATGGCGAGCGAGCAGATGATCATGAGCCACAAGGGGAATTCCGTGGCCCCGCTCGTCTCCATGCCGAAGGCGAGCGCGATGCCCAAAAGCCCGATGGACATGAACTTCTGCCCGTCCTGGGCGCCGTGGAGGAACGACAGCGCGCAGGCGCAGATGTCCTGCAGCACCATGCACACCTTGTTGCCGCGCTGGCGGTTGACGCCGGAGAAGAGAAACTCGATGATCTTGGTGGTGGCCATGCCGAGGATGAAGCCGCCCACCAGCGAGAACACCATGCCGTAGATGACGAGCATCCACTCGGAGAGCACGACGCCGGCCAGCCCGTTCAGCGCGATGGCGCCGCCGGTGACGCCGGCGATGAGCGAGTGGGACTTGCTGGCGGGAATGCCCCAGAACCAGCAGAAGACGCCCCAGCCGATGGAGCCTATCATGGCGGCTATGAGCGCGAGCAGCGCCTGGTGGGTGTTGCCGGAGAAATCGACCATGTTGAACATGGTGTGGGCCACGGCCGTGGAGATGTAGGTCATGCCCACCAGCCCGACGAAGTTGAACACGGCGGCCAGCGCGAGGGCTGCGCCGGGGGTGAGGCAGCGGGTGGAAACGGCGGAGGCGATGGCGTTGGGGGCGTCGGTGGCGCCCGAGATGATGGTCACGCCGATGACCAGCGCCAGAATGCCGAGCAGGACCGGATGGTCTCCTGCCTGCGAGAGGAACACCGAAAGAGTCAATTCCATGCCTGAGCCTTATCCCGACGAAGCCGACCGAACGCAAACGCATCCTCTCATTCTAGCGCAACGTCTGCGCTCACGAAAGATGATGCGGAAAGTAAAGAATAGGGCGAGGAGGCCCTGCGTGAGCTGGACGTGCATCAGATTATACTTTGAAGTATAATACTTTGAAGTATAATATCCCTCCAACGAAGCATGGGAGAGAAAGGGGCAATTGTGGACGCGTTCGTCGATCGCACTGAAGAACTCGCCGCCTTGGAGGAGCAGTTCGCCGACCACCAGGCGGCCATGGTGGTCATCTACGGCCGGCGCCGCATCGGGAAGACGGCGCTCATCACCGAGTTCGTCCGCGACAAGCGCGCGCTGTACTTCCTGGCGACGGAGGAGTCGGAGGAACAGAACCGCGCGGCCTTCCAGAAACAGGTGGCCGCGTTCACGGGCGACGAGCTGCTCGGCCAGGTGTCCGTAGACAACTGGGACGTTCTCTTCGACCGTCTGACGAGCGACGGCGAGCGCCTCGTCGTCGCGCTGGACGAGTTCCAGTACCTCGGCAAGGCGAACCCGGCGTTCCCCTCCGTCTTCCAGCGCATCTGGGACACGATGCTTTCCAAGCGCAACGTGATGGTCATCCTGTGCGGCTCGCTCATCTCGCTCATGGAAAGCCAGGTGCTCTCCTATAGCAGCCCCCTCTACGGGAGGCGCACCGCGCAGGTTCGCATGAAGCAGATTCCCTTTCGGTTCTACCGGGATTTCTTCTCGAAGGAGATCGGGCGCCGCGAACTGGTCGAGCTCTACAGCGTCACGGGCGGCGTCCCCAAGTACATCGAGAGCTTCAGGGGCGTGGACGATGTGTACCGCGGCATCGAGAAGAGCGTTTTGAACTCCAGCAGCTATCTGTACGACGAGCCGAACTTCCTTCTGTCGAAGGAGGTGAGCGAGGTGGGAACCTATTTCTCCATTTTGAAGGCGGTGGCGGCGGGCAACCGCAAGAGCGGGGAGATCGCCGCGGCGCTGAACGTGAGGCAGACGGGGCTGTCGAAGTACCTGAAAGTGCTCGAGCGGCTCGATGTGCTGGAGCGCGTGGTGCCCGTGACGGAGGAGAACCCCGAGAAGAGCAAGAAGGGCCTCTACCGCATCAAGGACAACTACCTGCGCTTCTGGTTCCGCTTCGTCTTTCCCCAGATGGGGCTGTTGGAGACGGGGCGGCGGGCGGAGGCGCTGAAGACGATCAGGAACAACTTCGTCGACGGGCAGGTCGCCTACGTGTACGAGGACGTGTGCCGCGACCGCCTGTGGGATGCGGGCGCGGAAGGGGCGCTCCCCTTCATGCCCGAGCGGGTGGGCGCTTGGTGGGGCGCACGCGATGTGGAGCTGGACGTTGTGGGGCTGGGCGCCGAAGAGGGCCGAGCGGTGTTCGGCGAGTGCAAGTTCTGGGCGAGGCCCGTGGGCGCCAATGTGCTGAGGCACTTGGAAGAGCAGGCTCGAAAGGCCCTGGACGACCCCTCTTTTCGGCGCTTTGGCGGCCCGCCCGTCTATGTCCTCTTCAGTATAGGCGGGTTTACCGATGAGGTGCGTAGCGAGGCGCGCGCCCGGAAGGACGTGCTGCTGCTTTCGTAGGGCGCCTTCGACGCGCTGAGGGCTCTTCTTGGCCGCCTTGTGGGCGCGCTGCGAAAAATGTCGGCACTCGGGGAAAATTCACAATGAAGCGCGCGCGAGCGGTGCTATACTGGGCGGGCTTGCCGATAGGCGGCAAGTGTAAGTATCTGTTGGCCCCCGAGACATGTTTGTTGCACCGCGATCCTTGCTTCTGCAAGCGAACATGGTACGTATCAACCATCATGACGAAGGGTCCCCGATTTAGTTTTTGAAAGGGGTCCGTTTTGACCGAAATCAAGAACACCTCCGTGATCGACTTCTCCGACATCTCCGATGAGCAGATGAACGAGATGATCGACGGCACGCTGACCGAGTTCGACGAGGGCGATCTCGTCGACGGTACCGTCGTCAAGCTGGAGCACGACGAGGTGCTGGTGGACATCGGCTTCAAGAGCGAGGGCGTCATCCCGGCCCGCGAGCTGTCCATCCGCAAGGATGCCGATCCGTCCGACATCGTGAGCCTGGGCGACAAGATCGAGGCTCTGGTTCTCCAGAAGGAGGACAAGGACGGCCGCCTCATCCTCTCCAAGAAGCGCGCCGAGTACGAGCGTGCCTGGATTTCCGTCGAGGAGAAGTTCAAGGCCGGCGAAGTGGTCACCGGCGAGGTCATCGAGGTGGTCAAGGGCGGTCTTATCCTGGACATCGGCCTGCGCGGCTTCCTTCCGGCCTCTCTCGTGGACCTGCGCCGCGTGAAGGATCTGGATGCCTACCTGGGCACCGAGATCGAGGCCCGCGTCATCGAGATGGATCGCAACCGCAACAACGTCGTGCTGTCCCGTCGCGTTCTCTTGGAGGAGGGCCGCAAGAACGAGCGCGCCGAGATCCTCTCCAAGCTGTCCAAGGGCATGCGCCTCAAGGGCACGGTTTCCAGCATCGTCGACTTCGGCGCCTTCGTTGACCTGGGCGGCATCGACGGTCTGGTCCACATTTCCGAGCTGTCCTGGAACCACGTCAATCATCCGTCCGAGGTCGTCAAGGTCGGCGACGAGGTCGAGGTCGAGGTTCTGGACGTCGATCTGCAGCGCGAGCGCATCTCCCTGGGCCTGAAGCAGACCACCGAGGATCCGTGGATCAAGCTGGTCGAGAGCTACCCGGTCGGCTCCATCGTCGACGGCAAGGTCACCAAGACCGTTCCGTTCGGCGCCTTCGTCGAGCTGGGTCAGTCCATCGAGGGCCTGGTGCACATCTCCGAGATGGCCATGCGCCACATCGACACGCCTGCTCAGGTCGTCAAGCCCGGCGACATGGTCAAGGTCAAGGTCATGGAGATCAACCCCGACCGTCGTCGCATCAGCCTGTCCATGAAGGCTGCTGCTGCTGAGATGGGCTTCGAGATCCCCGTGGACGAGTCCATCCAGGTTGAGGAGAAGCCGGCCAAGAAGCGCGAGAAGAAGGCTGACAAGCCCGCTGAGGAGCAGGCTGAATAAGCTGACCTAAGCCTCAAGCTTCAAGCAACCGCTTAGCATCCGCAAGGCCCCCGGCATACGCCGGGGGCCTTGTTGCGTCTGGGGGTCATCGAAGGATTCCCAAGGCTGGAACTGCAGGGCGCAAGGTATTCGTTGATGCGGTAGCTTTGATGCCATATCTTTGCGCGGCAATAGGCATCCTTCTCCTAGGCGCGAGAAATGCCGGCAAAGCTACAGCATATTTGTCTTTAACGCGACTTCATCGTTTACGGATATCGAAAACCTTAAGGGTCGGAAAAACGGTTGCGATGAGCATGAATCAAGCAGGAGGCGTGCGTTAGGGGCCCTATCATCAGCGCTTCCCGCTCAACGCAAATCGGGCCGCCATCGTGATGCGTTGATTCGCATACGATTGCGGCCCGAAATCGTTCGGTTCGCACGCTTGTTTGTCAGGATGCGTCTACTCCTGCGGGTGCTCCCCAAGGCTGCTGGCTATGTTGGTGGCAATGGAGGCAACGGCTGCCTGCTGGGCTGCGATGGCCTTCGAGGTTGCGGCCTCCATAGGCGTTTCGGCATGCGCCACCTGGTCGCCTTCCTTATGCTCGGGCAGAAGGCTTCCGATAGCGTCGTGAACCATGTCGATATAAGCCTGCGCGCCTTCCGAGGACAAGTGCGTGCCGTCGCCATCGAACCAGGTGCCGTGAGAGGCGCTCAGGTCGTACCAATCGATGACCTGCACGTTGTTGTAACGCTCGGCGGCGCGATCGAGCGCAGCGTTCGTCTCCGCCATCCAGCTTTGCGGGCTGCGGGTGTTCACGAAGAACACGTGCTTGTCGGTGCCCACCACGCCAAGCAGGTCGTCCAGCTGTTCGTCGGTGACCTGCCCGTTCGTTCCCAGGGCGAACACCACCACATCGCCGACGATGTCCTGCTCGGCATAGGAGCGGTAGACCTCCTGGCCAACGGTGAGCTGGCGGTTCACGGCGGCATCGATGGCGCCGTAGGGGAACGTTTCGGTGAAGTTGGGGATGGCGCGCACCGATACCGAGTCGCCGATCATAAGCACGTCGAGCTTGGGTTTCTCGGCTGCAGCGGAGGTGCCCGATGTGTCTGCGGGCAAGCCTGCAACATGCGCCGATTCGTCCTTCAGCAGATCGCCGCCTTCAAGCGCGGAGGTGTCGGGCACGAAAATCAGCCCGCCGATGCAGATGATGGTGAGCAAGGAGGCAGCCGCCGTGGGCAGGGCGTGGGTGCGAAGCCAGTCGACAAGCAGGATCTGCCCGCTGCGCACGTTGCCCACGAACTTGCCGATGGCGCCATGGCGGATGGGGTCTTCCACGAACTTATAGGAGAACCATGAGATGCCGAAGATGACGGCAAGCTCCACCAGGTACATCCACCACGGGGTGCCGTCGATGTTGCTGCGCGGGTTCATAAGCAGAAGGATGGGGTAGTGCCACAGGTACATGCCGTAGGAGTGCAGGCCGATCCATACGAGCGGCTTTGCGGCGAAGACCCTCGCCAACAGGCTTGACGGGTGCACGATGACGGCGATGATGACCATGGTGATCACGGAGGCGAGCAAGATGCCGCCGCGATACATGAACGCCGATGTTCCCTCGATGCCCGCCATCATGGCCACCAAGCCTATGAGCGCGATGCCGCCCACGGCGTCGAGCGCCAGCCGCACGTTGCGGTCCAGGTGAATCTCGTTATTCGCGCCAAGCTGGTTCGACGGCCATACGAACGCAAGCCATGCGCCGATGAGCAGGCTGAATGCGCGGGTGTCGGTTCCGTAGTACACGCGCGAGGGGTCGGCATTGGGATTGAACAGAAGCGCCATCTCAAGCGCGGATGCCAGTGCGAGTACGAAGGTGGCGTTGCGCATATGGCTGCGCTTCACGCCGAACTTGTGCGCAAGGATGAGGACTACGGGCCAAACCACGTAGAACTGCTCCTCGATGGCAAGCGACCAGAAATGGGTGACGGGGCTTGGGGCGCCCAGTGCGTCGAAGTAGGACACGTCGCGCAGGATGTACCACCAGTTGGTAACCCAGCAAAGCGCAGCCCACATGTCCTCGCGCAGCTTCGTGAGCAGGCTGTGGTCGAACAGCGTGCAGAGCACGGCGGTGCATATGATGACGAAGGCGATGGCGGGGAACAGGCGTTTTACGCGGCGCAGCCAGAATTGGGGCAAGTTGATGGCACCCGTGGAATCCCATTCGATAAGCAGCAGGCTGGTGATGAGGTAGCCTGACAGCACGAAGAACACGGTGACGCCGAGCAGGCCGCCGGGCATCCAGGCCATGCCCATGTGATAGGCGATGACGCCGAGCACGGCAAGCGCGCGCAGGCCGTCGAGGGCGGGGATATAGCGCGATTTCTTGCGCTGGGGTTGTTCCGGGTTCCGAGGTGCGCTTGCGCTGCGCGACGATGCGCCGTCGTGACGGCTGCCCGTTGCAGTGCTTGCGCGATGGGCAGAGCGCGATGAGGCGGATGAACCGCTTGCGGCGTGGCCGTGCGTGCCGGAACGTTGTTGAGCGTACGTGTTGTGTGCGGGGGCCGCGTAGCCGCTTCGCGAACGATTGCGTGTGTGGCTCCCAGCCGGCGTTTCCGGCATGATGCTTCCCTTCTCATCTGCTGCGCTCCCTTGATCCGCAGCACATCGCCCCAGTATACCAGTGCCGCCTACCGTAACCTGTCGGCAAATGATGGCATGTGCCGTGCTCTTCGGCCGTGCGGTGCGTGTATCATAGTATGAAGATATGCGTGAAGGGAACGTGGCGATGCCGACAAAGGAGGCAGGCATGGGTATGAAGAAGCTGTTCGTCATCGGCGGCATGGGCGCCGGCAAATCGACGGCCCGCAAGGTTCTGGCCGAGCAGGGCGTCCCGTTTATCGATCTTGACAAGGTCGGGCACGACGTGCTGCTGTGGGATACGGTCAAGGCCGATCTGGTAGAGGCGTTCGGTGCCGATATCCTGGGCTCTGACGGCCAGATCGTGCGTTCGAAGGTGGCGGCGAAGGCTTTCGCCACGCCGGCGGAGACGCGCAAGCTCAACCGCATCACCATGCCGCGCATCGAGGAGGCGTTCACCGACCAGCTCGACGAGCTTGAGCGCCAGGGAAACAAAGCCGTGGTGGTCGAGTACTCCGTCTTCAAGAACCGCCAGGTGTCCATGGCAAACGGCGCCGATGTGGTCATCGCCGTGCTCGCTCCGCTTGATGACCGCATCGCCCGTGCCGTCGCAAGCGGTTGGGATGAGGAGGATGTGCGCCGCCGCATCGCGCGTCAAATCGGCGATGCAGATCGTATCGAGCAAGCCGATGTGGTGTTTAACAACGACGGCACGCCCGAGCAGCTGCGCGAACATGTCGAGCAGTGGTGGCGCGAATACAGCAAAACGCTTGACTAGCGCGATTGCGCGATAAGCGCACAGGCGTGAGCATCGTGGGCCCCTGCGGCGCTGCGCACCCGATTTCGATCGGGTGCGCTGTGCGGCAGGGGCTTTTGCATTACCTGTATTCGCAAACCGAAAAACGTACACTTGTTCTTTTCTATTAGGCGTGCTAGACTTCGAGCACTGATCGAAGGGAAGCGCCTGCGGAGGACGTGATTGCATATGAGCAGCCATCTGAAGAACATCGAGGGTATGGCAATGGAGGGCAAGCTGCCCGAAGTGCGCCTTGCGAACACGCCGTTTCGGGTGGTCAGCCCATATGAGCCTTCAGGCGATCAACCGCAGGCGATCGAAAAGCTGGCCCAGGGTGTTGAGGACGGGCTGCGTTATCAAACGCTGCTGGGCGTCACTGGCTCGGGCAAAACGTTTACCATGGCGAAAACCATCGAGGCGGTGCAGAGGCCTACGCTTGTCATGGCACCGAACAAGACGCTTGCCGCCCAGCTTGCAGGCGAGCTGAAGGAGTTCTTCCCCGATAACGCGGTGGTGTATTTCGTCAGCTACTACGATTACTATCAGCCAGAGGCGTACGTGCCCTCGTCGGACACGTTCATCGAAAAGGATGCCTCCATCAACGAAGAGGTTGAGAAGCTGCGTCATGCGGCCACTAGCGCACTGCTGTCCAGGCGCGATGTTATCGTGGTTGCTTCGGTAAGCTGCATCTACGGTATCGGCAGCCCTATGGATTATGCGGGCATGGCCGTGTTCGTTGACAAGCAAAAAGAGACAGATCGCGACCAGATGATCCATGACCTTATCGATATCCAATACGATCGTAACGATTATGAGCTGAAGCGCGGCACGTTCCGCGTGCGTGGAGACAATCTGGACGTGTTCCCGCCGTATGCCGACAATCCGGTGCGCGTGGAATTCTGGGGCGATGAGATAGAGGAGATCTCGGAGATAGACAACGTCACGGGTGAGGTTTTACAAACCTACGAGGCACTGCCCATCTGGCCGGCCTCCCATTACGTGACGGCGCGCCCCAAGATGGAGCACGCTATCCAAACCATCCAAGAGGAGCTGCGCGGGCGCTTGCAACAGTTCAAGGAAGAGGGCAAGCTGCTTGAGGCTCAGCGGCTGGAGATGCGCGTGAACTACGATCTTGAGATGCTGGAAACCATGGGGTTTTGCAGCGGCATCGAGAACTACTCGCGACATCTTGATGGGCGTGAGCCCGGAGAGCCTCCGTATACGCTGATCGATTACTTCCCGGACGATTTTCTGTGCATCATCGACGAGAGCCATGTGACGGTGCCTCAAATCCGCGGCATGCATGAAGGAGACCGTAGCCGCAAGATCACTCTGACCGAGCACGGGTTCAGGCTGCCTAGCTGCTTGGATAACCGCCCGTTGCGTTTCGACGAGTTCGAGGAGCGCGTGCCGCAGTTCGTTTACGTATCGGCAACGCCCGGCGATTATGAGCTGAAGGTCAGCCAGCAGCAGGTGGAACAGATCATCCGCCCAACCGGCTTGTTGGACCCCGAGATCATCGTGCGTGGCAGTGCAAGCCAGATCGACGACATCATCGACGAGGCGAAGGAGCGCGCCGACCGCAACGAGCGCGTGCTTATAACCACGCTTACCAAGAAGATGGCCGAGGACTTGACCGATCATCTTCTGGACCGCGGTATACGCACCCGCTACATGCATAGCGATATAGGCACGCTTGAACGCGTGGACATCCTGCGTGATCTGCGTTTGGGCAAGTTCGACGTGCTGGTGGGAATCAACCTGTTGCGCGAGGGCCTGGACTTGCCTGAAGTGACGTTGGTCGCCATCCTCGATGCCGACAAGGAAGGCTTCCTGCGAAACCAGCGCAGCCTGATCCAAACCATCGGGCGTGCGGCGCGCAACGCGAACGGTCAGGTAATCATGTATGCCGATAAGACAACCGATTCCATGGACCTGGCCATCACCGAGACGCGCCGTCGTCGCAGTATCCAGATGGAATATAACGAAGAGCACGGCATCACGCCCAAAACGGTCACGAAAGCGGTCGTCGACATCATGAGCTACGTGCATGGGGAAATGGGCGACGTGTCGTCCGAGCAGGTAAACATGCAGCTTGCCGAGCTATCGCGCGAAGAGGTGCTGCGCGTCATCTCCAGCATGGAGGAGGACATGGCGGAAGCGTCGCGCAATATGGACTTCGAGGAGGCGGCGCGGTTGCGAGACGAGGTGGTGCGCCTGCGCGCCGGCGTGGAAGGCGAAAGCGAGGCGGATGTGCTCAAGGACCTGAAGAAAAGCGCGCGCAAGGGCAGCGCATTCGGCAATCGCAAGAACGCGGCGTACGGCAGCTCGCGCAGGTCGTAAAGCTGCGGTTGTTCGTCGATCGTGGGTTGATGAGGCGATTGCGGTGGCTTGCTTTGCCGGCGCGGGGCGCTGGCAAAGCAAGCATGCCTCGCATGCTGCGGTGCGGGTGATAGCGGCAGCGGCTGCGTAGCGCTTGCCTGTACCGGTAATTCGCGCGGGGCAGATCGCATGCCGCGCTTAGCAGTGGCGGTTTGCGGCTTGCGCAGGGCGGGGGATGTTGCGTATGGGCGGCAGCTTGCAGCCTTGCGGCCCTGCAGCGTTGCCGCCGTATCCGGTCTATTCGGAAACGTTTTGGTTCAGGCTGCCGGTGCGATAACCGTCGGCGTCGATGGTCACGTAGGCAAACCCTGCATCGTGTATGCGCTCGGACAGATCGGTGGATATCAGCGCGTCCATAAGCGCTGCTCGCTGTTCGGGGGCCGCCTCGATACGTGCAAGGTTCCCATGTGCGCGACAACGGACCTGATGAAATCCTGCATTCATCAGGGCATCTTCAGCGCATTCGACGGATCGAAGCTTTTCGGCGGTGATGGTCTCGTTATAGGGGATGCGGCTTGCAAGGCACGCGTAAGAAGGTTTGTCCCAGGTTGGAAGGCCGAGCTTGCGGGACAGGGCGCGAACATCGGCTTTCGATAAGCCTGCAACCAGCAATGGGCTGTCCGCCTTTAACTCGCCAAGTGCTTTGAGCCCGGGGCGGTAATCGCCTAGGTCGCTGGTATTGGTGCCTTCGACTACGTATGGTATTCCTAGATGCGCCGCCTGGTCCATGATGCGGGCGAACAATGCGCTTTTGCAAAAGTAGCATCGGTTTACGGGGTTCTCCGCGAAGCCTGGTATGGACAAGGCGTCAATGTCCATCACCACGTGGCGGATGCTGCGTTCGGTGCAAAATTCGCTTGCTTCGCGGATCTCTCGCGCGGGAATCATCTGCGCGCGAGCGGTGATGGCAACGGCGTTGTCGCCTAGCGCGTCGGCGGCAGCGCTCAGCAGCAGGGTGGAGTCCACACCGCCGGAAAACGCTACGGCAACTGCCCCCAGTTTCGCCAGGTGCTCCTTCAGGGCCTTGTGCTTTTCGGAAAGCTCAGCGGGCAGCGGGGCGGAGGTGTCGGTGCTCATGAACGGCCTTTCGCGTTGCGGATGATTGCATTACGCACGCTAGCGCATCAAGTTGGCTTCAGGTTTTGCCGAGCGCGGAGATTTCGCGTTTACAACATATCGGTGAAGCGCAGGTTCATGTCGACGGGGGTGGAGATTCCCGCCACGCTTCCGGTGTTGCTGTACTGCCAAAGCACGAAGTCGAATTGGCCGGAAGGCTGCAGCGCGTTGTACTCGGCAAACCAGATGGGGCGGTTACCCAGGCTGTCCAGGTTCATGCGGGCGATATCCACTTTGTTGCCGTATACCATGGAACGGTATCCCGCCTGCTCAACGCGTTGGCAGAACGCTAGCGCGGCTGCCGTGAGAGTGTCGCGGTCCACGTTGTTCCCGCGTGCGTTCACCGTCGTATCCTTCTCATGGTCGAAGGTTATGGGAAGGTCGAGTTTGCGGCCGTCAAGTTGGCTTAGCACGAAGTCGGCCTCCTCTTGCGCCTCTTCCACGCTGGTGGCTTGCGAGTAGAAGTACACGCCGGTCTGCAGGCTCGCGCTGGCTGCCCCTGCAAGATTTTCGTCTAAGCGAGCGTCTGCGAACAGCCCGCCTTCGGTGGTGCCGCGATATCCGACGCGTACGAAAGCGAACTGGATTCCATCGTTTGCAACTTGCTTCCAATCGATGGTGCCTTGCATCTCGGACACGTCGATTCCCGTCTGCGATTTCCCGATTCCGTTCTCGGAGTACGAGAACCTGCCGTTTTGCTGGGAGAGCCCCGAGAAATCGTAAGGACTGACGTAGGGCTGCTTCGTATTGGCCGAGCGGGAGGTTTCTTCCTGCGACGAGCCGTTGAGCAGCGCCGATGTCGCGTTGCACGCCGATACGCCGACGACAATGAGCGCAAGCGCGAACACAAGGATGACAATCGGCTTGCGGGCGCTGGCGTTGCGACGCGGGCGCTGTTGAGGATGAGTCGATCTGGACCGCGTGGACGCGTTGCGCGTTGATGATGAGGTTCGGGCTGATCGCCCGTTGCGATGCTGATTTTTCATAAGCGCTATGGTAGCAAACGGCATCGCGCGCAGCATGCCCATCCATGGTATGAGCGCGGGGTTTCCAGATGCCGTTCATAGTGATTTCCAGCCGCTGACGCGCGTTAATGGCGTTAACTCAAATGATACTAACTTACTTCTAATATGCTCATCTCATTGTTGTTTTAGCCTGATGCGCACGCTCTTGCAAGCGTTGTCGCGCGTGATCTTGGGATGATTGCGCGCTTATGCAAGCAAGCAGGCGATCGTCTTGTTGGGGAAGCGAGACGCGATAAGGTGAGGATGGGAAGCTAGGATGATGGTTTCGACAAGGGGGCGTTATGCCCTGAGGCTTATGATCGATATCGCCAAGCAGGGGGAGGCGGGAGCGCTTGTCACCATGAGGCAAGCTGCGCAGCGACAGGGGCTTTCCGTCAAGTATCTTGAGCAGCTAGGCGGCGCGCTCGTGCGCGCGGATGTGTTGAAGAGCGTTCGCGGCGTGAGCGGCGGTTACTATCTGGCTCGATCGGCAGACCAGATCCGCATCGGCGATGTGCTGCGCGCAACGGAAGGCTCGTGCATGCCGGTTGCATGCATCGATAACGAGGGGAAATGCGACAACGCGGAGGGATGCGAGGCCCGCGGATTCTGGCGTGGCATGGGGGCTGCGATCAATGCTTACATCGATCGCGTCACGCTTGCCGATGTGCTGGAAGGGAATGTAGAGGCATAGCGGATTTACCGGGCGCGGAAAACGCCGTTGACGATCGGTTCCCGTAAACGCACCGGGCCGCAGCTTACACGCTGTGGCCCGGTGCGTTCGCTTTGCCATAGCTGCTTCGTTTCGTGTTCGTGCGCAAAATGAGCGGTTTCATCACGCAGGCGATTTCGGCCCATTGCGAACGGAAGCTCTCCATTTTGTCATGGCCATCGTTTGGGCCGTTGATGCCTAACGGGAAAACGTATCGAGCCGCTGTCTTAATGACGGCGGCTCGATGTGCGCCCGGCGCCTGTCGGCTGCCGGGCGCATGCTGTCTACGCTATTCCTCGTCCAGCGCGGTCTGCTTGATGCGGGCGGCAAGGTCGGCGCCGCGGTCGCCGAACAGAAGCGCGCTGTTGTGCTTGAAGAAGCGCTCGCTTCCGTGTGCGTTGATAAACGCCATGCTGTAGCGGTTCGCGGAAAGGTCGGTGATGAGCAGCAGCATCTCCTGGCCCTCGCCAAATGCCTGCTCGGCGAACGCCAGCGCCCGGTCAAGTGCCTGCTCGCCCTGCTCGACGCGGCTCTCAAGACCGCCGAGCATCTTGGAGAACGCTTCCTTGACCTGGTCGAACGTAAGCGACCCGGTTTGCGCTCCCAGGTGCTGCGCCTGCTGCAGCATGTCGATGGCGCGCTCGTAGGAGCGATACTTCTGCTCGGACAAAAGCCCGCTTGCGCGGTCGGTACGCAGCAGACGGCGCACCTCGGTTTCCTGCGCGCGCACCTCCTCGGTGGCGTCGGCTGCGCCTGCGGCCTCGAGCTTGTCGCGCATGGCCGCAAGGCGCGGGTGCGCGAACTCCACGGCACCCTCCTCGAGCACCGCTTCGCGCAGCACGCCTGCAAGCGCGTCGGAAAGCAGGCCCACCACCGATACGCGCTCATCGAAGGGCGCGGCCTGGGCGCGCTCGATCACTTCGGGGCCGGCCGTGCCTGCAAGCACGCGGTCCACCTGGTAGTCGGCGCGATACTTCGTGAACAGGTCGTAGTACACGGCGAAGCGCTTGGCGATCTGGGGCGCCTGCACGTATTGGCCGATGAGCACCTCGTCGACGGGCAGGTCCTGCGCCTCGTAGAGCCTGATGGCGCTCGACAGGTCGTCCCAACCGCGCGCCGTGACGAATTCCTTGCCGTCGGGCGTGGTTTCCAGGTGGTAGAAGTGGTCCTGCTCGACGTCGAGGTAGGTGATAACCGCCGGATGCACGCCGTGGCCGAGCGCATAATCGCGCCATGCCTGGAAGTCGGGCTCCACGTCCAGGCGCTTCAAGCGGTCCCATGTTGCCAGGTCGAAGTCGCGCGCCGTGCGGTTGTACTCGGGCGGGTTGCCTGCCGTTACCACGATCCAGCCCTCGGGAACCTTGTGGCGGCCGAACACCTTGTACTGCAGGAACTGCAGCATGGCGGGCGTGAGCGTTTCCGACACGCAGTTGATCTCATCGAGGAACAGGATGCCCTCGCGATGCCCCGTCTGCTCGATGGCATCGTAGACCGCGGCGATGATCTCGCTCATGGTGTATTCGGATACGTCGTAGGTTTTCCCGCCGTATTCCTTCTGCGCGATGAACGGAAGGCCCAGCGCGCTTTGGCGCGTGTGATGGGTCATGGAGTAGGAAACGAATCCCACCTCAAGCTCTTGGGCGATCTGCTCGACGATGGCGGTTTTGCCGATGCCGGGCGCACCCAGCAGGAAGATGGGGCGCTGGCGCTGCGGCGGCAGGGCGTAGCCGCCGAACTCGTCTTTGGCGAAATACGCCTGCATGGTGTACTTGATCTGCTGTTTCGCCTGTTGGATATCCATGGCTGCTCCTTGCTCGATGGGGTAGTGCTAGGCCAGGTCGTCGGCCTGCTCGGTAAACGTTTCGTCGAGGACGGCCTTCATGGCCCAGGGCGGCACCGGCGCGCTTGCATCGGCGGTCTCGGCGTCAGGGAACACGAAGGCGGTATCGAAGGACGGTTTGTGGGCAGGGTAGGTGCCTTGGCCGTCGGTGAAGTAGAGAAGGCCGCCGAGGTTTTGGAACTCGCCTCGTTCAAGCGCATCTTCGACGTAAGCGAACACGGGCCGGAAATCGGTGCCGCCCAGGCCTTCGATCTTCACGTTGTCCAGGAAGTCGTCCAGCTCGTCCAAGCTGTGGATGCAATCGACGGCAGTGACGGCGGCGTCGCATTGCACCAGGTGCACGTTCATGCGGGTGAAAAAGCCCGTCTCGCTCGACAGGATGGAATACGTGCGCTCAAGGAAGCGCCTGACCAGCCCGTCTTTGGTGGATGCGGAGGTGTCAATGGCTATGACGAAGTCGCGGATGCGTCGTTCCTCGACGTATTCCAAAGGCTCGATCAGCGGCAGGTTGCCGTAGCGCGAAAGGCCGTAGCAATAGTAGACGTAGTCGAACTCATCGTCGTTGACGCGCACATGTTCGCCCGTGCGCGCGAACTTGCGCAAAAAGGCGGTGAAGTCCTGCCGGCGGCGCGTGACCGAGCGCAGGTTCATGGAGAGGTTCGACCCTTCCACGCCCCAAAGCTTGATATAGGAGTCAAGCTGCACGCCCATCTCAAGCGCCGCGTTCTTCCACTGGTCGCGCGAGCGATCGAGGTTGACGGTGTCGGCGAAGCGGTTCGCCTGCACGCCGCGAGCCTGCTCGGGCGCCTCCTTCTCGGTGATGTCGTCGAGCGACAGGCCGCGGTGGGCCTTGTGATTGGGCTTTGCCTTGCGCGCCTCGTCGGGCATGGGCATGTCTGTGCCGTTCTTGCCCGCCTCGCCGGCGGCGGGGGCGGGGGAATCGGCGGCGTTTTCCTGCTTCTCGCCCGTTTGGGCCTGACGGCGTGCGGCTTCCTCGGCCGCCATGCGGTGCCAGGGCTCGTGGTCGTCGGCAAAGAAAGGCGCGGCCAGCTGCGCGAGCTGCTGGTCATCTATTCCCTGGTCGGTGAAGTGGCGGTACAGGGCCTCGGCGGTGAGCTGCGGGCATTCCGCCTGAAGCTGGGCGAGCGCGGCGGTTTGGCGCGTGGCGCGCGGGCTTGCCGTGGCCGGCAGCGCCAACTGGGTGATGACCGCCTCGACGGCTATATCGCATGCGGCATCCCAACGCGCAGCGTCCATGCTCGGGTTGGGGAAGGGGTGCAGAAACACGTCGTGCAGCATGACGTGCAGGTATGTGCGCGCAAGCTCTTCCGGGCTTGACGCGAAGGTGCGCGCCACGTCGGCCGGGCTGTAGCGCAGGTACGTGCCATCGGTGGCGATGGTCTGCCCGGGTTGCGCCAGCAGCTTGAGATGGGCGAACGCGGCGTTCATGAAGCGCAAGCTGACCAGCAGCTTGTTGCGGGTCAGCTCAAGGGCTTGCTGGGCAAGCCGACCTGAGGCGTTATGTGCCATTGAGGGCCTCCCGTTGCTTGATTTCGTCGCTTCGCGCAGTGTAGCATGGGCGGCAAAGCGGGTAAACACAGGGTCTGGATATGGGAGGTGCTTCGATGGCAGCGGCTGAGGAGATGGTGTTCGCAACGCATGGCGCTAAAGCGCAGGAGGTGGTGGCGCGCGCCCTTGCGGCTCCGGTGAGCCTTGCGGCCGATCAGGTGCGCGAGGTGAGCCCGGGGCGCTCGCAGGCGGGCGAGGTGTGGTCGCCGCAGCTGCTGCCGTATCAATCGTGGGAAGGCGGTGCCGCGCGCGCCGGGCAGGTGGACGGCGACGCCGACGGCGATCTTCTGGCGGCGGGATCGCTGGGCATGGGCGTGGACGATGACGCCCGTGCGCGCCTGCTGGCCATGGCGGCTCGGCAAAAGGGCGTGGGCGGCGCTGCGGCCGTGGACGTCCCCGACGAGCAGGATGCCCCGGCGGTGTCGGTTCAGCGCGAGGAGGCTGGCTATGCCCTGGTCGGATTCGATCTGCGCGCGCTTGCGCGGGCATCGGGCGCGCAGTCGGGGCTTGCCGTGGTGCTCCCCTCGTTCGTGGATGGCGTTCCCGTGGTGCGCATCGCGCCCGGAGCGTTCGCACGGCGCTTGGTGCGCGGCGTGGGCGTCGACGTGCTGGTGGTGCCCGATACGGTGCAGCGTATCGGAGCCGGGGCTTTCTCGGCCCTGCCCGGGCGGCATATTCATTTGGGGGCGGGCGTGCGAGCCGGCGGCGCCCAAGCCTGCGATCTTTCCGGGGTCACGCCGCCGCTCGAGCGCCGTACTTATTCGGTAAGCGGGGAAAACGAGCATTATCAAGCGCAGGACGGCAGCCTTCTTTCCGCGGACGGGAGAATGCTTTTGTTCTGCGCCCCGCCCTATGAGGAGCGCTATGCCCTTCCCGACGGCGTGGAGACGATCGGCGAGACGGCGTTCGCGCAGGGCTGCGAGCCGCCGCATGTGGTCTCGGCGCCGG
>URQU01000033.1 GCA_900550055.1 uncultured Coriobacteriaceae bacterium | reverse complement strand
CGTAGTCGTCGCGCACCAGTAGCGCCTGATTCATCACGGAAGCCGCCAGCGTGACTGCTACCACGCCTGCCACCAGCGGTTTCGTACGCACATGCGACAGCACCGCCGCAATGGCGAACAGCAGCGGGCCGATGGCCACGAACAAGTAGCGGTAATACAAGATCATGGAGTTCATGACCATAGACGCCGTCCAGGAAATGGCGAACACGCCGAAGTACACCACCAGCGCCGCTACCACCGGCGCAATAGGATCGGAGACGAGCCACGCGTAGAAGCGCTTCAAGCGCAGATGCTTCACGGGGTAGGCGGCCGCGCTCGCGCTCGCGGCCGGGTAAGAAGCCACGCCCTCGTCGAGCTTAGCTGCCGTTCCCGCGCTGGCGCTCGCGGCTCCGTCCGTGCGCTGCGCCTTCGCCGCCGCGATCTGCTGCTTGCGCGCTGCGCGATGCAGCCCGATGCGCCATGCGGCCCAACGCGCCGCCCACGCGATCAAGAACGCCAACACCACCGCGGCGGCATAGCCGATGCCCTGCACGAGCACCTGCGGTACCACGCCGTAGCTGCCGCGCGCCGCAAACGACAAGGGGCTGGTCAAAAATGCGTACGTGGCCAGCTCGATATAGGTGGTCGGGAACACGATCTTCGCCCAGTAGGTGCCACCTACCACGCCCATCTGGCTGGTCACGGCGGTGACGATCCACGGCAGGTACAGCGCTACCTGGGCAACGCAGCCGATGATCAGCACGCGCAGCGGTGCGTCCGCGCAAACGGCCTGCTCAGGCAGCGGATTGGGGCCGCTCTTGCGATGCCGCCAAGCACGCGCCCCAAGTGCGAATAGCAGCACGACATTGATCATGAACGCCGACATGGCGCCGAAATAATGCAGGTACGCGCACGCCAAGCTGGACGCAAAGCACGTGATCCACCAGCGCCGCGGCGTGCCCGCCCAGCATTTAAGCCCCCGAGCAGCCTCCGCGATGCGCGCCGGCGGCGTGGCCAACTGCGTGCCGATGATGCGTATGGCGTAGATAAAGCACAGCATCACGGCGAACGTGGCCCACGAGTACATGCGGATCTCAACGGCCATCAGCGAGATATAAGGCGTGAACAGGGCGAAGAAGCTGAACAGCATGCCGGTCGCCCAACCATGGTCGCGACGAACATGGGTATATCCCAGCACCGCCATGGCGATAGCGCCCGCCACGGTGAACAGGCGATATATGGTGATGTTCTGCCCGAAAACCAGGTTCAGCACGTGCAGTGCCCAGTAAATCAGCACGGGGTGCACGTCTCCGGAGCTGTAATACCAGATGTCGGCGAAGCTGTGGTTTGCGATTCCCACCGAATAGCTTTCATCGAACCACACGTTGCCATGGAACACGTCGGTGAGCAAGAAGGCGGCACCTGCAACAAGCAGGAGGATATGGAACGCGCTTGATGATAAACGTACGTGCGCGCCGCGTGAGAGCTTCATGTTGTTTGCCTTCGCCTAGAAACCTGTCATAATGCGCTGCTAGTCTAACATTGCATGCACAAGCGGGAATAACCTGCGTAGAAAAACCCGGGGGCTACCCTAGGGTTTTCACAACCGCAGGTAGAAAAGGTAAGAGGGGCATTATGAGCGTCACGTTCCATGCGGACGATTACGGCATCACCGAACAGCAGGCCGCCGAAATCCTCAAGCTGTCGCAGGTTTGCGGCGGCCAGGGCGCGTTGTCGTCGGTCAGCATCTTCGCGAACAGCCCCGCCTTCGAGGCGGCAGCCGAGATGGCGCGGCCTTACGTGGAATCCGGCAAACTCGCCATGGCGCTGCACCTCAATCTGGTCGAGGGCCGTCCGTGCGCACCGGTTGCGGAAGTGCCCCTGCTGGTTAACCAGCGCGGCACGTTCGCCAACGATTTCGTCGGCCTCTGGAAACTGTCGATGGGCGCGCAGCGCTGGGCATTCCGCCAGCAGCTCCAGCGCGAATGCGTTGCACAGATCCAGCGCTATCTGACCGCATTTCCCCTGATGAAACGCACGATGCGCGTGGATAGCCACCAGCACACGCATGCGGTGCCGGCCGTGTTCGACGCGCTTTCCCAGGCAGTTGCGGAGCTGGGGGTCACGATCACGCATCTGCGCTGCCCCATCGAGCCCTTGGCGCCGCACCGTGCTGCCGGCAGCAACATGCCTCCTGTCAACCTGGCGAAGGATGCGCTCATCACGTGGTTGTGGCGCAAGAACCGAGGTAAGATGCCCGCGGCCTGTGAGGTCCCGCTGTTCTGCGGCGTGGTGCTCTCGGGCGCCATGGACACGGTCGATTGGCCGCTCCTGGACGCGTTCGAGAGCCTGGCGGCCGACCGCGGCAAGAACGTCCAAGTGCTGTTCCACCCGGTCAGCGTGCCGATCGAACAATGCCTCGACCCGGAGAACGCCCCCTTCGCCGCCGCCTGCGCATCCGAGGCCCGCAACCGCGAAGCCGAACGCCTGCGCTATTTGGCCGAAACCCATCGATAGCGGCCACGCCGAACCCGCGGGTTGCACGCCGGTCGCCGTCCCGCAACCCGACAAACGACGGCCAAACCCCATCCCCCCGCCGGTGACCGATTATCATCGGTTATCGGACGCATCGGAAATAACAAGGATCAGGGGATTGACAGAACCCCGAACGCTTGTGCTATAGTTGGAATGCACCCGAGGGCGAAAGCCCTATTCTTCAATGACCGATGAAATGACGCACGTCGGCGTCAGGCTGATCGGCCCATCAAGTTTCACCACCACAACTGAAGAAGAAGCCGATATGCGACCGCAAGCGTGGCTTGTTGCGCCCTGTCGTCTTGCTCAGCGCGTCTTCGCGCTGCCTACTGCATGACGAAAGCCGCGGCTTTGCGTTGCGCATCCCCGTCGGCCGGCAACGCTGCTGCGCCGCTTCCCGGATAGCGCGACGCAAGGCGGCACGGCGGCAGCGCGCACCCATGCCTTGTCACGCGGTCTTCGGTAACCCGCGCCCTCGAAAGGATCGAACATGTGCGTTCCCACCTATTCCCCGCTCATCCTGCATGAAACCTGCGAAGGCATCCAGCGCTTCGACGTGCGCGACCAGATGCTGGCCGACCGCCAGATCGAGCTGGCCGGCCCCATCGACGCGAACTCGGTCGCCTGTGCCGCGCGCTGCCTGCTTCACCTGCAGAAATGCGACCCGCAAGCACCCGTCACGCTGTTTATCAACAGCCCCGGCGGCGAGGTGCAGTCGGGGCTTGCGCTCTACGACGTCATACGCGCCATCTCCTGCCCGGTGCGCACCGTGTGCATCGGCACGGCGGCAAGCATGGCGGCGTTGCTGTTCGTCGCAGGAGACCGACGCGACATGCTGCCCCACAGCCGCGTCATGATCCACGACCCGCTCATCGGCTCCATGGGCGGTAGCGCGCTATCCGTGAAGGCGCGCGCCGACGACCTCATGCGCATCCGCGACATCACGGCCGCCGTGATCGCCGAGCACACCGGCATGACGCTTGACCAGGTGTTCCAGCTAACCGCGCAAGACACCTACTTCGAAGCCGAAGCCGCCGTCGAAGCCGGTCTGGCCGACCGCGTGATCCACGAGCTGTAAGGAGAGGCAACCATGCTCAAGAACAACACCCCCGCTTTCGCCGCCAACGCCCCGACCGACCCCGCAGGCGCCGCAGAACGCAGCGCCTACCAGGGCAGCATGCTGCTCACGGCCAACCGCACGGCCGAGACCGACACGTGGCGAAGCGGCCTGAACAACAACGTGCTCGTGCTTGGCAGCTCGGGCTGCGGCAAGACGCGCAACCACCTGAAGCCGAACCTGCTGCAGGCCCAAGGCTCCTACATCGTGCTCGACTCCAAGGGCATCTTGTATCGCGAAATGGCCCCGTACCTGCGCAAACAAGGTTACCAAGTGGACCAGCTCGACTTCGTGGGCATGAACGGCACGCTGGGGTACAACCCGCTCGACCACATCCGATGCCAAGACGGGCATCCCGCCGAGCAGGACATCATCGCCATCGCCTCCGCGCTCTGCCCGCGCGAAGACCACGAGAGCGACCCGTTCTGGGCGCTTGCCGCCGCGAACTATCTGACCAGCTACATCGCCTACGTCCTTGAGGCGATGCCCGAGCAGGACCGGACCATGGCCGAGGTCATCCGCGTGTTCGATGAAGCCTGCTCCGGGCATGCCGAGCGTCTGTTCGACGAGCTGGAGCGCAAAAATCCCGGCAGCTACGCCGTGAAGCTGCGCCGACGGGCCCAAACGACGATCAGGGCCGAGCGCATGCACGCAAGTATCGTCGGCATCATCGCGGCGAGCCTGCTGCCGCTGGGCTTCACCGGCGCCATGGCCGCCTACCAATGCCCGCGGCGCGTGGACTTCCACGAGTTTGGCCGCAAGCGCTGCGCGCTGTTCGTCACCATCGACGACATGGACACCAGCTTGCGCCCCCTGACCAGTCTTTTCATCCGCCAAGCGTTTTCGTCCCTGTGCGATGCCGCCGACCACGGCTCCCCCGACGGGCGCCTGGCCGTGCCGGTTCGGCTGATGCTCGACGACTTCGCCAACCTCAACGTGGCGAACTTCGACAACATCCTGTCCGTCACGCGCAGCCGCGAGATCAGCTGCACCATCGTCTGCCAAACCGTCAGCCAGCTGGAAGCGCGCTACGGCAAGCCGGCGGCGAACTCGATCATCGGCAACTGCGACCATCAGTTGGTCCTGGGGTTTCAGGACGAGGCGACGGCGCGCTATTTCAGCTTGCGCGCGAACAAACCCGCCGCAAGTTTGCTTGCCACGCCGACCGATCGCTGGTGGCTGTTCCAGCGCGGGCATGCGGCCGTGTGCGACAAGGCCTACCAGCTGGAGCAGCATCCGCGTTACGCCGACCTTGCGGCCTGCGGGCAGGCCGAGCCGGGTGCAGACCTTACGGAGATGTGGCTGGACGACATCGACCAGGAGTTTTTCGACTTCGAGGAGCTAGGGCCCGAGGACCTCGAGCTTTTCGGGGATGCGAACGCCGCCTAGCGTAATGCCGCCGCAAGGTACAATAACCTGCAGGCAAACCGCACGCGAGGCGCTGCACCGGCGGCGCCTCGCGTCCTTCCCGCATCCGAAAGGAACCTCATGGACTTCTATAACCTGCTCTACCGCGGATACACCGGCGAATATCAGCTGGTCAGCTCCTTGTATCGCAACGGGCTCGACGCCGTGCGGCCGCCTGCGGACATGGGAGTGGACGTCGTCTCGCTCAACCTGAAGGCGCAGCTTGAGGACCCGCAAGCAGCCCCCGAAACCTTCTTCTTCCAGGTGAAAACCGCCTCAACGCCCATCAACGACGCCTCCATGAGCAACGGGCTTCGTGCATTGACCACCGTACAATTCAAGCTGAAGGAATCCGAGGTCGACCTGTTGGGCAAAAGTTCCGACCGTGCGCTTGTGTGCTATGTCTACAGCAACGACAACGACGCGCTCACCGACGCTACCGAAGCGCCCTTCCTGTATTTCTGGCTCGACGGCACACGCATCGAGAACATCCGCCGCGCGGGCGCTTTTTTCCAGCAGCCCGGCGAGCCGAAGCTGACGCTTTCCTGCCAGCTGCGCAAGCCCGCAAGCGAGGCCGGCCACTGGTACGCCGTGATCGTCGACAAGCACGGGCGACAGGTCGAAGAGGGCTACTTAGGCACCGTCGACAGCGACAACGAGCACACCCTCGCCTCCGACGGGGCCAACCACTACAGCATCAAGGGCTACCTTGATTTCGCACGTCGAATGCGTGGAAACCAGCAGCCCGGCGAAGCCTTCGGCGCATGCCAGGGCGGCGATGCAACAGGGCCCGGCCCCGAAAACGCCCTTGGCGACCTTTGGCGTGCCGACGTCGAAGCCTCCTTCGGTCGGCCTTCGGCCTCTGCGGAACGAAAGGGCCCAGACGACGATTCCCCGTTCCGCTAACGCCTGCGCCATCCGGCCATCGCCTACGTATCCGAGGCCCACTGCCAACCAATCGCCCCTGGTACCCCCTTCCCTCATAGCCGGTCACCGATTGCAACCGGTATTTCCTGTTCTTTCCCTATACGCTCGCAAGCTACCCTTCCCCCTATCGAGGCATACCGCTATACTAAATTAGTTACGCTCAAACCACATCGGCCGGCAATGCGCCACAAGGCGCATCATCGGCCGTTTTGCGGAAAGGAACCCCATGCCAACGCTGGCAGAACACATCGCGTCGCGTCGCACGTTCGCGATCATCTCGCACCCCGACGCGGGCAAAACCACGCTGACCGAGAAGCTGCTGCTGTATTCAGGCAGCATCCAGACCGCCGGCTCGGTCAAGGGAAAGGCAAGCTCGAAGCACGCCGTCTCCGACTGGATGGACATCGAGAAGGAGCGCGGCATCTCCGTCACCTCCTCCGTGCTGCAGTTCGAGCACGACGGCTGCTGCGTCAACATCCTTGACACCCCCGGTCACCAGGACTTTTCCGAGGACACGTACCGCACGCTCATGGCCGCCGACGCCGCCGTCATGGTCATCGACGCCGCCAAGGGCGTCGAGGCGCAGACGAAGAAGCTGTTCAAGGTGTGCACGCTGCGCCACATCCCCATCTTCACGTTCGTGAACAAGATGGACCGCGAAAGCCGCGATCCGTTCGAGCTCATGGAGGAGATCGAAACGGTGCTCGGCATCGGCACCTATCCCATGAACTGGCCCATCGGCAACGGCCGCACGTTCCGCGGCGTGTTCGACCGCCAAACGCGCAACGTCATCGCCTTCGACGGCGAGGGCCGCGGCAACTCCGCCAAGAAGGTCGCCGAGATCGAGGCCGAGCTGGGCGACGCCGCCCTTGACGAGCTCATCGGCTCCGACAACCACCAAAACCTCATGGACGACATCGAGCTGCTCGACGGCGCCGCCGACGAGTTCGACTTGGACGCGGTGCGCGCAGGCAAGCTGTCGCCGGTGTTCTTCGGCTCGGCGCTCACCAACTTCGGCGTGGAGCCGTTCCTGAAGGAATTCCTGCGCCTGGCCCCTGCGCCGCTGCCCTACACCGACACGCTCTCGGGCGACCTGGTCGACCCGCAGCGCAAGGAGTTCTCCGGTTTCGTGTTCAAGATCCAGGCGAACATGGACAAGAACCACCGCGACCGCATTGCGTTCGTGCGCATCTGCTCGGGCAAGTTCGAGCGCGGCATGGAGGCGTTCCACGTGCAGGGCGGCAAGAAGCTGAAGCTGGCAACGGGCACGTCGCTTATGGCCGACGACCGCGCAACGGTCGACGAGGCGTACGCCGGCGACATCGTTGGCCTGTTCGACCCCGGCATCTTCAGCATCGGCGACACGGTGTGCAAGGGAGAGCACGTGCAGTTCCCGCCCATCCCCACGTTCTCGCCGGAGCATTTCGCGCGCATCACGCAGGTGAACACGCTCAAGCGCAAGCAGTTCGTGAAGGGCATGCATGAGCTGGCCCAGGAAGGCGCCGTGCAGATCTTCCGCGAGCCCGGTTTCGGCATGGAAAGCGTCATCTGCGGCGTCGTGGGCGTGCTGCAACTCGACGTGCTCGAAACGCGCCTGAAGAACGAATACGGCGTGGAGGTGCGTCGCCAGGGCATGCCCTACACCGACATCCGCTGGATCGCCAACGACCTCAACGAACTGGACACCTCGCGCCTGAACATCACGCGCGACACCAAGCTGGTCGAGGACATGCGCGGCGGCAGGCTGCTGTTGTTCACGAACTCATGGAACGTGAACTGGGCCATCGACCACAACCCCGACCTGAAGCTGTCCGAAGTGGGAAATGTCAATTTCTAAGTTGGCCGAAAGCCGCAGGTCAAGCAGCAGGCGATAACGGCGAAGATACGATAACCGAAACATAAAGCCGAGGGCGAAGGCGTTTGCGAAGACAAGCGCGCAAAGCCCTCGGCACTTTTGTCTCAGCCGGTTTCGCTGCACGATGCCCAGTCCCCATGCCTGGGGGCACGGGGACATTGGAGGAGGTTTCGGAAGTCATTTCCCTCATAGCCCTTGCGCAGTTGGACGCGCCGTGCATACTGTTCAATTTGAACGGTTTCTACGATGATCTGCGCACGCTTCTTAATCGAATGAGCGATATGGGGCTGTCCTCGCCGTGCAGGCAACGGGGCATCCATTTCGCGCATTCGCTTGAAGAGGTGGCCGACATCCTAACTCCGTTGCACTAACCGTATCGTTTCTCCGAGTTGCCAGGAGCGTGAGCAATCATGGGCGTCCCCGACAAGCAGTACCCGCTGAACGTATACCGTCTCATCCTTATGACGGCGGCCGCGGTTTGGGGCCTGGGCTTCGTGATCGGTAAAAGCGCCATCGGCACCGTGGGCGCCACGTGGTTTACCGCCATCCGCTTCCTTGGAGCGGGCGTTGTGCTGGTCATCCTCTTGTTTCCCCACCTCAAGCGAAATTTCTGCCGCAAAACGTTGAAGGCGGGCATGATCATCGGCATGGCCACGTTCGTGGGCTTCTGGACGCAGTTTCTGGGCCTTGGCCTGACCACGCCATCGAAAAACGCCTTTTTGAGCGCGTGCTATTGCCTGACCGTGCCGTTTATCTGGTGGGCGGTCTCCCGTCGCCGTCCGCCTGCGAAAACCCTTATCGCCGCGGCCATCTGCACCGTCGGCATCGGGCTGGTGTCGCTGACCGAGGGCTTCTCCATCAGCTTAGGCGACGGCGTCAGCATCGCCTCGGCGTTCCTCTACGGCGGCGAGATCGTGATCATCGGCCTGGTCATGCGCGACAACGACGTCTTGACCATCACGGTCGTCCAGCAGTTCACCGCCGGGATCCTGGCCCTGCTGCTCGCACTGTTCACGCAACCTATGCCCACCATGGCGCAGGCGGCAACGCCCGAGTTCATCGGCGACATGACCTACGTTGCCATGCTCTCGGCGGCCTTCGGCGCCGTGGCGCAGAACACGGCGCAGGCCCACCTGTCGCCTTCCGAGGCGGGCCTGCTCTGCTCGCTTGAAAGCGTGTTCTGCGCGCTGTTCAGCGTAGCGTTCTTCGGCGAGGTGCTCACGGCCCGCATGGCGGTAGGCTTCGCGTTCATCTTCGCCGCCATCGTGGCAACCCAGCTTGGCGACAAGGGCGGCGACGCGGCCGCGGCCGACCCCGCAGCCGACGGGTCTTCATGCGGCGAAAGCCCCGCATCAGGCAAACCTGCCAAGCGAAATCGCGGCCGAATAGCCCGATGACCTGCAGATTTCACAGCAGCTCAAACGCTTTTGCCAGTTAGACGCGGCGGCTCCGAACCCGCCGCGTTGTGACCATCCGAGCCTAGCAAAGGGCGGCTCCGAACCCGCCGCGCCCTGCCCGTCCGAATCCAACCGTGGCAACTTCGGCTTCGCGGCGCCGTTACGCGCGCCCGACCCAAGCCCCCGACATTAAGTCCACCGCGGGCAACACGTTCTTTCCCGCTCGTTTCGCCGGCTTCCGGGCTATAATGCCCAAGGAAGCAGCTACCTTTTATCCCAACGAACGTGCCGCGCGGCAAGCAGCTGCAATGCGCGCCGGCAACCATGCACCCAAGGAGAGAGAAGCATGACGAAGTTCAACCATGTCATCATCCGCCGCCCTGGTAAGTCGCTGTGCGACGGCATCACCAGCGCACCCGAGCTGGGCCAGCCCATCTACGAGCGCGCCATCGAGGAGCACTACGACTACGAGCATGCCCTCGAGCAGTGCGGCGTCGACGTCACGGTCCTGCCCGCTCTCGAGCAGTTCCCCGACAGCTGCTTCGTCGAGGACCCGGCCGTCATCACCCGCTGCGGCGCCATCATCACCAACCCCGGCGCTGCCAGCCGCAACGGTGAGAAGGACGAGATCGAGCCCGTGGTCCGTCGCTTCTTCGACGACGAGCACGTCAAGCACATCGTCGCCCCCGGCACCCTTGACGGCGGCGACGTCATGATGGTGGGCGACCACTTCTACGTGGGCCGCTCCGCCCGCACCAACGAAGAGGGCATCCGCCAGTTCTGCGAGATCTTGGCTGATTGGGGCCTGGAGGGCTCCGAGGTCCCGCTGGAGGAGGTCCTGCACCTCAAGACCGGCGTGAACTACATCGAGGACAACAACATGCTGGTGTCCGGCGAGTTCATCGACAAGCCCGACTTCGCCAAGTACAACAAGGTCGTCGTGCCCGAGGACGAGGCCTACGGCGCGAACTGCATCTGGGTCAACGGCACCGTCATCGTGGCAGAGGGCTACCCCACCGTGCTCAAGGCCGTCCAGGACCTGGGCTACAAGACGCTGGTGGTGGACACCTCCGAGTACCGCAAGATCGACGGCGGCCTGTCCTGCCTCAGCCTGCGCTTCTAGCACACGCTTAAAACGCACGGTCCCGCAAAACCCAAGCGCTTTGAGGGACCGTCAACGGGAAAGGCCCGCGGGCGCTCAGGAAATCCAATGAGCCTGCGGGCCTTTCCCTGTTCGTGAAACTGAACAAGCCCGCAAGCCCTTCCGGGCTTGGGAAACCGCACCGCACAACAAGAAGAGCCCGATTCCGCATAAGGAATCGGGCTCTTCGCTTTCAAGGGCGCGGACCATCCGCGAACCTCGCTCTATTCGGAACTCCGTCGCAACGCGTCCCACCCGCTAGGGCTTGACCCTAACCCGCAATCGCGTGCAGCTGCCCGCCCTTCGCCTCCGGCGTGGGCACGTGGTAGGTGTTGCTCAGGCGCATGCCGTTTTCCGCATAGCGGGCCACCGAGATGATGAAGCCCTCTTTGCGCAGGCGCAGAATGGCGCGGTCGACGGTCTTCAGGCTGACCTGCAGCGTTTCGGCGATGTCGCGCTTGGACTCGGAGCAGCCTGCAGCGCCGTAAGAGGCGATAAAGCCCAGGATGAGCAGCTGCGAGTTAGTCAGCGTGCGCTTGCCGTCCGCCAGCGTGATGTCGTCGTCGATTTCGGTCACGCTCTCAGCAGTCATCTCAATCATCATGGTTCTTCTCCATCGGTCTTTGTTCCTATGCTTATGACACCCCCGCTCGCCGGCAAGGCAAGGCGAGCAAAACCTGCAAGCTGAACCGGAGAATAAAAAAGCAGCCAGCTGCAGTGGTTCCCCGTATGGGAAACCGTGCAGCTGGCTGCCATTTCAGGCCCTATAGCTTTGCGTCATCACCTTTCGATGATTTTGCCGACATGCAAAATAGCACGCGAAAAAACGTATGTCAACACCTTGTCGGCCCCTCCCCTTGACAGGCCCCCGACCATCGCGGACCGCGGCCTTGCCGAATCGGAAAAAGGCAGGCGAAGGGGTCTCCCGGCAACCCCTTTCAGCCGGGTCCGCACCCCCCAAGCGATCAAGGAAATCGGGCAGCGTACCTGCGCAAATCGACGCAAGGGGCGCTGCATCCGAAACCCGAGGCGCCAGCATCTGCGCAAATCCCCTGCCGCATCAAAACCATCCGCTCCGCCGCCCTGCAGCAGACCGGAACCGCATCCTTTCGCCCTTCGCTTCCCTGCTCCAACCCACCCGACATCCCCACACTTCGCAAGTATTGTGGGGCGGCATTCCCATCTAAGTGCGAATAACTGTATTAAGACTTCATTAATTTCCGCCAATGCGGTGTTTATGCAGCTTGATAGGTTGTATGTTGCGCTAACCTATTTGCTTAGCATTTGGTAGGCGTTCGGCCACCTGTGGGCGGTTGCACCAAGGATCGCGCAGCCGTCTTTCAAGAACACGTTCGCATGAGTAGGAGTCATATATGAGAGCTATACGCGTCAGCGACATCACGATGAGGGAGGCAGCTGCCTCCAAGGCGCTTTCCCTATCCTTTAAGGAAAAGCTGGAAATCGTGAAGATCCTAGACCGTATAGGCGTTGGCTCCATCGAGGTCGAGGGCATCGAGTCCTCCAAGGTTGACAGCTTGCGCATCAAATCGATCGCCTCGCTGGTGAAAAACAGCACGCTCGCCGTGCCGGTCAAGATGGATGCCGACAGCATCCAGGCCGTTTGGAGCGCCGCGAAGGGCGCGAAGAGCGTCCGTCTGCAGGTGGAAGCGGCCGTGAGCCCCTCCTGCATGGAGTACATCCAGCGCAAGAAGGCCGATGCGTTGATCGCCGACGCCGCCGAAGCGGTGGCGAGGTGCGCCCAGCTCACCGACGACGTCGAGTTCGTCGCCATTGACGCCACCCGCACCGACGTTGCCTACCTGGCCCGCATCATCGATGCCGTGGTTGCCGCCGGCGCCAAGACCGTCACCGTGTGCGACGCCGCCGGCTCCATGCTCCCCGAGGAGTTCGCCCAGTTCATCGCCGACCTGTACCAGGCCGCGCCCCAGCTCAAGGACATCGACCTGGGCATCTCGTGCTGCAACAACCTCAACATGGCCGACGCCTGCGCCGTGGCCGGCGTCATGGCGGGCGCGACGCTGGTCAAGGCCACGTCCTATCCCATGGGCGTCGTCGCGCTCGACAACGTGGCCCGCATCCTTGCCGCCAAGGCCGACCTCCTAGACGCCCAGTGCAAGGTGCGCGTGACCGAGCTTAAACGCGCAATGGGCCAGATCGCCCGCCTGTGCTGCGATGATCGCTCCAAGGCGTCCCTGTTCACCGGCGCCGTCTCCGAGGCCGTCGAGGGCGTGGTGCTCACCGCCGGCGACGACCAGGCCACCGTCATGCAGTACGTCGAGCGACTTGGCTACAGCCTTTCCGAAGAGGACGCCGAGGCCGTGTTCGAGGCCTTCAAGAAGATCGCCGCCAGCAAGGAGCGCGTGAGCGCCACCGAGTTGGACGCCATCGTCGCCTCCGCCGCGCTGCAGGTACCCCCCACCTACACGCTGGAGGGCTACGTCATCAACTCCGGCCTAAGCTTCAAGGCAACCTCGCACATCTCGCTGCGCAAGAACGGCGAGCTGATCGAGGCCGTGTCCTTGGGCGACGGCCCCATCGATTCCTCGTTCAAATCCATCGAATCGGTGGTCGGCAAGCACTACGAGCTTGACGACTTCAGCATCCAGGCCGTCACCGAGGGTCGCGAGGCCATGGGCGAGTCGGTCGTGAAGCTGATCGCCGACGGCAAGGTGTATTCCGGCCGCGGCATCTCCACCGACATCGTCGAGTCCAGCATCCGCGCGTACATCAACGCGCTCAACAAGATCGCCTACGAGGAGCAGAACTAATGAAGCTTTCCTTTTCCACCCGTGGCTGGGCCGACCGCTCCTGGGACGAGCTGGTAGGCACCGCCCTTGAAATGGATTTCTCGGGCATCGAGATCCATAACCCCATTACCAATACCGCGTTCACCGGCAAGGGCGGCCCGCTTGACCGTTACAATACCCAGGCAACCGCCCGCGCCCTGCGCGACAAGGGCCTTTCCATGCCCGTATTCGACTCCTCGGTCGACATCTCGGCAGGCGAAGAGCAAATCCAGGACGCCAAGGACCTCATCGACCTTGCGCAGGCGGCAAGCGTGGACATGGTGTGCGTGGTCGTGCAGCACGACGACGAGGACGCCATCCACGCTGCGCTCTCCCAGCTGGTCCCCTACGCCGAGGAGCACGGCGTGGTGCTGCTGATCGAATCCAGCGGCATCTTCTCCAGCACCTCGCGTCTGACCGGCATCATGGACCGCTACGCCAGCGACTACCTGGGCGCCCTGTGGGATGTCCATAACGTCTACCGCGTGGGCGGCGAAAGCCCCGCGACCACCATCAAGAACTTGGGCGCCTACGTCAAGCACGTGCACATGCGCGACTCCGACGACGACGGTACCTTCAACCTGGTGGGCGAAGGCACCCTTCCCATCGACGAGGTGGTGCGCGCGCTGTCCTCCATCGACTACGACGGCTTCGTTTCGCTGGAATGGATGCCCGAGTGGATGAGCGACCTCACCGACATGGAGGTCATCTTCCCCCACTACGTCAATTACATGGAGCAGTTCGAGGACACCCGCGGCAAGCGCCGCACGCTCTACCTCAACCACGACGGCACCGGCGAGTACGTGTGGAAGAAAGACGAGCTCATCGACTTGACCTTCCCGCAGGTGCTCGACAAGATGGTCGAGTGCTTCCCCGACCAGTACTGCTTCAAGTACACCACGCTCGACTACACGCGCACCTACGAGGAGTTCCGCGACGATGTGGACACGTTCGCACGCGCGCTTGTGTCGATGGGCGTCAAGCCCGGCAGCAAGGTTGCCGTGTGGGCCACCAACGTGCCCGCGTGGTACATCGCCTTCTGGGCAACCACCAAGATCGGCGCCGTGTTGGTTACGGTGAACACCGCCTACAAGATCCACGAGGCCGAGTACCTGCTGCGCCAGTCCGACACGCATACGCTGGTCATGATCGACAGCGCGCTGGACTCCAACTATGCCCAGATCATCAACCAGCTGTGCCCCGAGATCGCCGAAACCAAGCCCGGCGAGCAGCTGCACTGCAAGCGCCTGCCGTTTTTGCGCAACGTCATCACCGTCGGCTTTGAGATGCCCGGCTGCCTGACCTTCGAGCAGGCCATGGAGCGCTCCGAGCTGGTGCCGCTTGAGAAGATCCAGCGCATGGCCGCAGACGTCCGCCCCGACGACGTGTGCAACATGCAGTACACCTCGGGCACCACGGGCTTCCCGAAGGGCGTCATGCTCACGCATCGCAACGTGGTCAACGACGGCAAGTGCATCGGCGACCGCATGGGCCTGTCCACGGCTGACCGCTTCATGATCCATGTGCCCATGTTCCACTGCTTCGGCATGACCCTGTCGATGACCTCGTCCATGACGCACGGCGCTACCTTGTGCCCGATGCCCTACTTCAGCGCCAAGGCGTCGCTGCACTGCATCACGCAGGAGAAGATCACCGCCTTCAACGGCGTCCCCACGATGTTCATCGCGATGTTCAACCACGAGGATTACCGCAAGACCGACTTCAGCCACATGCGCACCGGCATCATGGCCGGTGCCGGCTGCCCGCCCGAGCTCATGAAGCGCGCCGCGCAGCCCGACGAGATGAACATGACCGGCATCGTGTCGGTGTACGGCCAGACCGAATCGGCCCCGGGCTCCACCATGAGCGCCTGGACCGACCCGCTTGACATGCGCACCGAGACCGTCGGCTACGCGTTCCCGCACGTGCAGTGCAAGATCATCGACCCGGAAACCGGCGAGGAGCTGCCCAACGGCCAGATCGGCGAGTTCTGCTCGCGCGGCTACAACATCATGAAGGGCTACTACAAGATGCCCGACGCCACCTTCAAGACGGTGGACGAGAACGGCTGGCTGCACTCCGGCGACCTGCTCATGCGCGATGACCGTGGCTGCTTCGTGGCCACCGGCCGTCTGAAGGACATGATCATCCGCGGCGGCGAGAACGTTTACCCGAAGGAAATCGAGGACTTCGTCATCACGCACCCCAAGGTCAGCGACTGCCAGGTCATCGGCGTGCCTGACGTGAAGTACGGCGAGGAGGCCATGGCCTGCATCATCCTCAAGACCGGCGAGACCATGACCGAGCCCGAGATCCGCGAGTTCATGAAGAGCAACATCGCGCGTCACAAGGTCCCCCGCTACATCAAGTTCGTGGAATCCTACCCCATGAACGCCGCCGGCAAGATCCTCAAGTACAAGATGAGGGAAGCCGCCGTCGAGGAGCTGGGGCTTCAGGACCTGGTGAAGAAGTAGCAGCTTCCATACACCGATATTTCGCGGGGGCCGTTTTGCGCGCCCCCGCTCGCGTTTCCAAACCATCGTTGCGGAGAGGGGCTTCACAATGAGCAACTATGTAACCGTCGACGGCAACCAGGCTGCGGCCAACGTTGCCTACGACTTCACCGAGGTGGCGGCCATCTACCCCATCACGCCGTCCTCGCCCATGGCCGAGCACACCGACCGCTGGAGCGCTCAGGGCCGTCTGAACATGTTCGGCCAGCGCGTGCAGCTGACCGAGATGCAGTCCGAAGCCGGCGCCATCGCCGCCATCCACGGCGTGCTGCAGGCAGGCGGCCTTGGCACCAGCTTCACGTCCAGTCAGGGCCTGATGCTCATGGTGCCCGTGCTCTACCGCATCGCCGGCGAGCGCTTGCCAGGCGTGCTGCACGTGGCAAGCCGCACCGTGGGCACCCACGCCATGAGCATCTTCGGCGACCACTCCGACGTCATGGCGTGCCGCGACACCGGGTTCGCCCAGCTCAGCTCGGGAAGCGTCCAGGAGGCCGCCGACATGGCCGCCGTCGCCCACCTTGCCGCCGTGAAGGCCTCCATCCCGTTCATGCACTTCTTCGACGGCTTCCGCACCTCCCATGAGTTGTCGCGCATCGACATGCCCGACACCAAGGAGCTCACCGCGCTCATGGACGCCGAGGCGCTCGACCGCTTCCGTGCGCGCGCTTTGAACCCCGAGCATCCCATGCTGCGCGCCACCGTGCAGAACGGCGATACGTACTTCCAGCAGCGTGAGGCGAACAACACCGCATATGACCAGCTGGCCGACGTGGTCGAGGGCGTTATGGCCCAGGTGGCCGGCGTGACCGGCCGCAAGCATCATGTGTTCGACTACTACGGCGCCGCTGACGCCACCGATGTGGTGGTGGCCATGGGCAGCGTATCGGGAACCGCGCAGGAGGCGTGCGACTACCTGAACGCCCACGCGCAGGCCGATGGTTCGGGCAGGCGCTACGGCTATCTGCAGGTGCACCTGTACCGCCCGTTCTCGGCGAAGCACTTCTTGGGCGCGCTGCCTGAAACCGTGCAGCGCATCGCGGTGCTCGACCGCTGCAAGTGCATGGGCTCGGCAGGCGAGCCGCTGTACCTGGACGTTTCCAACGTCATCGCCAACAGCAGCCGCGCGGGCAAGGTGACGGTCATCGGCGGCCGCTACGGCCTTGCATCCAGGGACACCGACACCGCCCAGATCGTGGCCGTGTTCGACAACCTTGCTGCGCCCGAGCCCACGCGCAGCTTCACCATCGGCATCGACGATGACGTGACCTATCTGTCGCTTCCCGTGCGCCCGCTCGACGACTTCGAGGATGCCGATACCTACAGCTGCAAGTTCTGGGGCTTAGGCGGCGACGGCACCGTGGGCGCGAACCACAACACCATCCGCATCCTGGGCGACTGCGCCGATATGTTCGCACAGGCATAC
>URQU01000032.1 GCA_900550055.1 uncultured Coriobacteriaceae bacterium | reverse complement strand
CCTGGAGGACTCGCTCGGCCGTACGTGGCAGTGCGGCACCGTGCAGCTTGACTTCCAGATGCCGCTGAACTTCGGCCTGGAGTTCGTGGACCACGACGGCTCGAAGAAGCGCCCCATCATGCTGCACCGCGTGTGCTTCGGCTCCGTCGAGCGCTTCATCGGCATCCTGATCGAGCACTACGCGGGCAAGTTCCCCGTGTGGCTGGCTCCCACGCAGGTCAAGGTTCTGTGCGTGTCCGAGAAGTCCCGCGATTACGCGCATCAGGTTGCGGCACAGCTTGAGGACGCGGGCATCCGCGTGGCCGTTGACGACCGTGACGCGAAGATCGGCTACAAGATCCGCGAGACCCGCAGCATCGACCGCGTGCCCTACATGATCGTCGTGGGCGAGAAGGAGGCCGAGGAGGGCAACATCGCCGTGCGCGACCGCTCCAACGAGACGCATCCGTTCGAGACGGCCGACTTCATCGCGAAGGTGTGCGAGGAGATCCGCACCCGTGCGTAATGCGTCATAGCGGCAGCGCAGCCTGCCTGAAATGTTGAATCGCAGCCCCGCAAGGTTTGCTTTGCGGGGCTGTTTGGGTATATGGCGCGGAAGCCGTTTCGCGCACGAAAGGGGAAGGCATGCACTCGGCTGCTTCCAGATTGCACAAAGGGTTTTCGTTTGCGAAGCGCTTTCGGGCGTGCAGCGCATGGATCTGCTGCGACGGCGCCGCATGGGCCGGACGCTGGGATGCGTGGGCGCCTGGCGGGGCGGTTCGCGACCAGGCTTTTTCGCATGTCGTGCTGGATCTGGGATGCGGCAAGGGCGAGTACACCGTCGCCTGCGCGAAGATGCGCCCCGACGTGCTGTTCGTCGGCTTCGACGTGGATGCGTTGTGCACGCTTCGCGCCGCCGAGGCGGCAGCTGCGGAAGGCGTGGACAACGCGGTGTTCCTGATGGATGGAGTGCCCGCATTCGACGATGGGGAAGCGGGGGCTGCCGGCTGCGGTGCCGTTGATGACGAGGGCAGCCTGCAAGGCGACTCGCCTGCGTTGGTTGAGCGCTCATGCGCCGCCGCAGCAGATGCATGCTGCGATGCGCAGGGTGGCGTGCAGGCGTCTGCCAAGCGCAACGAGCGGGCGCATGCTTCCCGCGTGTCTGCATGCGGGCGCGTCCGTTCGGGTGCGCCCGCCGAGATCGACCTGTCGACCGTGTTCGCCCCGGGCGAGCTGTCGGCGCTGCTCATGAACTTCCCCACGCCGTTCCCGAAAAAGAAGAAGGCGCATCTGCGTCTGACGTACTTGGATCGTTTGATGGGGTATCGGCCGCTGCTCGGACGGGGCGCGGGCATCCGTTTGCGCACCGATAGCCAGCCGCTGCGCGATTTCACCCTCACGCAGCTCGAGTTGGCGGGGTACGAGGTCACCTGGCGAAGCGACGACGTTCGCGCCGAGTTCCCCGGCGAGCCCTGGAGCGCCTACGAGCGCAAGCTCACCGAGCAGGGCGCCTGCGCGTTCGGCATTGCGGCATGCCCCGGACCCGCGCCCGAGCACGTGGAGCAAACGGCACCGTTGTCGCTTGTCAGCTATCTGCCCGACGATCTCGATCGGCTCGATTACGTTCCGCACGGCATGCAGGGCTGCGTCGAGAACCTGCGCAACCGCAACGCCCGCGAGCGCGCCCGCGGCAAGCAGGAGTTCCGCCCGCCGATCATCTAGCGGGCAGGAATCTGTGGCAACCGATGCGCTTGGGCCGTCCGCCCGAACTGTCCGAGTGCGCCCCAAACCTTCTTGCGCGAGCCTGTGCGGTGGTTCCGGTTTGCGTTCGTTCTGCCCGCCGCCTTGCGGGTTCGCGCATTCGCGGACCGGGATGGGGTTTCAAAACGAAGCAACGCGGTCGGAGTGGTAGCATTTTCCTGTAAAGCAAACCTTACGGGAAGGGGAGGGCAGTGTCCCAAAGCGATATCCGCACGTACGCCCAGGCTATGCGGCAGGCGAACAAGGAGGCGCGCGCCACGGTGGCGGCGCTTGCGTGCATCATCGTCGTGTGGCTTGTGGGTGGCTTCGGCCTGGCAGGCACCGATATCTGGGTGTTCCATACGCCGTTGTGGGTCATCGGCGGTTGCGTTGCGCCGTGGATAGCGGCAGTCGTGGCCGCTGTGGTGCTCAGCCGCCGCGTGTTCGCCGACTTCGACCTTGACGAGGTGGTTGGCAGCTGCCCTGCCGGTAGCGCCGATGCATCTGGTGGAGCTCGTGGTGCTGATGCCGTTGCATGCAATGGGATCGTAGCCGAATGCGGTGCGGCTGGCGGCAACGTCGGCGATGCGGCTAAGGACGGTGAGTAGCAATGGGTAACCTGGTGGCGCTTATCCCGCTTGTCCTGTTCCTGGCCGTGGCGCTCGGCATCAGCTTCGTCGCACGGCGCCGCAGCGCATGCGAAGGGGGCTTCGTCAAGGAATACTTCATCGGCAACCGCACGCTCGGCGGCTTCGTGCTTGCCATGACCACCATCGCCACGTACGGCTCGGTCAGCAGCTTCGTCGGCGGTCCGGGGCAGGCGTGGCTGATCGGCTGGGGTTGGGTGTACATGGCCGTCGTGCAGGTCACGGCGCTCGTGCTGCTCTACGGCATCATGGGCAAGAAGCTGGCGCTTGTGGCGCGCAAACTCGACGCGGTCACCGTCATCGACGTCGTGCGCGCACGCTACAATTCCAACGCCCTTGCCAACATCGGCGCCGTCATCGTGGTGCTGTTCTTCGCCGCCACTATGGTCGCCCAGTTCGTGGGCGGCGCGAAGCTGTTCGAGGCGGTCACCGGTTATTCGTACATGGTGGGCCTCGTGCTGTTCGGCGCGGCGGTCATCCTGTTCACCACCATCGGCGGCTTTCGCGGTGTGGCGTTCACCGATGCGTTGTGCGGCATCATCATGCTCGTGGGCATCGGCGTGCTGGCTGCCGGTATCCTGACCGCTGGCGGCGGGTACGGCAACATCATGGAAACCATCAAGGCGAACCATCCCGTCATGCTCGAGCCCTTCAGCGGCGGCGGTATGCCGGCAACGCTGTACTTCACGCAGTGGCTGCTCGTGGGCGTGTTCACCTTCGTCCTGCCGCAATCCATGGTGCGTTGCATGGGTTTCAAGGACACGAAGGCCCTGCACGGCGCCATGATCACCGGCACCGTGATCATCGGCCTTATGATGATCAGCGTCACGGCGCTCGGCGTACTTTCGGCCGGCGTTTTGACCGGCAGTCTGGCGGATTACGGTGGAAGCGTGGATAACATCATCCCGCGCGCCATCGCTCAGACGCTGCCGTCCTGGGCGGCGGGCGTAGCCATCATCGGGCCTATCGCGGCGTCCATCTCCACGGTGTCGTCGCTGTTGATTGCCTCGTCTTCGGCCATCATCAAGGACGTGTACCTGCATAGCTGCGAGGCTCGCGGCACGCAGCCTTCCGAGCGCGGCATCTCCCGCGGCTCGCAGGCGGTCACGCTGTGCGTGGGCGCCATCGTGTTCGCCCTGGCCGTGGTGCCGCCCGACGTCATCTGGAAGATCAACATGTTCGCCTTCGGCGGCTTGGAGACGGCGTTTTTCTGGGTGATGGTGTGCGGCCTGTTCTGGAAGCACGCCGGCAAGTTGGGCGCCTTGTTGTCCATGGTCGGCGGCACGGCGGCGTATTGCGCTTGCATGGCGGCAGGGTTCAAGGTGATGGGCCTGCACCAGATTGTCATCGGCATTACCGTGGCGGGCGTGCTCATGGTGGTGGGCAGCCTTATCGAGAAACGTCCGCAGGCCGAGCGGCAGCGCATCGACCAGGTGTTCTTCCCGGAATAACTTGACGAGCGCCTAGCGGCGCTTAGGACACCGAACTACGAACGCCTCCCGCATCCCTGGCATTGCGATTGCCGGGGATGCGGGAGGCGTTTTGCTACATGGTTCAGGCCGCTCGGATCGGTTTGCGGCCTTACGATTTGGCCTTACGATTTGGCCGGACGGTTTGGGGACGTAGCGTTAAGTGTCCGATTCGGACACTTAACGCTACGTCCCCAAACCGTCCGGCGTCTGCGGCGTCGGACGCAGACGCCGCAGACGCAGGCGCCGACGGCACCGCCGCCGACGACACCGCCGCAGACGCCGCCGCCGACGCCGCGGTCGTTACTTGCCGTCGTCCAGATGGCAATCGTCTATGCGTTTGCCCATTTCGCGCATGTGGCGGCGGTACTCGCGCACGGCGCGCTCGGCGATGCGGCGCTCTTCCTCCCAGTTTCCGTCCTTGAGGTGCTGTGCGAACGCCTTGGCGGCTTTCGCGGTGCGCTCGGCGGCGGCTTCGCGCGTTATGCTCGCCTTCTCGCCCAATTTCTGCAGGTTGTCCTCGTGCGCGGCGTACTCGCGTCGGGCGAAATCGAGCATTTCGTCCATGGCGCGCTTACGCTGGCTTTGGCGCTGCAGGGCGAATGCAACGTCTTCCCAAGCAACCTCTTCGCCGGCGTCCCGACGCGCCTTGGTCGCCATGCGTGCGGCTATCTCCTGACGTGCCATCATGCGCTCGAGTTCCAAGTGCTCGTGCAAAATGGAACGGAAATCCTGGGGATTCTCCACGATCTCGTGCACGGCCTCGATGGGCTTCGCGTCAACCACGCGGTAGGTCAGCGACGCCAAAAGCGGCATGAGGAACACGGTGATGGCGCCCGCCGCCACCAAAACGCCGGCGGTATCCTGGGCCATTGCGCCGGATTTCACGGCAAGGCTGGTCACGGCGACGATGATGGGCAGCGCCGTGGTGCAGTACAGTGCCACGGTGATGCGGTTGTGCATGGACAGCGCCTTCCCGTCCCGGCCCAGGGACAGCGCAACCACGATGGGCACGGCGCGGATGAGCAGCAACGCGCAGATGAACGTGATCAAAAGCCCCGGCTGCGCGCCAACGCCCGCCAGGTCGATTTTCGCGCCGGAAACCACGAAGAACACGGGGGTGAGGAATCCGTAGCCGATGGCGTCGAGCTTCGATTCCAGCTCGTGGTCGCCTTCGGGGATGATGTAGCGCAGCACGAAGCCGGCGGCGAACGCGCCGAGCACGATGTCCAGGTCGAAGACCGCCGAAACGGTGACCAGGCCGATGAGCAGCACCACCGTTACGCGGACGAACGTCTGCGATGTCGAGTTGCGCCTACGGTGCAAAAAGCCGTACACGCCGTGGCCAGCTTTGCGCGCCTTCGACGGCACCACGGCCATCACCACGCATAGCACGCCGAACAACGCCAGGATCAGCAGGGTCTGCCAGGTTTTGCGGGCGGAAAGCAGCAGCGCCATGGCAAGCACGGGGCACAGCTCGCCCCAGGTGCCGAACGCCAGGATGCCGTTGCCCACCTGCGTGCCCTCAAGCTTTCGCTCCTTCAGGATGGGCATAAGGGTTCCAAGCGCCGTGGTGGTCAGCGCGATGGCAACGGCAAGCCCATCGAAGTGGCTGATGGAGAAATTGGGGGAGAAATACACCGCCGTGCATGCAAGCACCATGGATACGGCCCAGGTGGCAAGGCCTTTCTTGCCCTGTGAGCCCGATAGGCTCTTCGGGTCGATCTCATAGCCCGCCAGCAGGAACAGAAACGCCAGGCCCAGCTCCGAGATCATGTTCATGGAGTCGGTCAGCTCGATCAGGCCCGCCATGTGCGGGCCGAGCAGGGCACCTGCCAAAAGCAGGATGACGGTTTCCGGGACAAGCCCGCGCGGGATGATGCGCGCGATGATGGGCGCGCATGCGGCGATCAGGCACGCGGTGAATAGCGATATGAAATCGGTCGGCATGTTGCTTCCTTTGGAGGGTGGTGAAGCGCCAGGCGGTTATTTCGCCAGGTATTCCTGCAAGTCGTTCCAAGTGCGCGCCGCCTCGGCGTAGCCTTGGGCGTACAGGTCGAGCAGCTTGTCCTGATCGTGCTCCATGCTGCGCACTTCCACGGGGCGCTGGGGGCGTATGACGAACAGCTCGCCTGCCTCGTGCATGCGCGCCACCTGCCGGTACGTGCGGTTGTACTCGATATGGCGGTAGCGCAGGCGGTCAAGGTAGTACGGGAAGTCGCCATACAGCTGGGTAAGCACGGGCATCAGCTTGTTGGGGCCCTTCTCGTAGGCGGCGTCTTGCGTGAGCACCACGATGTGCTTCTTGCGCCCGGTCAGCAAGCTGTGCACGATCGGAATGCTGTCGCAAGTGCCGCCGTCGAGCAGCTTCTTGCCGTCGACATCGACGATCTGGCTGACCAAGGGCATCGACGACGACGCGATCAGGTAGGGAAGGTCGGCGTTGCGGCCTAGGTCGCGCACGGCATGGTAGTCGGCCTCGCCGAGCTCAAGGTCGCTTGACACGGCGGTCAGCGTGATGGGGCTGTCCGCGAACGCCTGGAAATCGAACGGTTCGAGCTTTTCCGGCACTTCGTGGAAGGCGAACTCCCTGCCGCAGGCGTTGCCGGTGTGGACGAAGCTTTTCATGGAAAGGTAGCGCGGGTCGTTGCAGTACTTCATGTTCAGAAAGCATGTGCGCCCGATTTCGCCCGATACGTAGCAGTAGCCGTTCAATGCGCCCGCCGACACGCCGATCACCTGGTCGCAAAACAGGTCGTGCTCCAAGAAGTAGTCAAGCACGCCTGCGGTGAATTGACCGCGCATGGCTCCGCCTTCGAGCACCAGGTTCACGGGCGTGGCGCGCTTTCCCTTCCAGGCGGGTTCGGAGACGGGTTGGGCAGGAGCGGGGCTCGCCTGCTGCGCGCCTTCGGTTGCGCCTGCGCGTTCGGCTTGTGCCGGGGCGGCGCAGTCGGGGGCGTTATGCGTATCGAGGGGGATCGTTTCGTTCATGGGCGTGGCCTTTCTCGTGTTCTGCTCCCAGTATAGCCCGAGCAATCGCCAGCCCTTTCATACTTTCACAGCGTAAACGTTTCGTAACGCCTGCTTTCGGAATGGTACTAAAACAGTAACAAATATATGACGAAAGCGTGGGGCCCCTTTCGCTCATTGCCATGATGGTTACAATGGGGGCATGAAACAGTTGGGGCAGGCTGGGTGCAAGGCCCGGCTCGCCCGGAGCGACCAAGGAGGTCTCCCATGTCCCAGATCATCTCTTCTTCCCAGTTCGCCTCCGAGGTGGAGGCGGCCGACGTTCCCGTGCTCGTTGATTTCTTCGCCACGTGGTGCGGTCCGTGCAAGATGCTCGCCCCCACGCTCGATCAGGTGGCAGCAGAGGTAGCCGGCCGTGCAAAGGTGGTCAAGGTCGACATCGACGCCAGCCCCGATCTGGCGCAGCGCTTCGGCGTCATGAGCGTGCCCACGCTTGCGGTGTTCAAGGGCGGCAAGCTGGTGAACCAGGCCGTAGGCGTGCAGCCCAAGCCTGCCATCATGGGCCTGCTCGGTATGTAACGTTCTTGCCCGGGTCCGGGTCGCATGCGGCGGTGAGGCAATAGGGCAAAGAAGCGTTTTCTCCAACTTGACCTGGCCACCGTTGCCTAAGGCTAACAGGTGCCACACCAAACGGTCTCCATAACCGTGTGCTAACATCACGCGCGGAAATCAAGCGAAAGGCGCTGCCCCGTAAGGGACGGCGCCTTCGTTTACGATAGCGGCAAGAAGCCCGCGCCCGTGCATTCGCCGTCCTGCGGGGGGGAGGCACGGCCTGTTCGGTTCGGCGCCAGGCATCCCGGTCCTTTCCCGATCCGTCGGTTCAAGGCTCTAAGATAGGAGGAAACGCGTGATCACGCGCTCGATGATCCCGGAGTATCTTAAGTACATCCTGCCGACCACGCTCACATTCACGTTGGCAGGGGTTTATGGCATCATCGACGGCATCTTCGTCGGCCATGCCGTCGGCGACGCCGGCCTTGCGGGCATCAACGTGGCCTATCCGCTGGTTTGCTTCATATTGGCGGTGGGAACGGGTCTTGGCATGGGCGGCGGCGTCATCAGCTCCATCGCCCGCGGCAGGGGCGATGCGCAGCGTTCGAAGCGCGTCATCGGCGTCACCCTGTTCATGCTCGTGGTGGCGTCGCTTCCTATTTTGGCGGTGTACTCGCTGTTCGCCGAACAGCTGTGCCGGGCGCTGGGAGGCCAGGGCGAAACCCTTTCGCAGGCCGTTTATTACTTGAAGGTCGTCGCTTTCGGCGCGCCGTTTCAGGTGCTGGTCACCGGTTGCACGCCGCTAATCCGCAACAAGGGCATGGTCGCTTTCGCCATGTGCGTGCAGGTTTTCGCGGGTTTGGTGAACGTGGTGCTCGACTACCTGTTCGTCGTGGTGTGGGGACGTGGCACGGCGGGTGCCGCCGAGGCCACGGTGGTGGCTCAGATCATCGCCTTCCTGTTCGTGCTCGGTTTTTTCCTGCACCGTGATAACCGCGTGCCGCTGCGCGACTTCATTCCCGACGGCGCTATTTGCGCGCACATCGTCAAGCTTGGCGCGGCGCCGTTCGGCTTGACGCTGCTTCCTGAGGTATCGACGGTCGTCAACAACGTCTCGTTGTCGTATTACGGCGGTGAGACCGCGCTGGCAGCGTATGCCGCTATCGCTTACGTCGCCTATTTCGTTCAGATCGTGATCCAAAGCGTCGGCGACGGCAGCCAGCCGCTCATCAGCGTCTACCGCGGGGCAGGCGACCTGCGCGCGGTGCGAAGGCTGCGCAATACCAATTACGTGGTGGCGATCGCCCTCGGCTTCGTGGGCCTTGGGATCGTGTACATGGTTCGTCATGCCATCCCGGTGCTGTTCGGCGCCTCTGATATCGCGGCGCCGGTTATCGCGTACGCGCTTCCGGTGTTTTCCATCTGCTACATTTTCTACGGTTTCACGCATACCACCACGTCGTTTTTCTACGCCGTGGACGACTCGCGTTCCTCGAACATGCTCGTCGTTGCCGAGGCCGTCACCGTATGCGTCGTGGTGTTCGTGATGGGCCGGCTGTTCCAGGTGGACGGCATCTGGTTCTCGCCGACGGTGCTGCAGATGCTGCTGTCCATCCTTGCCGGCGCCTTGCTGTATCGCCGCCACAAGGCGCGCAAGGAATAGGGAAAGGAAGGAGCCGGTGGGCTTGGCGTGCCGTGGCGTGCGGCGATTGCGGTTGGGTGTGCGCCCGCGCTCAGCGGCTGCTGCTGCTGCGTGCGGACCATCTTCTGGGCTGTTTTGCAGGAAGAATCGCTATTATCGCTAAGCCTGACCTGGGCTTTTGGCAGCTGGATGCTGAAAAACGCCCCAAATACCACCCAGATGTCCGGCGCAGGCGTCAAAATCAGGCCGTGTTTTCTGTAAAACCGTCCAGAAGACGGCTTACGTGGTTGCGGCTTTCATTACGTCACGCAAGTATCATGCGGTATCGCGCCCGATTTGTAGAAATGGCACCAATACGGCAACAATAACGCGAGAGACCGTTTGAGCCCCTATACTGAACCCAAGACATGCAGCGAACGCGGCTTCGGGCCGCGGATATGGGGGATGCTTATGAACAACCTATCGAACAACATGCAAGGTGGATCCGGCGTGCCGGTCGCACCCGAGGCGCCCAGCGGTGAAACCTTCGACGTCGCCGTTATCGGCGCGGGCCCGGCGGGCTTGACCGCGGGGTTGTACGCTGCGCGCGCAGGGTTGCGCGTCGCGGTGTTTGAGCGCCTCTCACCCGGCGGGCAGTTGGCGCAAACCGAGCGCATCGAGAACTACCCGGGGTTTGCGGAAGGCGCCGGAGGCTTCGAGCTTGCATGGTCCATGAAAGAGCAGGCCGAGCGCTTCGGAGTGCAGATCATCAACGAGGAGGTGTCTTCGCTCGACCTGGTATCGCCGGTGAAGCAGCTGGTCACGCCATATGGCGCCTACGGCGCGCGCAGCGTGATCGTGGCCACGGGCGCGCGTCCGCGCAAGCTCGGGGTGCCCGGCGAGGCCGAGCTCACGGGCCGTGGCGTATCCTATTGCGCTACCTGCGACGGCAACTTCTTCCGCGGGAAAACCGTCATGGTGGTCGGCGGCGGCAACACCGCAGCGGCCGACGCCATCTACCTTTCGCGCCTTGCCGAGCGCGTCATCCTGGTGCATCGTCGCGACAAGCTGCGCGCAACGCGCGTGTACCACGATCAGCTGGCGAAGTTGGAAAACGTCTCCTTCATGTGGAACACCGAGGTGCGCGCCCTGCATGGGGAAGGCGGCAAGCTCGTTTCGGCCCAGGTGGAACATGTCGGCGACGGCACGCTGGAAACCGTGCCCGTCGACGGCGTGTTCGTTGCGGTGGGCACGCAGCCCAACACCGAGTTCCTTGCGGGCGCCTTACCCGTTGACGCGGGTGGCTACATCGCAGCATCCGAGACCGGCGAAACCTCCATCCCCGGCGTGTTCGCGGCGGGCGATGTGCGCGCAAAAGCGCTTCGACAGGTGGTCACGGCGGTGTCCGATGGTGCAGTCTGTGCGGAGCAGGCTGCAAACTATGTTGCAATCTGATAAGATTTTACGGTTCGACAACGGCCCTGCCGCGCTCATCGCGCCGGCAGGGCCCATGCCGCGGGTCCGTCCGCGGCCACCGGCAACATATGACAAAGGATGCACCGACCATGCAAGATAGCGAAATGCGCGACAAGCTGGAGAAGATCATCAAGGCCTACGAGGAGCTGCAGGCCAAGATGAGCGACCCTGCCGTGCTTGCCGATCAGAAGGAATACAACAAGCTGGCCAAGGAATACTCCGACCAAGGCGAGCTGGTGGCGAAGTCCCGCGAGTACCTGCAGGCCTGCGCCGATATCGACGAGGCCAAGGAGATGCTCGGCGACCCCGACATGAAGGAGTTCGCCCAGGAGACCATTTCGGCCGCCGAGGCGCAGCTTCCCAGCCTGGAAGAGGACATCAAGTTCCTGCTCATCCCCTCCGACCCCGCCGATGAGAAGGACATCATCGTGGAGATCCGCGCCGCCGCCGGCGGCGACGAGGCCGCCATCTTCGCGGGCGACCTGTTCAAGATGTACGAGCGCTTCTGCTCCTCGCGCAAGTGGAAGATCGAGCTCATGGACGTCAGCCCCTCCGACGCGGGTGGCTACAAGGAGGTCCAGTTCAAGGTCAAGGGCGACAAGGTGTATTCGGTCATGAAGTTCGAGTCCGGCGTCCATCGCGTGCAGCGCGTCCCCAAGACCGAGTCCCAGGGCCGCATCCATACCTCCACCGCAACGGTGGCGGTGCTGCCCGAGGCCGACGAGGTCGAGGTCGACATCAACGAGAACGACCTGCGCATCGACGTGTACCGCGCCGGCGGCCCGGGCGGCCAGTGCGTCAACACCACCGACTCCGCAGTGCGCATCACGCACCTGCCGTCGGGTTTGGTCGTGCAGTCCCAGGACCAGAAGTCCCAGCTGCAGAACAAGATCGCGGCAATGGCCGTTCTGCGCGCCCGTCTGTATGAGAAGATGCTCGCCGAGCAGCAGGCTGCCGAGGGCGCCAAGCGCCTGGCCCAGATCGGCTCGGGCGACCGCTCGGAGAAGATTCGCACCTACAACGGCCCGCAGGACCGCGTGACCGATCATCGCATCGGCTTCAACTCCACCTACACCAGCGTGTTGCAGGGCGACGGCCTTGGCGACGTCATCGCCGCGCTTCAGGCCGCCGATCGCGCCCAGAAGCTCGAAGAGGCCGTGTAGGATCCACGCAATCGCAAACGTCAAAGGCGAGCATCCTGCTCGCCTTTTTCATGTGGGGGAAACGGCGCCGGCGCACGTGCCCATCAGAGGGGTTCTTGTGAGCCGATGGGTTCCGTGCGCCGCGGTGCCTTGCACGGAGCCGCAGCGTTTCGCATACAGGAAGGTTTCAAGCATGACCGACATCTGGACCGTTAAGGCCGCGCTCGATTGGACCGTCGGCTATTTGGAGGGCAAAGGCGACGAGAATCCGCGCCTGTCCGCCGAATGGCTGTTGTCGGAAGCGTGCGGGCTGTCGCGCATCGAGCTGTACGTGAACTTCGATCGCCCGCTTTCCATGGACGAACGCGACAAGCTGCGCGGGTTCGTGACGCGCCGCGGCAGGGGAGAGCCGCTGCAATACATCACCGGCGAGGCGGCGTTTCGCCATATCACGGTGAAGGTGCGTCCCGGTGTGCTCATCCCGCGCCCGGAGACCGAGGTGCTCGTGAGTGAGGCGCTTGCCTTGCTGCCGCCGGCGAAGAAGCGCGTTGCGCTCGATAGCACCATCGACGCATGGGAGGGCGACGTGATCATCGCCGCCGAGGCCGCAGCCGCCGAGGCGGCGCAGGCCGAGGAGTCCGACGACCCTGCGGCGCTTCAACAATCGAAGCAGGTCATCAGCGAGTACCTTAACGGCCAGCACGCCGACGGCGATCGCGCCGACGTTTCGGCGGCTCCCGCGAAGCCGCGCCCGCTGCTTGTCGCCGATATCTGCACGGGCTCGGGCTGCATCGCATGCTCCATCGCCTACGAGCGCCCCGATGCCCGCCTCATCGCCACGGACATTTCGCCTAAGGCGGTATCGCTTGCAAAGGAAAACGCCTATGATCTGGGGCTTTCCGATCGCGTACGCGTCGAGCAATGCGATTTGGGCGCAGGCGTCCCTGCTGCTGCCCTCGGACGTTTGGACCTTGTGGTGTCCAATCCGCCCTACATCCCGACGGCGGTTCTCGCCGAGATACCCAGGGAAGTGGCCGATTTCGAGCCTGCCCTTGCCTTGGATGGCGGCGCCGACGGCAACGATATCCTTCGCCGTTTGCTCCCGTGGACCATGGTGGCGCTGCGCCCTGGCGGCGGCTTCGCGTTCGAGCTGCACGAGACGCGTCTGGTCCAAGCCGCCGACCTTGCGAGGCAAGCAGGGTTCGCGCACGTGCGCATCGTGGATGACCTGGCAGGACGTCCAAGGGTGCTCACCGCGCGAAAGCCGGTGTAAACTGGTAACCGCAAAAGCGGGGCAGGCTCGAGGGGTGTGCTGGGGCGTCCGGTCCTCCACCGTGAACGCGCCTCCGTCCCCTGTTCGCGCGAACAGGGGACGGAGGTACGTTCGCGCATGCTGCAGGGCAAGGCGCATCGCCGCCAGCCCATGAAAAAGCCCGGGAACGTTCCCGGGCTTTTCTCTATCAAGCCGGATTTACAGGGCGATCGTCATGGAATCGCTCGGCAGCGCATCGCCGGGGTGCATGAGCCCCTGTGCCACCAGGTCTTTGCCGATCTCCACGTACTCCTGCGCATCCACGCGGTTCGCGGCGATCTCCTGGTCGGTCAGCGCGCGCTTGACCTTTGCCGGGCTGCCGATAACGAGCGAGCCGGCCGGGATCTGCGTGCCGCCCGTTACCAGCGCGCCGGCGCCGATGATGCAGTTGTCGCCCACCTGCGCGTTATCCATCACGATCGACCCCATGCCCACCAGCACGTTGTCGCCGATGGTGCAGCCGTGCACGATGGCGCCGTGGCCGACCGTGCAGCCCCGTCCGATAACGGTCGGGGTCGTCGCGCCCACGTGCACGCAAACGCCTTCCTGGATGTTCGACCCTTCGCCCACCTCGATGCGCGAACCGTAGTCGCCGCGCAAGCTGGCGCCGGCGAACACGGTGACGTCCTTTGCAAGCGAAACCTTGCCGATGATGGTAGCGTTCGGCGCGATACGCGCCTCGGGGCTGATGGTAAGCTGACGGTAATCCATGCCTTTCCTCCATTTCGGGCCGGAAGCGAACGATCTGTCCGCTTCGCGATGGTGGGCGTTATCGCTCAACCGGAATGTTCTCATGCGCCAAGCGGCCGGCGCTACGGCTAATTCGAACATTTCGTGAGAAAATAGTTGCCATCCTTTTATCGGAGAGTATACTTACGCCAACAAGTTCATAAGCGAAATGCTTTGACGAGGATAGTAGAGACGAACCCATCTTCAAGCAAGCCGGCGGTTACTGCAAGCCGGTGGTGGGCGGGCTCGAAAACCCCTCCGAGCAGTTCCGACGAACGCGCGGTTCTTAAGCGAGTAACATTCGTCTAAGGCCGATGCAAGTAATCTGAACCGGTGACTCCGTTATGCGTCGCATATGCCTATGCGTATATGCCTTCTCTTTTGTGGTCCTGGTGCAGGTTGCTTGCAGCAGGATTTTTTTATGCCCCAAAAGGGCAGAAGAAGGAAGAAGGATTGGCATGCAACTTCGCAGCGACGCCGTCAGATGCGGCATTCCGCGCGCCCCTCACCGCAGCCTGCTCAAGGCCGACGGCCTGACCGACGAGGAGCTGAAGCGCCCGCTTGTCGCGGTGTTCAACTCCCGCAACGACATCATCCCCGGTCACAACAACCTCGATAAAATCTGCGAAGCAGTGAAGGCCGGCATCTACATGGCCGGCGGCGTCCCGTTCGAGATCTCCACCATCGGCGTGTGCGACGGCATCGCCATGAACCACGACGGCATGCACTACTCGCTCGTGTCGCGCGAGGCCATCGCCGACAGCTTCGAGTGCGCCGTCCAGGGCCACGCCTTCGACGCGGCCGTGTGCATCCCGAACTGCGACAAGATCGTCCCCGGCATGCTGCTCGGCGCGCTGCGCGCGAACATCCCCACGGTGTTCGTCTCCGGCGGCCCTATGCTTCCCGGCCACCAGCCCGGCTGCTCGCAGGGCACCACCACCGACCTGAACACGCTCTTCGACGGCGCCGGCCAGGTTGCCGCGGGCACTATGACCGAAGAGGAGCTCAAGTACTTCGAGGATACCGCCTGCCCCACGTGCGGTTCCTGCTCCGGCATGTTCACCGCCAACTCCATGAACTGCCTGTGCGAGGCATTGGGCATCGCGCTTCCCGGCAACGGCACCATCCCCGCCGTGTACTCCGAGCGCCTGCGCCTGGCCAAGCATGCCGGCATGAAGGTCATGGAGCTTCTCGAGAAGGGCATCTGCATCAAGGACATCATCACCGAGTCGGCCATCCATAACGCCATGGAGTGCGACATGGCCTTCGGCGGTTCCACGAACACGGTGCTGCACCTCACCGCCATCGCGCAGGAGGCCGGCCGTCCCATCACCATGGACGATTGGGACGCCGCAAGCGCCCGCACCCCGCACCTGGTGAAGCTGCAGCCCTCCGGCCCGCGCCCGCTCATCGACCTGTACGCCGTCGGCGGCGTGCCGGTGGTCATGCACGAGCTGGCAGAAGCCGGCCTGCTCGACCGCAGCGCGCTCACGGTCATGGGCACCATGAACGAGTACCTGGCCAACTGCACCAAGCCCGCCGACGGCGAGGTGTGCCGTACGCACGACAACCCCTTCTCCAAGGTGGGCGCCCTGCGCGTGCTCCACGGCAACGTGGCCCCCAACGGCGGCATCGTGAAGAAGTCTGCGGTCGATCCGTCCATGCTCACGCACACGGGCCCGGCGCGCTGCTTCGACTCCGAGGAGCAGGCCTGCGAGGCGATCTTCGCCGGCAAGATCAACCCTGGCGACGTGGTGGTCATCCGCTACGAAGGCCCCGCCGGCGGCCCGGGCATGCGCGAGATGCTCACGCCCACCAGCGCCATTGTGGGCATGGGTCTTTCCAAGTCGGTGGCCCTGCTCACCGACGGCCGCTTCTCCGGCGCCTCCAAGGGCCCGTGCGTGGGTCATATCAGCCCCGAGGCCGCCGCCGGCGGCCCGATCGCGCTGATCGAGGACGGCGATCAGATCACCGTCGACATCGAGGGCGGCGCCATCACGCTGCACGTCGACGATGACGAGCTGGCGGCCCGCCGCGCGGCTTTCGTCGCGCCGGCCCCCAAGCACAACCATGGCGTGCTGGCCAAGTACGCCAAGCTGGTTTCCTCCGCAGACAAGGGAGCGTATGTGTCATGAGCGAACGCAAGCAAGATAAGCACGCGTCCACCGCAGGCCAGCCTCGCGGTCTGGGCAGCAAAAACCCCAAGCAGGGCGAAGAGATGATCGGCGCGCAGGCTGTGGTGGCCTCGCTCGAGGCCGAAGGCGTCGACCTGGTGTTCGGCTACCCGGGCGGCCAGGCCATCAAGATCTACGACGCGCTCTACGACAGCAAGCAGCTGCATCATGTGCTCGCCCGTCATGAGCAGGGCGCGGTGCACGAGGCCGATGGCTATGCGCGCGCAACGGGCAACGTCGGCGTGGTCATCGTTACCTCCGGCCCTGGCGCTACCAACACGGTCACCGGCATCGCCACCGCCTATATGGACAGCGTGCCGCTCGTGGTCATCACCGGTCAGGTGCCGCGCGGCGTCATCGGCACCGACAGCTTCCAGGAGTCCGACATCGTCGGCATCACCATGCCCGTGGTCAAGCACTCCTTCCTGCTGCAGTCCACCGATGAGCTGACGACCACCTTTCGCGAAGCGTTCCATATCGCCGCATCCGGCCGTCCTGGCCCGGTGCTGATCGACATTCCTTCCGACATCCTGTCGGAGAAGATGGTCTTCGACTATCCCGATAAGGTGAACCTGCCCTCGTATCGCCCCACTTACCGCGGCAATGCCAAGCAGATTCGCGCGGCGGTGCAGCGTATGCAGCGTGCCGAGCGCCCCGTGCTCTACGTCGGCGGCGGCGTGGTCAGCTCCGGTGCGGCCGATGAGCTGGTCGAACTGGCTGACGCGCTGCAGCTGCCCGTGGTCACCACGCTTATGGGCAAGGGCGCGTTCCCCGCTTCCAACCCGCTCAACATAGGACCTGTGGGCATGCACGGCTCGAAGTACGCCAACCTTGCCATGACCGAGTCGGACTTGATCATCGCCTGCGGCGCGCGCTTCTCCGACCGTGTGACGGGCAAGCTCTCCGAGTTCGCCCCGCATGCCGACGTCATCCATATCGATATCGACCCGGCCGAGATCGGCAAGATCCGCAAGGTGCAGATCCCCATCGTCGGCGACCTTCGCGGCGTGCTCGCCGGCATCAACGAGGCGGTTGCCAAGGCCGGTGCCAAGCCCATCACCGCACCCTGGCTCGCGCAGATCGCCGAGTGGCGCCGTCGCTTCCCGTTCTACCACTCCGACCTGGTGGAGGACCCCGGTCGCATCGTGCCGGAGACGGTGATGCAGAAGCTCTCGCGCAAGCTCGACCCCGAGCATTCCATCGTGGTCACCGAGGTCGGCCAGCATCAGATGTGGGCGGCGCAGTTCATCGATCGCGAGAAGCCGCGCACGTTCATCTCCTCCGGCGGCCTGGGCACCATGGGATTCGGGTTCCCCGCGGCCATCGGCGCGGCCTTCGGCTGCCCGGACGACCAGGTGGTCTGCGTTGCCGGCGACGGCTCGTTCCAGATGAACTCTCAGGAAATGGCCACGGCCGCCATCCACGGCGTGCCGGTGAA